>JAILAR010000017.1 GCA_024681515.1 Eubacterium sp. | reverse complement strand
CCGCATTTCCGGCTTTAATGGGGACCATGATCCCCTCATATTTTTTGATCTCCCGCGCCACAAATCTGGCCAGATCTGTATCCGGTGCTGCCATGGCTTTCTCCTTTATCTTCTTGACTATCTTGACTATCTTAACTATCTTAACTATCTAAACTATCTTAACTATCTTAACCCTCTCTCTTCTTTGCCGTTTCGCCATCCAGGCTCCGGCGGTATCCTTCCGTTTAAACACTATCGTTATTATATCATAGATTAAGCAGGAGGGGGAACCCCCTCCTGCTTGCGTTGATCAGCAAAAAAAGGGCTGGCCATTTGACCAGCCCCTTCTTCCATGCTGCTTTATACTTATAGGTCTGGGTTCCGTTATTGTTGAACTTATAACCATTCAGCCATTCGCCTGCAGCCCGGTAGCCTGTAGCCTTGAAGTAATATCTCTTTCCATTGATGGTCGCCCACTGCTTCTTCAGATAATTACCCTTGGTATCCTGATAGCGTGTTCCCTTCTTTGTGGTATTCCAGCTGTACTTCGCCGTACTTGCCTTGGTTCCGTCCTTTGCAACCTTATATCCGCTTGCCCACTCGTTAGAACCAAGATATCCGTCAGCGTTGAACTTCTCCTCCTCTTTAAAGTCTGCCGAGTACATGCTTTTAGGCATAATACACCCTCATAAAAACAGTATAGCATAACAAACCCTCGTCAAGTGTTCCATATTGGCACACCTTGTCACACGTTCCATATTTTGCCGTGCTGTGAAGAAAAAGAAAGGGCGGCTATACACTGCGTATAGACCGCCCTCTCAGGTTTCTTTATGGGTTCAGGCAAACGCCCTTCTTATCCATGTGGTACCATTTCCTTCCGACCTTCAGCCAGCCGGTCTTCATCGCGCCGTTCTTCCCCAGGTAGTACCAGTTCTTTCCGTCCTTCAGCCAGCCGGTCTTCATCGCGCCGTTCTTTTTCAGGTAGTACCAGTTCTTTCCGTCCTTCAGCCAGCCTGTCTTCATCACGCCCTTTTTCCCCAGGTAGTACCAGCTCTTTCCGTCCTTCAGCCAGCCTGTCTTCATCACGCCCTTCTTGTTGAAGTAATACTTCTTCCCGTCGATGGTCTTCCAGCCGGTCTGCATCACACCCTTCTTGTTGAAGTAGTACTTCTTCCCGTCAATGATCTTAAAGCCAACCGTCTTCCGATCATTCACATAGTAGTATTTCTTCCCGCCGACCGTCTTCCATCCGTTAAGAACGAGCTTCGGAATCGTCTTCTGTGCCACAAGAATAGCCCCGCATACGGAACATTTCCTTCCCTCGGTCTTTCCGGCAGCCTTTTCTGTCGCAGGAACCCCGGGGATGGTCACCGGCTTATGTCCGGTCTTTTTGATCGTTTCGGTTTTGGTTTTTCCGCAGTCGATGCAGGTATAGGTCCGAACGCCATTCTTCGTACATGCTGCGGCTTTCGTCACAGTTCCTTCATCCCAGCGATGATCAGCCAGCTCCTCTCCTTCATTTACCGGAATCGTTTCAGCATCTATGGCTGTAAATGTACATCCGGCATCCGTCCCCTTGGTCATCCCGAAAACATAGACTTTTCCGTTATAACCTGTGGTGATCAACATATATACGGGCCGTTGGCTTATGATCTTCTTCTCCGCCACGAAGGACTGTCCGTCGTAACCGACCAGGAAGTTATCCTCCACGATCCGTCCTTCCTCATCCACCCGGATCGGTCCGAGGGTGATATAGCCCTGTTTTGTAGCCACACCGTACAATCCCAGGTCCATCGACAAACCCTCCAAAGCTCCGGCGACGTCCTTGCCGAATTCCACCGGTTCCATGACCACGCCTTTTGAACCTTCCTGATCCACGGTGATCTTAAATAATCCCAAACCAACCGATGCGTCCGTTTCACTCTTGGCGTATGCATAGAAGGTTTCCTTTGAAACGGCCGCAAGCAGCGGATAATCGCCGGTGAAGGAGAAATCCTCTCCGGAAACAACACTGATCTTCATGGTTTCCGGATCCAGCTTTCGAAGTGTCGTGATCTTCGGCTGCTTCGCAGGATCTAAACACGTTCGCTCCCTGCCGCCGAGGATGTAGATCGCTGCGCCTGTATTCACCATCTGAACGCCATCCTCGATCAGATCATCACGATAGACCGTCCATTCCACTCCCTTTGTCTTTGGATCGAGGGCACCTATCACATTTGTTTTCTTTTCGTCATTTTGAGCCAGGAACAGGACCTTTCCGTTCCAGGTACAAATCGCTCCCTTCGGATTGTATTCATCCGTGGAATAGATTCTCTCCCAGTTTTGATCTGTGATCTGATACCGGTAGATCACCGTGCCGTTCTTCTCCGTGACAAAGAACACATACAGGGAGCCGCCCAGCGCCGTCATCGTATACGGAGTTCCGTAATAGAAATCCTTATATGTCTCTTTTGCTTCCTGATCCACTACATACATCCCGGTATCCGAAATGGGAATCCCCGGAAGCGGCAGACTGTCATACTGCTCCTTCGGCTTGGAATAGTTGAACCAGTTATGTCCCTTCTGTCCGGCTGCGGAGGTAATATCGACTCTTGCTTCTCCATCCGGAATATCCTCCGGCAGCACTGCAACGATCTCCTCATCCGACCAGGAGGAAACCGTGCAGTTCTTTCCGCCTACACGAATGGTTCCCTGATCTTCTCCGAAGAAAAATCCTTTCACTCTGACCGAGTTTCCCTCTGTGGAAGCCAACTTCACTACCGGAGCGGTATCACCTGCCAATGCCTTGTCCAGGCGGAAGATTCCTCCGGAGAGACATTTGTCCTCCATCTCGGACACAGGGAGAACACTTCCCCTGACTCTTGCAGCCAGCTTCTCAGCAGAATCACCCGGAAAGGCCGCTGCAAGTACGGCTACGCCTCCCGTAACATACGGTGTTGCCATGGATGTTCCGTTCATAAGCTCATAGTTTCCGCCCTCCTCCGTTAACCGGATGGTGCGGATATCCACCTCATGAAGGAGTTCATAATCTGTTACGCCTCCCCGTAAAACAGCGATAGCGAGTGCAACACCCGTATTCTTCTTCCCGGCACGTTCGGTAAATTCGGATAAAAATGAAAAGCCGATATCATTCCAGCCCGCTTTCGTCTGAAACTCTGTGTAACCGATCCTGTCACCGATATTCCCTTCTGTATCCAGTTCTCCCGCCTGAATTAAGACGGAATATTGTCCGTCCACATATACCCGAAAGAAAGCCCCCTTCAGGTCATCCAGGTCATCGAAGACCTTCGTATTCAGCCAAAATTTTCCATCCTCCGATGTCAGATGAAGGACATTCTTTCCGTCCTCTCCATTTTGGACCGCAGCCTCCGTCCCGCCCACGGGTGTAATATCCATCACATCATCACCGGGCTCGGTTTTCTCCGAATAATCCACATCGCAGGGTGTCTCCCCATCCATAAATGTGCCGGAGGATGCCGTCGGCGTACCGGTTCCCATGGGAACCGTAGACAGAATGTTTTCACCGGGCGCAAATACGTCCACGTCTCTTCTTCCGTAATTGGAGAAGTCGGTAATATGTCCGAGAGCATTACTTGCTCCGACCATAACCGCCTGTGGAACACTCTCACGGAGAGGTGCACTACTGTTGGCATAGTCCAGATCCTCACCCGAATTTCCCGCAGCAAAGCAGCATACGATCCCGTTCTTCCCTGCCTCTGCAACAAGGAGGATTTCTGTCTGAGAACCTGCACTTCCCCCGTAAGAATTGTTGGAGGCACAGATATTGACGCCTGCCTTCTTTGCCGTGATCATATAATTATAGGACCGAGTGACAGCATCTGTAGAAAACATGCCCAGTTCATTTGACGCCTTGATCGCCATGATCTTTGCCCCGGAGGTTACGCCACTGACACCGTAGCCGTTCCAGGCAGCAGCTATGATCCCGGCACAGTGAGTTCCGTGTTTATTATCATCCATAGGATCCGCCGAATTGTAAGGGACCTCCTCGGAATTCTCCTTTGTTCCGTTATAGCCGTACTTTCCCCCGCCAAGTGCCACCAGTTCCTCATAGTTCTCACCGTCTGACCACATCACGTCGGCAAGATCTTCATGCTTATAATCCACACCGGTATCAATGACGGCAACAACCAGTCCCGAGGTGTCCACCTTCGGGTTCGGCTTTTCGTCCTCATAGGCATTCCAATCCTCTATTCCCATACCGTAGGATGAGGATGTCGGGTTTCCCCACTGATCATCCGTCAGGTCCTCTCCCTTCGGACTGTAAATGTAATTCGGCTCGGCGTAGATTACATCCTCTCTCTCCTCCAGCTCCGCGATCAGTTCCGCAGTAGAAAGATGATCGGAATGAACCACCGTGATCACACCTGGAAGTTCCGAAGCCAGATCACGCTCATCCCCGGAGACCGAGACTGCACTCGGAGCCTTTGCCGGTGCCGCATCATCCGCACTCTCGAAATCTTCAGCGGTATCGGTGGCAGCAGTATCGGTATCGGAAGCGGTATCGGCAGAGGCAGCGGTATCGAAAGCGGTTTCCGTAGCTGCCAGATCGGCCTCTGGACTTTCCACCATCAGAAGTGCCTCCGCTTCGTCCACGTAGGACTCCGCTTCGATTTCCTTCTCCTGGGCATCCTTCACCACTTCTTCCTTCTGTGAGGTGGCCTTCTCCTCCTGCCGGAAGCATACGATAGCCTCACCCTCCACTTCAAGGACAGTGCCCTGCTCCGCCTTTTCAGAAGTATTTTCAGAAGGACTCAGCTCACCAAACTCCGCTGTCTCATCCACCGGAGCGGCATAGGATGGCAGCTGCAGACTCAGCGGACTGAAAACCATCCCCACAGTAAGGATCACTGCTGCGATCCGTCGTTTAATTCCGATATTCTTGATCATCGTTTGTCACCTCATCACATTTCTTTTCATCATCATCCTACCAAACCTCCAGTCTGTCCTCAGGTGCCAGATACATACCGTCACCTTCCTTTACATCAAAGGTTTTATAGAATTCTTCAAACTGCTGCACCGGAACATTTACCCTCAGATAGGCCAGTGGGTGTTCATCCGTCTGGGCCTTGTTTATTTCCTCGGACTGCACCCGCTTGACTGCCCATGAGGAAGCACCGGCCTTAAAGAACTTTTCATAATCAAAATCCTGATCCTTTGAGGCCAAGGACAGAAGAACCTTCATCGCACCCAGGTCGGCGATGGCTTCACCCTGAACCCGTGTTCCACTGTACTGTACTCCCTCCACCGGAGTCAGTCCGTCATAGTATTTGATCAGTTTCTCAACCCGCTGATCAAAAGCCTTCCTATCCTCTTCCGTCCACCAGGAACTCAGGTGCCCGTTTTTATCATATAGAGATCCCTTGGAATCAAAAGCATGGCTGATCTCATGCCCGATGACCTGCCCCATTTTTGCCAGTTTTTCTTCTCTGGATGAATTACGATCATACAATCCTCCCAGCAAAAATCCGGCACAAATGTTTATGGAGTTATCATCCATGTTATATACCCCATTTGCAGAACTGGTCGGCATAAGCAACTGATCCCATGCCTTTCTGTCACGTTTTTCGTTCACGGTTCTCAGATTGTATCTCTCCAGATATTTCCTCACCGTCCCATATGTCTCCAGCGCGTTGCCTTCCGCTTTATCGTCGGCAAGTGTCAGGTCATCCCAATGAATCTCCACATCGGGATAAACCGCACGTATCGTGATATTATCCAGTTTCTCTATCGCTTTCTTTCTTGTTTCCTCAGATAACCATTCCTCATGTTCAAGCATGGTACGGTATTCATCGATGATTTCCTTTGTCAGACCGCTGATTTCCTCCTTCATTTCCGGTGTACAATATTTTTGGATAAATACATTGTCCAGCGGGATCGCCAGGTTGTTTTTTGTATTACCGAGAGCGATCTGTTCATCCGATTTAGATCCGCTTATCCCAAATATCCTGCCGGACTCCGCATTTACCCTGTCCATAGTATCCTTGTCCACCAGATCCCAGACACCAATCACGGCACTCATAGTAAGCCAGGCCTTGATCTCCTCAAGGTTATCTTCTGTGTAGATTTCACTCAGTCCCCGGACATAATCCGTGCTCTGGACATCATATCGTTCAGCAACACCATAGCCCAGGCCATCCATGATCTCAATGAGCGGAAATGACCCTGCCATCTCCGCAAGGGCATTTCGGTCTGCGGCCTGGTTTTGCTTATCCATCGTGGACGGATCCTGCATTTCTTCTTTCGTAAATATATGTTTCGCCAGTTTCTTCTCAAAGGAATAATCCTGTTCGATCAACCTGTCTATCTGCTCATCCGTATAGCCAAGCTTCGGAAGTACAACTGCGCATCTGGCACGGTTTTCCTCATCATAGAGCTTGCCCATTTCACTGCGTTCATCTTTTCTGTATTCGTCGGCACCCCCCAAAATGAGTCTGGGTTCAAACAGAAGAACCTCCTTCAGGTCTGGATCCTCTGCACTTGTTTTAATATAGAACTCCACGAATCTCCGGCACATCCAGCTCCGGTCCATATCCTTCAGAAACCCCGTAACATCATCCAGACTGTTTAGGGACTGAATATCCTCAAAATACTTTCTTGCCGGTTCAATCCCCAATGCATCTCGCTTTTCCCAATCCATCTGCACATTAAAATAATCACGAACAAGTTCTGCATCATGCCCGGTGATGGTCTCATCCTTGATGGCATCCAGTATAAGCTGCTCCGACTTAAAAGCCACGTCATACATCCCTCCGGCCTCTTTGTAGCCCTCGGGTATCTTGCATTCCAGTATCAGGTCCTTATTCATGGCAAGAGCAAAATCATCCTGAGGTCTTGCAGATGAATCTGACGTCACATTTCCGTCAATATCCGTATTGGTCCAGCCCGTAAATGTTGGCTGTTCCTCCGTTTTTTTCTCCGTCGATGCGCTCTTCTGTCCGCTCTCCGTCGTGCTCTCCGTCGTGCTTTCTGTCTGGCCGCTTTCTGTGGCTGTGTCCTGACTCTCTTTGCATGCCGTCAGACCAAGTATCAATGAAAGCATCAGCATGAATGCAACGACTCTGAACTGTCCTTTTTTTCTCATGTTTTTCCCCTCCCGCATACTATCGGTTAATACCCTATATAGCATAGAAAAAGTGCATTGTTTCATTTCCCGCACGAACAGGCCGAAACAATGCACGAAAAGCCTGCTCATCAATAATCGCTGTCTCCGTAGCTTTTTCTTCGATACTCTGATACAATTCTATATACAATCGGTATTCTACATGATCCATAGAATAATAATAAAGCAAGAGAGGGGTAACAGGAAATGACGACGTTCCGCTACATATTATGGTTTGCACTGACAATCGCATTCTTCGTGCTCCTGCAGCTGGCCGATCGTTTTTATCGACGGAAGAACGCCGTGTGGATCTACATCACGGCATTTGTTCTGAAAATGCTCTTAGCTGTTGGGCTTGCCTTCTGCAGCATGGCTCTGTCTATCCCCCTGATCTGGAAAACCGGTTACCTCTCCATGGCAATCAGCATCGCTCTCTTTTCAGATGCATGGACGGACCTTTTCGCTCTGATCTTCCGGCTCATCAGGAAGAAGGCCCCCGGTGGAAAATGCATGATGGTGATCAGCCTGTGCCTTACGATCGCTTATCTTACCTATGGCACTGTCAATATGCAGATCATCCGACCGAAGGAGCATACCTATACATCGGAAAAGCTGACTCACGAATATACCTTTGTTTTTCTATCAGATCTTCATTACGGATCTGCCCAAAGTGAACAGACCGTGGATAATGCCCTGGCAGAGATTGCCGAGCTGAAACCGGATTTCGTTCTGCTGGGCGGAGATATTACCGATGAAAACACAACCGCAGAGGAGATGCAAAGCCTCTACCGGAAGCTGGGAGCACTCCCTGCTCCTGTGTACTTTATCTACGGAAATCATGACCGGCAGGGAAAAGGAGACTATATCGGAGGCGCAAAATATACTCCTGAGGAACTAACCGCTGCCATCGAATCAAACGGGATCACGATCCTGCAGGACAAGACAGTTCAGATCGGAGACGATCTGACTCTCCTCGGGCGGGAAGATATCAGTGCGGGAGACAGCCGCTGCAAGGTATCTGCACTTCCACCCATTTCCCGGGATTCTTTTCTTCTTACCGTGGATCATAACCCCTTTCTGGAAGAGGATATCCTGGAAACGGGCGCAGACCTTCAGCTTTCCGGCCACTCCCACGCCGGACAGTTCTTCCCTCTGCAGTTTATATACCTTCTCGGTGAGAAGTATGTTTATGGAGATTATCAGGTCGGAAATACCAATCTCTATGTCAGCTCGGGAATCACCGGCTGGTACTACCCCTTCCGGACTGTTGCCCACTGTAATTATGAGGTAGTACATCTGGTTCCGTAGTATTTCAGTTGCCAACTGACTGGAAAATACATAAGGATAAAAGGGCCGCTGCAAGAAACCTTGACAGCCATTTCTTCCTCATTCTTCGTCCTCCTCTCTTCTGTCTTTCACGCATTTCACGCATTTCACGTATTTCTCGTATTTCTCGTATTTTATTCCGTGATCCTGCAGATAAATGTATTCGTATAGTCTTCTCCCTTCTCAGCAGAGTAAACCAGCTCCTTCGCCGTTCCCTGGAGAAGCTTATACGACAGCATATTTTCCGTATCCGCCGGATCAAAGGACTCTCCGTTATACACAGTCCTGATCTCCGCCTGCTTCTCCTTCTCGGAATACTCCAGTGTGATCCTGATCTTCGGATCCTTCAGAACCGGAAGCAGGATCTGTTGAACAAGCTCCTCAAATACCAGATGGATCCTCTGCTTGATCCGCGGTGAAACATCATTCTGGAAGCAGAATCTGTCGATCTCCGCGTCAGCCGCCGGATAATCGAATCTGTCACCGTCTATGGCGATCTCCAGTACCTTCAGTCTGCGGATGAACCGACGGGTCAGTTCCTTCTCCGGATGGTCGAAGATCTGCTCCGGTGTTCCGTCCTCATAGATCCCGCCCTCATCCACATAGAATACACGGTTGCAGATGGCGCGGGCGAAGCTCATTTCATGCGTCACGATCATCATGGTCTTACCGGTCTTTGCCAGATCGCGGATGACCGCCTGCACCTCTCCCACCATGGTGGGATCCAGTGCGCTTGTGGGCTCATCCAGCAGGATCACGTCCGGATCCATAGCCAGAGTCCTGGCAATGGCCACCCTCTGCTTCTGTCCTCCGGAAAGCTCATCCGGATACTGGGACTCTCTGCCGGATAGTCCGACTCTCCTTAGCAGCTCGATTCCCTTATCATACGCCTCCTGCTTTGAACGTTTCAGGATATCGATCTGCGCCAGCATCAGATTCTCGATCACGGTCAGATGACCGAACAGATTGAACGACTGAAATACCATTCCCATTTTGCGCCTGGCCTGTGAAAGGTCATAGCCCGGGGCGGTGATGTCCTCCCCATCCAGAAGGATCTGGCCCCCGGTGGGCCGCTCCAGCATATTGATGCACCGGATCAGCGTGGATTTGCCTGCTCCGGAGGGACCGATCACGGAGATCACGTCTCCGTCGTTGATCACTACATTTACGTCCGTGAGGGGTGTTGAATTCTCGTAGCTTTTCTTTAGATTCTTCAGTTCGATCATTTCGTCTTCACCCCCTTCAGCATGGCGCTCTTCTTCCTGTTCTTCGGATTGACACAGCGTTCGATCCGGTTCACGATCCAGGTAAGAACCGCAGCGAGGATGAAATATATAACAGCCACCGCGATCAGCGGGAAGAAGGCTTCATAGGTACGGCTTCGGATCAGGTCACCCATTTTCGTCAGGTCCTGTACCGCAACATATCCGACGATGGCCGTAGCCTTGATGAGTTCGGTGATGGATCTCTTATAGCTGGGCATGAAATGTGGCAGCGCCTGGGGAAATACCACCCGGAAGAACGCACGCCGATCCGTATATCCCAGGGCATAGGCTGCTTCCGTCTGACCTTTATCTATGGCACCGACGCCCACCTTCAGCATACCGAAGACCCCGGCACCGAATACCAGCGTAAAGCCTACGATGGATACGGCGGGCCCGGAGATATCCACTCCGCTGAAAATGATGTAATAAAGGATCATGAGCAGCACCACCACCGGCATTCCCTGAACAAGCCAGATACAGAATCCGGCGATTCCATTTGCCACCCGGTTCCCTTTTCGGCAGAGCATAAACACCACGAAGCCCAGTACTGTACCGAAAAGGATGGACAGTATCGTGATGAGCAGCGTGGTTCCGATTCCTTCCAGGAACAACTTCCAGCGGTCATCACGGATGAAGGTCTTTTCGAAGCTTTCGCCGATGGAGGCCCAGAAACCGCCGGAGGATGCTTCCTCCGTTTCTGCCGCTGTGGTACGCACCATGAGGACAAACGCGGCGGTATAGTAATCCACAAAGTCCACCGACTCTCTCCTCTCATCGGTCGCTATGATGGATCCGATGCCGATGTCAGCCTTATCCGCCTGCACGGAGGAAAGGATCGCGGCAAATTCCATTCCCGTGAATTCCACCTGAACATCCAGTTCCTTCGCCAGGAGCAGGATCATTTCCACATCAAAACCTTTCAGCTCACCGCCTTCTCCGACGTAGCTCATGGGCTCCAGGGTATCGCAGGCAGCAACCCGCACGGTTCCGTTCGTCCCCGGCCAGTCCTGCTCCGGAAGGGTCTTGGCAGCTTCATCCGAACCGGTCCATTTCTTCCAGAGTTCCTCCTTCGTTTCTTCCGGGATCCTGTCATAGGCTGCCTGCCATTCATCTCTGAGGGGGCTCCCCTTAGCAAAGGCAAACCCGAAGACACCGTCCTGCAGGTTCTGCGGGAACAGGATGATTCCCTTGTTCCGGTTCACCGCCAGGGTACCCACGGCATTGTTCGAAAGTGCCGCATCCGTCTTCCGGGATTTCAGTGCCAGGATCATATCCGGATTGTTGTTATATGTGGTAAACTTCGCCACATCGGGTACCTTGCTTTTCACCAGTTCCTCGAAGGGGGCTCCCGTCAACATGGATACGGTCTTCCCGTTCAGATCGGAGAATTCCGTATATTCCGGCGTCTCCTCTCCCTGCTGACCTGCAGATGTGCTTCCCTCGTCCTTATTCTTCCCGCAGCCTGCGAAAGCGCAGATCAGCAGGATCAGCAGAATTCCTAAACATCGCTTCTTTCGTTTCGTCTGATCGTTCAACACTTGCCGCATCCTCCATGTCAAATGTCTCTTTTTCTGATAACCGTATTTATCCTGTTCTGAACAAACCCACATTTCACATAAACCTCTCCCGACTGGAAGCCTTCGGTTATGGAACAGGGATAAACACTGTTAGCGGTATTTTTCCTCGCCCACGAACCGTATTCCTTATAATCGTTTTCATCTATCTTTCTTATTTTCCATGCACCCTGTCCGAATCTCTCCTGACTATAGCCGGGCGGATTGTTCTATTCGTTTATTATACTATTTTTCTCATTTGTAAAACAGTATCATTCGATGAAAAACAGAAAAAGGACATGAACCGGAGTAGCGGCAGCATGTCCTTTATTGCTCAGTGCTCAATTCCTGTTATTTTATTTTTCTTCTGTTTCTGTCATAATAGGAGTAACATTTTTCCAAAAGGAGAATTAAGATTATGAATGGTTTCATTGTACTTCAACAAATGTGTGTCATTATGATCCTTGTATCGATAGGAATCTACCTTTACAGGAAAAATGTGGTTGATCAGACGGTTTCGCAGCGGATATCTACGATCATCATAGATATCTGTAATCCTGCCATGATTCTCTCCTCTGCTTTGTCCGGAAATGTAACGGCCGGGCACAAAGAACTTCTCTCTGCGATCCTGGTCGGTTTCCTGTTCTATGTCGCGCTTGTGCTTCTGGGGGTTCTGCTTCCTTTCCTTCTTCATACGGAGAAAAACAACCGAAGATTTTATACCATGATGACCGTTTATACCAACATAGGATTTATCGGCATTCCGGTAACGAAAGCTCTTCTTCCGGAGAAGGCTATGCTGTATGTTGTGATCTGTAATGTGGTATATGCCCTGTTATTCTATACCCATGGAATAACCGTTCTTTCTGAGGGACGGGAAAAGATGAATCTGAAGAAAATCATCAGTCCCGGCACGATCATGGCAATCATCAGTATGATCATCATCTGGTTTGATTATAAACCTCCGGTCATCATCAGCAGCAGTTTGTCCTACATAGGAAATGCAACCGTTTTTCTATCCATGACACTTCTCGGAGTTTCCATCGCCAGATCTAAGGTGATTGAAGGTTTTAAGGTTTTTCGGCTATGGGGTTTTATAGTATTGAGAATGGTTCTTGTCCCGACCATAGTCTTCTTCCTGCTCCATGCATTCGGATGCGATGATACCATGGTTCTTGGCTTTTCTCTGATGGCCATGATGCCTGTCGGCAACCTTCCGTTGATACAGGCAGAAAAAACGGGAGAGGATACTGCTATTCTATCTAAGGGTATAGCTGTTACGACCATCGTTTCCATGGTAACCATCACCTTACTCATGATCCTCTTTACAGGCTATCTCATGCCTGGTTCATAACTACCAATAAAATTGCGTGACATTGGAAAGCAACCTCCTTTTCCTCTCCTTCCCAATATCGCATTGATCACCGCCCCTTTAACTGTCTCGCCACTTCCGTGCTTTCATCAGAATCTCACGGATTATTTCATGCTTCGAATCTGTATATTTTATCCGGTCCTCAGGATAACGCTTTGCGAGAGATTCCTTCAATTCAGAGTAGCACCTCGCTTCTTCCTCATGGCAATTCAGATAATCCCTCATATTGATATAGTTTTTCCACGCCTCCGAATCATAGATCACAGCATGAATATGATGGGTTCTGAAGTCTTCCTCACCGCATACATACAGATACTGCTCCGGGATGTCCTGTCCTCGGAAGATGAAGCCATTTTCCAAAAGAACATCATTCAGTGAAAATAAATCGTTGAAATCAGAAACACCGACAACAATATCGATGATGGGCTTTGCCGAAATACTCCTTATCGCTGTACTTCCGATATGTTGGATGTCTGTCGCGACACTGCCAAGCAAATGACTTAATTTCTCAATTCTCTGTATTCTTCAAGCAATGCTCTCGAATATTTCTTCTCTCTGTCTGATTCTCTCACGATCTTCCACAGAGCCGCTGCCGCCGAGAGTCGATTACCAAATTCCGCCGTCATTTCATCTGCGCAGAAATCCTTTACAAATTGATTCCATTGCAGTGCGGACTTATCATAGGTTGCATAAGTCTTCTTTCCGTAGTAAACATCCAAAAGATCCCCTAAGGTAAAAGTCTCATCTCCATTTTCCTTTACCACCTTTGCGGTGGCAACCATATCCACATTGAACTTGAAGGGACTGATGCCTGTCTGTTCGGAGAAGAAGTCCCGGAACCTGTTCCCGAAAGTAAATCCGCATTCAATAAGTCCGGTGTCCAATGTCAGTTCGGAAACCACTGCTTTCCTCTTCCTTGCTTTTTTCTTTTCAGGCCGGATCATTTCTCCGGAGAAATACGCCTGAATTACCTGATTGAGTTCAATTTTACTCCCGTCAGACTTTAGTCCGTGCGCCTTGCAGATTCCGATCAGTTCCTCCCGGTACCAGTAGTATCGGCTGAACTCTTCATAATCTTTGATATCGTCAAACTCCGGTCTTTGCATGTCAATCACTCCTATTCCACACTTCGCGCCTGAAGCGCTCCGTGATAATTGTTCAGGATTTCTTTCGCCCATGCCTCTCTCAAACGTTCAATGCTCCACGCTGCATTCGCCGGACTTGTGGATGGAAGAGCAACTGCTCTCATCCCCGTCACCGGTTCAATATACTTGATGTACAGCTTCTCTGCTGTTTTTCCATTTACGATGATCTTTTGAATCGAAGAAGCCTTCAGGATACTGCGAATATCATTTGCTTTGGCATTTTTTATACTTGCATCCGATGAGCCGGTTATCTCACATTCCAATATCACATCCCAAAGTGCCAGATGATTTCGCAGGATAAGTTCCTTTTTCTCATCTATCGATACGGGAATCGTCTCATGGAAGATATTCGCTATTACCTTCCAAAACCTGTTCTGCGGATGGCCATAGAAAAAGTGAGTTTCTCTGGACTTCACAGACGGAAAGCTGCCCAATATCAGCACTTCCGAATTTTCGTCGTATAACGGCGGAAATGGATGCGTTACGATGATTCCCATGTTCATGACTCCTGTTCTTCAGATTCACGACTGTTTTATCATCGTAACACTTTTTGTCTGTTCTGTGAAGTGGGCGAAAGATAATGGTAAAGAAATAGTTATAATTCACTTGACTCATCTCACAGGATCATAGCCATTACGAGGACTGGGGCTATGACAAGCCCACGCCCACCGACAAGCGGATACGCTGATCAAACCAAAGCAAAGGGGATGTCGCATCCGATGAATGTGACATCCCCTGTTCCCGAAATAACCGTGTGGATTAATTATCCATTCCCGAGGAAACAGATACTCCGCTTCTATCCTGGTCATTCCCCTTTTTCATATAAACGACGACATAACTCGTAGATCCCTCCGGATCAAGACCATCGATGGCGATGGAAGCGCCCTTTTGATAAGTTGTTGTATTCCCATCCAGCTTCTTTCCATCTACGGAGATCGTCACTCCGAGCTGATTATCAAAGTAGATCTCTCCGCTCTTCACAAAAGAAAGCGGATCTGCCAACGCACTGCTTCCGGTGGTTGCTTCCTGAGTCTGGGTTGCCCCGGTGTTTTTTGTTTCAGAGTTTCCACAGCCTGCAAAAGAGAGTGCAAGCATTGCTACTGTGAAGGTTACTACGATCCCTTTAGCCAATTTCTTTTTTGTCATATCCTTTCTCCTTTCAGCTTGTTATCAGGTGCTACAAATCTGATCATACAGATAACAATATTGTATCATAAAGGGATTTGCCTCTCACTCATATCTCTCTTAATTGCATACTACCAAAACTGCAAAAAGATTTCAACGCAGTTTCATTTCCTGCACGAACAGGTCGAAACAATGCACAAAATGCTTTGCGTCTTGCCCTACTTCACATAGGGCGCAGACAGCACAGATTCAGTTACATAGAAACCGTAGGATCAATGATTCGTTACCAGATATCCGTTAAGATCGAAGTAGTACCAGGTTCCGTCAATCTTCTGTCTTCCCTTCTTTGCGATCCAGTCAGAGGTTTTGTACATCCACTTGTTGTCGTATCGCTTCCACTCCGCTTTCTTCTTATAGGTCCATGCACCGCTCTTGTTCAGCCAGTAGCCGTCAACCCATTCTTCGGACGCCATGTAGCCTTTCGAATTGAAATAATACCACTCGCCGTCCACCTTCTGCCACTGATTTCTCGGATACCAGCCTGAGGTATCCTGCAACCACCAGCCGGTTTTATTCTTCTTCCAGGACATCTTCGGGGCATAGGTCTGCGAACCATCCTTGTTGTACCAGACGCGGTTCACCCATTCATTTTGATATACATAAATGGTCTGGCTCCGGGTACTGGTATAGGTTTTTCCGTTCAGGCTGACCTTTGCTGTGTAGATTTTCTGCCCGGGAGCACTGTAGGTCGCTGTCTTTGCCACTCTGCCGGTAACCTCGGCAGCTACTGTCTTCGTATGGCTGCTGTCATCCAGACAGGTAAATGTAATGCTTGCCGCGGTAACTCCATTCCAGTTCCAGGACAGCTTCTCATATCGGTGTCCAGACCAGTCGGGGTTCACCCCCGAAGCAGCAAGCGCCGCGATCACATTGTCATAAGCTCTGGCCAGAGCCTTCGCCGCATCATATACGGCATACGGATCCCCGGTGTTTACTGTTTTCGCCCGCTCATATGCATTCAGCATCAGCTGAACCTTACCTTTGGGCTTCGTGTTGTACATGGAGTAATCTATGGAATACACCTTATCCATCAGATCCTCCAAAAATGCATTCAGGTTGGCATCCGGAAGCGCCGGTGTACTTTCCGGCATCCTGCGGATATTCTCCCCGGCCTGCTGCTCATAAGCATACGCAATCTGCATCAGTGTTTTTTCATTTCCAAAGCCGGAAAACAGATAGAGACCAAGAGGCATTTCCGAAGTATACTCTCCTCCGGCATCGGAGAATCCCATGGGCATGGAAATCTCCGGAAGCCCCATGGCCGGACCGAAGATAAAATCGTAACCTACACCACTCGCATCCCAGTTATCTATGATCGGAAGATCCGGAACTGCGTTGTAATAGGGAAGATACATCACGGCATCGATATTATTTTCCGCCAGAAATTCCGTGATATACGCTCTGCCTTCCAGAGCGGTTTCCCAGGTGTCCAGCCGCATAAAGGAATCGATTTCCGTTGTATAGGGATTCTCGGTCTCTTCATAGGAATCTGCCAGTGCATTCGGATCGTCAATCCCCTGATTCAGATACGTATATGAGATATCCTTTCCGGATTTGAGAATATCCTTCATGGTCTTATAGGTCGCAGCATCCCCTTTTTCGTACAGATACTTGTTCAGATCGTACTCCATGGTATCACCTGTTGCACCAATATAATAGCTGTAATAGACTTCAGTCGGAAGAATTTCCGAAAGGTCGACAATCTCTGCGCCGGCTTTCCTCAGATTCGCCAATGTGCGGTTTGTCATGGCACTGAGCTTCGCATCCGGATAGCGGTATTTTATTACATATCCGGGATCTTCTTCCTCTCCGGTCTCCTCGTTTCCGGTTTTGTCATTTCCGGTCTCGTCGTTTCCGGTCTCATCATTACCGGTTTCGTCATTTCCGATCTCGTCGTTTCCGGTCTCATCATTACCGGTTTCGTCGTTTCCGGTCTCGTCATTTCCGGTCTCGTCTCCTCCGGCTTCTTCCTCAGGATACTCCGCATAGGGGTAACAGAAGGAATAATCCAGATATCCGATCCGCATTCCCTTTAGCGAATCCTTCGAAAGACTGTCCATGTAGCCATCGCCAACAAGTGCATCCGCATCCGCTTCCACAGTATAATCATCTGCCGGATCGGTTCCCACCATGGTTTCCAGGATCAGTGCCATATCCTCTGCAGTTCTTGCCATGGGGCCTGTGGTATCCCGGCTGGCCAGAAGAGGAACAACACCACTGATGGAGGTGATTCCCTTGGATGGCCGGATGCCATAGAGATTCGAGAAGGAAGAGGGATTTCGGATGGATCCACCCGTGTCCGTTCCAAGACCTGCTGCAGCAAAATTGCATGTTACCGCTACCGCCGTTCCTCCCGAGGAACCTGCAGATGACTTACTCCCGTCATACGCATTATGAACCATTCCACCCAGTGTGGATTTCGAGTCCGATGCACTGAAAGCAAACTCGGACATATTTGCCTGAGCCAGGATCACGGCTCCGGCTTCTCTCAGCTTTTTCACAACAAAGGAATCCTCCGGAGCGATCATATCCGCCAGAGCATTTGAACCTGCCGAAGTCGCCATGCCGGCCACATCGTAATTCGCCTTGACCACGATAGGAATTCCATGCAGCGGTCCCCTTACTTTTCCCTCTTTACGCTCCGCATCGAGGGTTGCCGCATCTTTCAATGCTGCAGGATTAATGCTGATGATGGAGTTCAGCTTCAGTTTCTCATCATAGGCCTTGATCCGGTCAATGTACATCTGCGTCAGCTGCTCTGACGTCACATGTCCTGCCGTCATCTCTGCCTGAAGATCAGCGATGGTCGCGTCCATCAGATCAATGGTCGTGAATATATCCTCCAGCTGCTGTGTCGCCGCAGCTTCCCTGACTGCCGCCTCTGCATACACTTCTGTTTTGGGTGTGATCACCATGGTACTGAATACCATGGCTGCCGAAATAAGAACTGCGAAAGTCTTTCTTACCAGCCATCTCTTCATCATTTTCTCCTCCTAGCGTCTGCTCCTTCTTCAATTCATTATTTTTCTATGATAATTTCTTATACCACATTTGATACGGATTTATTATTTTCCGCACGAATAGTAAAAAAATCCGCACCAAATGCACTCTTATCACAAAAAAAAGCTGTTCTTTTCTATCGGAAAGTATCCGGGTTATTATTTTCCATACAGGATCAACGAGACAGAGAAGACTCCATCTTTCGGTATGAAGGAACTGACCCCGTCATATTTTCGAGCGATACTCTGCACCGAGCTTACGCCTATCCCGTTTCCTTCGTGTTTGGAGGAACTGAATACGTCATCCTCATTAGGGACCGGTTCCGTGGCGTAATTATTCTTTACCGAAAGCATAAAACTATGCTTTCCGTCCGGTGCAGTCTTATAGGTGGCCACAAGATCAATGAACCGTTCTCCCTCCACCTCCTTGCAGGCATCCGCAGCATTTTCAAGAATAAAACCATTATTTACGTACAAACCGGAAAACATTTCCTGTTTCATCTTCCGGAAGCTGTCCGATATATGCCAGATACATGTCTGAAATACTGTCATTTCTTCCATCCTTCGAAAGGTCGGACAGGATTCTTATCGCTTCCTCTCTGCGGCTCAAATGGAATAAACGCACAGCCTCACGAAATTCTGCGGCATTTCCAAATCGCTTTCCTTTTTCATCCTCAGGCAGACAGTCCAAAACCTCATAAACAGCCTTCACTTCATTTACTCCTGCCACCTGCACTTCTCCGAGATATCTCATTTTAAGGGCATCCGGATCTGTCATGCGGTCCACCGTATCCTTCGTGATCAGCATGGCCGTGTGATACTGTTTTGTAAGGGATTCCAGGCGGGAGCTTAAGTTCACCGTATCGGAAATGACGGTACCCGAAAGCCGCTCGCTCTCTCCCACGATCCCGATCCGTGTCATTCCGGAGTGTACGCCGATACCGATACTCACATCTCCGATCCCGATCTCTTCCGCCGTGCTTTTATCCAGCACGATCTTCCGGTATAGTTCTATCCCGCAGTGTACGGCATTGTCCGCATTTTCAAAAAGTGCCATGACCGCATCACCGATGTATTTATCCACAAACCCGTTATGTTCCCGGATGACAGGTCCGGCCTTGCCGTAGATCGTGTTTACAAACTCAAAGTTTTCCTTCGCTGTCATCGTCTCCGAATTGATTGAAAAAGCGCGGATGTCAAAGAATAGCACGGTAAGATCCCGGCTCCGGGCATCCCCCAGTGCCAGATCCGTAAACTTCTCCTTCCCGAGCAGCTCCCTGAATTTCTCCGGGACAAATTTATAATAGAACTTCTCGGTCTTATCTTTTTCGTTGAACATCTCCTCAAGGCTTTCCGTCATGGTATTCACCTCTGCACAGATCTCCCCGAGTTCATCCTTCGATCGATAATCTACCCTTGCGGAAAAATCACCTCCGGCGATCTTGTGTACGGTCCCCTTTGCCTTCTTTATGGTTCTTGTGATGTACCAGGAAGTGAACACCGTCATGACGATCAATGCCAGTACGATAAAGAAAATATAACCCGAAACCTTGATAAAAAGATCTCTTCTGGTGGTCCAAAGGTTCCAGGTATCCGACGACACACGAAGGATATAAGCAGGAGCGCTTCCTTTTGGATTATGGATCAGCCTATAGGAGACCATCCTGCTGCTCCGGGCATTTTTCGAAAATAAACCTGTGATCTCCTGATAGAATGAATTACCGCTGTTCATTAATTCCTCCTGGAGCTGCTCCTGTCCGGAAGCAGAAAGGATATTATCCTTATAGAACCCCGGAGGAGAGACGTTGTCCGATCTGGCCAGAATAGAATTCTTACCGCTTTCCGAGAGGGAAACAACCCAGTACACATACTTTCCGCCGTCAAAGGCCTGAAGTTTTTTTGACAGTCCCAGAGCCGTTGTTCCCGTATGATCGTTCATTTGATCAAATCCACTGAAATCATAACCTTCCAGTACTTCCGCTGCCAGACTGCTTGCCATAGTGATCTCCTGCTCGGTCTTTGCGGTGGTATCTTCCTCCATGTCAGCGTAAAACATTCTGACAATGATCACGGCCGGGATCAGGAGTATCGGGATCGTGAACGCAAGCTGTTTATACAGCAGAGTTTTCCTTCGAATAATGAGATTGATCAAAAATCCTAAGGAACATAGAATAAGAATAACGGAACTAAGATAGTTAACCCACCAGAGCCATCCGTTATGGACATGGTAAGTAAGATACCTTGCCGATATCTTATCTCCGTCAAAGGTAATGAGTCCGTCCAGTAACATGATCGCCAGCTCTTCCTTTCCGGTAGATCGGGAGAGACAGGAATCAAAGGCGAGAACAGGGACCGCTCCGTCATATTGATAGAGATGATCATGCAGATCCAGAACCTCCTTCAGTTCCTGATCCTCCATGACAAAAATCTTCCCATCATTCGCATTTTTTGTTACATACAGCCTGTCGCCGACCATGGCTGCCAGATTCACGAAATAAGACGCATCCCGCTTCGAAGGATTGGTTTTTACCTCATATATACACTCCGTTAATGGCTCATTAAAGCTCGTCAGATAGTACTTTCCGTCACTCTGCAGGAAAAGATACTTCCCCCCGAGGGGAACCACCTTTTGTGTTGACACCCCGTCCTCTGTGATCGCGTACGGATCACTGATCCTTACATTCTTCGTGCGGGTATCAATCTCATATAACCTTGTTTCGCCCAATCCGACTACAGCAAAGGACAGAATACCATTTTGAATGACAGGTCTGCTGATAATGGTTTCCCGGTAGAAAGTACCCTTCGGATATTCCACATAACAGATATCTCCTATGTAATCTCCTGTCTCCGACAGTTCGACAAGTCTCTCCCCGATCAAATATAAATCGGTTTCCTTGTCATACTCATAGATAAATCCGTAGGAATGATGGTTCTCGCCCAGAACATACTTGTCCGGAGCTGCATATTGACCCTCTCTTTTAATCTCTGAAAGAGTGGCATAGATCTGCTCATTGGTATCCATATTGATGAGCGCGGATATGCCAACCCCGCTCCTGTTCATCAGAACCAGGACATCCCCGTCCCGGTTGACCGATGATCCGATGATGTCGGAGATAGGAAGTTCCTCTCCGAACATTTTATCTGTCAACTCTTCCGATGATCTTCTGTCCGGACTCCAAATGTTGATTATGCCCAGGAGCAAAAGGCAGATTCCCATTCCCAGTAAATACCAGCGTGCCTTTCCGAATATGCGCCAAAGCAGTTTCTTGATACTGAATTTTTTTTCTGATTTCATACTTCCCCTATCATAGAATCTTTAACTGCACGAACCAGGAAAAGTATAACAAATCATCAGGATAAGCACAACAGTGAGGCGGGTTTTCTGTTTCCATTTCTGTTGCCTGTTTAAAAAACAATTATAATCTATAGCATTGAGATTTCCAAATGCCATATTAACTGAAGCAGGATCGGTGACTGGTATCATCCAATCTCCGATCCTGTGATATGTATAAGTGTATTCGCCAGTAGGAAAGCA
>JAILAR010000009.1 GCA_024681515.1 Eubacterium sp. | reverse complement strand
GCTTCTCGCAAAGATCTACCACGCGCTTGGCGTGGTCAGCAAGGGACAGCTGGTCGAAGTGGACCGCGCAGGCCTGGTAGAAGGCTATGTGGGTCAGACGGCGCAGAAGACCAACGAAGTGATCGATAGTGCCATGGGCGGTGTGCTTTTCATCGATGAGGCTTACACGCTGACGAATAAGAAGGAGTCCGGAGATTACGGACAGGAAGCGGTGGATACGCTCCTGAAGCGGATGGAGGATGACCGGAAGGATTTCATCGTTATTGTTGCCGGCTATACCGAGCCCATGGAGGAATTCCTCCAGTCGAACCCGGGGCTTCGTTCCCGTTTCAACAAGTTTATCGACTTCGCGGACTACTCGTCCGAGGAGCTCTATGATATCTTCATCTCCATGTGCCACCGGCAGGATTTCCACCTGACGGAGGATGCAGACGCCTACGTGAAGGAATACTTCTCCAAGCTGGTGTGCGAGAAGGAGGAACATTTCGCCAATGCGCGCGAGGTCCGCAACTTCTTCGAACGCTGCATCGAGCGCCAGGCCAACCGTCTGGTTACGGCAGGGGATATCGATATGAAGCTGATCACCACATTTACGAAGGAAGACCTGACAGAATAAGGGAATAAGCAGAGGGACCGTAAGGTACAACATGATAAGGTTGTGCTGCGCGGTCCCTCTGCTTATTGCATGTGCGCGGATCGTCCTGTCCTGTCGTCGGAACAGGAAACGCGCAAGCGTGTTGTTCCGGCGTGGAAGTGGCTGTTGCAAAGAAATGGGAAAATATGACGAACGGTCACAAAATATGTGATAAAAACTGGTTGTAATATCGCATAAAATGTGATATAAAGGAATCGGATCCTATGAAATGTCCTGTGAAAGGAGATGGTTTCCGTGAAAGAATATGTGATCAATAAATCAATGTGCGGAAAGGACATCCGTCGTGCAAGAGAAATGCTCTCAATGACGCAAAAGGAGTTTGCATCTTTTGTATGCTCATCTAAGAGAACGGTTGAAAACTGGGAAAGTAAGGACGATCAGACAATCACCGGCCCTGTGGTTCCGCTGATCGAGATCCTTCTCCGCAGGCCGGAGCTGGTCGAGAAGCTTGAGCTTCCGAAAGACCGGATGAGAATGCGGCTTATTTACATGTACAAAAACATGGTGTGTTCCGTGATCGACGTGGATGAGCCCAAAAGAAAGGTCCGGGTGAAAAACTATACCGACAACCCTCTTTTTCGGGCATTTGGGAAAAATACGGAGCCGGATTTTGATGATTATGAAGAGTTTCTGCGATCCAGATGTTTTCCGGAAACAAGGGATAAAATGAAGCTGGAACTGAAGCGTCTGGGACTTCCGTTTTATGACCCGTTAATGATCATCGAGAAGACAGAAGGGCGAATGGCTGATGATCATTTCCATATCAGGATAGAGAGGTGATCTATGGTAAGACTTTTTGATACCGATATCAAGGAGCAGGGACGCAGATCTTCCAAAGGGAATCAGCTGAAATTTGAACGGGACGACATGTGGTACAAGGCGGATTATCTGGGCTATGAAGGGCTTGCAGAGTATGTGATTTCTGAGCTGTTACATTTCTCTAATCTTAATCCATGCGAATATGTTGGCTATGAACCGGAACAGATTGAATATAACGGAAATGTGTATCCCGGCTGCCGAAGCAGGGATTTTACCGAAGGCTGGGATCTGATCACGCTGGAGAGGTTGTTTAAGGATACATATGGATATGGGCTGAATAATGTGATCTACACAACTCCCGATCATAAGGACAGACTGAAAAACCTGGTGAATCTGGTCGAACGAACGACCGGTCTTTCTGGTTTCGGAATCTATATGACGAAAATGCTCACGGTTGACGCGTTGTTTCTGAATGAAGACCGACATACACACAATATTGCAGTCATGACAAATGACAAAAGGGAGTTTCGACTTGCGCCACTCTTTGATCAGGGCGCCGGACTTCTGTCAGACACGAAGATGGATTACCCAATGGGGAAAAATCCGATACAACTTGTTGGGAAAGCAAAACCGAAAACCTTCTGCGACAGTTTTACGGAGCAGTTGGATATTGCGGAAGAGCTGTATGGTTGTCCTCTGAAATTCACATTTGAGTATAAGGATGTTAAGAAGACTGTCGATCAGGCAGTGTTCTACGAAGAAACGGTTCGGCAACGGGTGATTGATATTGTGATGGAGATGCGAAGACAATATTCCTATTTGTTCTGACGGCCTCCTCGCTTTTACGCCCGGCGTCGTG
Source organism: Eubacterium sp. (assembly GCA_024681515.1). Taxonomy (GTDB): domain Bacteria; phylum Bacillota; class Clostridia; order Lachnospirales; family Lachnospiraceae; genus Eubacterium_Q. The sequence goes on along the minus strand of JAILAR010000009.1, from coordinate 23,096 downwards.
TGCTGCGCACACACGAGGACCGTCCGTCGTGGATGCGTCCGCGTTTCTTCAGCGCATTATAGGCGGTCTCCACGCCGGAAAGTGTTGCGCCGGCGCAGGCAAATGCGTTGTGAATCAACAATTGGAACAGTATGTGTAAATGTACATTCTCCAGGTGTAAGCGGCGATTATTCTATTATTTCTGCAGCGTCAGGATATACGGCGACTTCAAGCGTTTTTACAACATCAGGGAACACAACTAATTTCACGGGTTATCAGTATCACCCGGCGGTAGGAACATATCTATATAAGTATGGCAGGGTATCTGGACAAGCGTTTTGTCAAGTGACGGATTATCAGGTTACTTCAAATGGTTTCACCAATATCGTAAAGGCAAAATTGATTTCTGGTTATTCGCAGGGTGGTGATAGCGGTAGACCATACAGAAATGGAACAAGTTTCTGTGGGGTACATCATGGGTCAGGCACCATTAATGGGATTACATATGTGTATTTTACCCCTTATGAAACAATCAATGGAGCAGGCTTTTCAATAAAGACAAACTAATACTGAACTTGTGAGTGACGAGGGTGTGCGCAATTATGAGAAAACTGATATGCTTTATAATACTATTGTTGATACCGATTATAGATACATCATGTGTAAAGAATAATGTGGATTCAGAGGAAATTATGTCTATTGAAGAGCCTTTTAAGCAGTATAAAAATGAAATGGAATTCAATGAGGAGACAGATGCAACCATATATGATGGAGAGATACAGACACTGGGCATTCAGATGGAAATGAAGGATGTGACATCAGTTGGCGGAACGCTTCGGTTTGTTTACAAGGCAAATGAGACAGTGGGGGCGGGAAGTATAACTACAGGTGAACGTTATTATATTCAAAAAAGAAGCGGTGGAGGGTATGAGGATCTATTGACAAATAAGGAAGAGGATTCGGCATGGATAGATGTTGGATGGCCCGTAGGAGGTGAGAAGCGGGATTCCGTTTTTGAAAGTCAAATTGATTGGAGTGCATTATATGGGAAATTGGAATCAGGGGAGTATAGGATTATCAAACCGATTACAACGAACAGATATATTGGTTCATTTAAAAGATTCTATATTGCAGATGATTTCATAGTCACGGATTAGAAAGTTGGCACGCGTGGTCCGTCTGTCGCCGGACCGCTTCCGAATAATAAAAGGGTATGACGTTTCATGCAAGCATGACGTCATACCCTTTTATTATTCTACGCCGACCGTGGCTCGTTACTCGATCCTATTTCGCAGTCATGTACAGCAGGTCTTCCCAGCGTTTATCAACTTCCGCCTGGAACTGCTCGATCAGGTGCTCGTTGCCGGGCTTAAACAGGTGCTTGAAGCGGCCCTGTGCACGCAGGAAATCTTCGATCGGAAGCTTCTTCTTCGGCTCGTAGTTGAGGATCCATTTGCCCTCGACTACCTCGAAGAGCGGCCAGTAGCAGGTGTCGATGGCCAGCTTGCAGATCTCGGCGATGTCTGCTGCGTCGTAGCGCCAGCCGCGGGGGCAGGGTGCCATGACGTTCAGAAATGCAGCGCCGGGGGTGTAGATGGCCTTCTCAGCCTTCTCATACAGATCCTTCATCATGGGGGTGAAGGTGGATTGAGCCACATAGGGCACATTATGTGCGGCGATGACCTTTGCCAGATCCTTGCGGCTCTGTAGCTTTCCGTCGGAAGCACTGCCCACCGGAGTGGTGGTGGTATCCGCAAACATGGGAGTTGCGGAGGATCGCTGGATACCGGTGTTCATGTAAGCACCGTTATCGTAGCAGACGTAAACCATGTCATGTCCACGCTCCATGGCACCCGACAGAGACTGGATACCGATATCGTAGGTACCGCCGTCACCGCCGAAGGTGATGAACTTGTAGGTGTCATCGATGCGTCCGCGCTTTTTCAGCGCATTGTATGCGGTCTCCACGCCGGACAGGGTTGCGCCGGCGCAGGCAAATGCATTGTGAATATAGCTGTCCTCATAGGATGTGTAGGGATACATGAAGGAAGAAACCTCCAGGCAGCCCGTGGCATTTCCGATGACAGCATGATCTTCAGGCTTTAAGGCCCGAAGGACCGTGCGGACCGTGATGCCGGCGCCGCAGCCTGCACAGAGACGGTGGCCGGGAGCAAGACGTTCCGGCTTATTCATAACCTGTTTGAAATTAAAAGCCATAACTGATCTCCCTCCTTACTTTCTGAGTCCGATGTACTGGAACTGCTCGATGGGCGTACCGTTCTTCACCAGTCCCTGCAGAGCGGCAAAGACATCCAGTGCGGACTGATCCGTGAAGTCTCTTCCTGCCAGACCATAGAAATAGTTGATGGCAGGTGCGGTAACTCCCGCATCCAGCAGAGCTGCCTTCAGCTCGGAGCCCAGAGGCCCGCCGCAGCCGGAGAAACTCTCGGCGCGGTCCAGAATGGCAACTGCGGATACATGAGACAGGGCAGAAGCCAGCTCTTCTCCCGGGAAGGGACGGAAGACACGAACCTTGATCATGCCGGCTTTCACGCCCTGTTCCCGCAGGATGTCAACGGCATTCTTCGTATTTCCGGAAGCGGAACCCATGATGACGATGGCGTACTCTGCGTCCTCCATGCGGTACTCCTCGAAGAGACCGTACTTCCGGCCGGAGATCTTCTCAAAACGCTCGCACACGTCCAGGATCACTTCCTTGGCCTTCTTCATGGCCAGACGCTGGTTCATTTTCGTCTCCATATAGAACGGAGAATTGGCATAAGGACCGATGGCCATGGGCATGTCAGCGTTCAGCAGGAAGTTCTCCGGCTGGTAGATGCCTACGAAGTCCCGTACGGTCTCGGTATCCATGGTTTCGATGTTCATGACCGCGTGGCTGGTGATGAAGCCGTCCTGGCACACCATCATGGGCAGCATTACGTCCGGATGCTCCGTGACGGGGTATGCCATGATGAAGTTGTCATAGGCTTCCTGGTTGGTCTCAGCGTAGACCTGAAGCCAGCCGGAATCCCGGGCACCCATGGTGTCGGAATGGTCGCAGTTGATATTGATGGGGCCGGTGAGTGCGCGGTTTACGGCGCAGAGCACCAGCGGAAGACGGTCGGAGGCTGCGATGTACAGCTCCTCCCACATAAATGCCAGGCCGCAGGAAGATGTGGCGGTCAGCGCCCTGGCACCTGCAGCGGAAGCACCGATGGCCGCACTCATGGAGCTGTGTTCGGATTCCACCGGAATAAATTCAGTATCGATCTCGCCGTTGGCGATAAAGCTGGACACCATCTGCGGGATCTCCGTAGAAGGTGTGATGGGAAATGCGGGCATAACGTCCGGGTTTACCTGCTTGATGGCGAGGGCCACGGCTTCATTTCCCGACATACGGTCTCTCTTACCGGCCATGTTACAGTCCCTCCTTCATCTGGATCGCCTTGAAGCTGCAGATCTTTGCGCAGATGCCGCAGCCCTTGCAGTGATCGTAATCAAAATCTTCGCGCTTGCCGTCCACTACCGGGATGCAGCTGTCCGGGCACATGGGTGCGCAGAGCAGGCACTGGGCGCATTTCTCCCAGTTCATCACCGGAGTCTGGGTCCGCCATTCGCCGGTCTTAAACTCTCTGGAACCGCCGCCACCGTAGATCTGGTTGCCCAGGGTCATGTCGGTATAGGGCGCGGTCTCATTTACTTTGCTGATATCGGTTCTCTTATCTTTGTTCGCCATCACTGCACCTCCGTGAAGCCACGCTCCAGCGCGCGCATATTTCCTTCGATCACTTCCGGCTTCTTCGCAAATTTATGCTCATAGGATGCCTGCATCTGGGACAGGAATGTGTTTTGATCCATGATACCTGCCACTTTTACGATGGCTGCCAGCATGGGAGAATTGGGGAAGTACTTGCCCAGACATTCCACGGAGATCGTCCGCGCGTCGATGGTGTAAACAGGTCCCTCGTATCCATTTAATAAGGAAACGATCTCTTCCTTGGGACGTGCGGTGTTGATGATGATGCCGCCGTCCTTGGAAAGTCCCTTGGTCACGTCGACGGAGTGGAGCAGCGTCTCGTCTACGACTACCACATAATCCGGCTCGTAAATGTTGGAATGGGCACGGATCTCCGTGTCCCCCAGCCGGTTGTAGGCCGTGATGGGCGCACCCATACGCTCCGGACCGTACTCCGGAAAGCCCTGTACATACATGCCTGTGTTAAATGCCACGTCCGCCAGCAGCAGGGCAGCGGTCTTCGCGCCCTGGCCTCCGCGGCCGTGCCATCTGATCTCGATATGCTTCATTTCGGTCATCCCTTTTCGAATCTGTATTGCTGTGCCGTGGTTTCGGACACAGTATCAGATACTATATCACTCTGTGTGAAAAAAGTAAATGCCTGTTTTTGCAAAAATGGACATTTACGGAAAAGTTTTTCCTGAAAGGGGGTTCAGACGTAAAATTTTTGCCCGCGCTGCCTGGGCGTGGTACTTGAATATTAAAACTACTTCATGTATACTGAAAGTTGGTGTGATGCGGGGTTTGGGAACGATCAGGTTCCGGCTCCGGATCGGGAAGTCCCAGAAAAATGATTTCAGATAGGAGAAAACTATGGGTGATGAACAGAATAAGGGGGGAACTCCGGAAACTATGGGAACACCTGAAAATGATATCCTGAAATCCGAGACGGTCACTTCGTCAACGGAGAGCCTCTCACTTTCGGATGTTATGAAGGATGGAACATCGTCGGAAGATGCTACGACACTTCTGACGGGTGAGGAAGCCACCTCACTTCTGACGGAGGATATGTCAGGGGCTTTGGCCGGCGGCCCCAAGCCGAAGGGAGCAGAGTCCGGGGATGGATTCCAAAGTGTCGGAAGCGGACCGCTGAAGGGTGAAAAGCCCAGTCAGCCGCAGCCGGATATCCAGGCGCAGCCGCGCATGCGTCAAAGCGAAGGTCAGCCGGGAATGCCGAACATGCAGGGAATGCCGCAGGCAGGCCGGCCGGGTATGCCGAACGTGCAGGGCATGCCGAACATGCAGGGCCAGCCTGGAATGCCGAACATGCAGGGAATGCCGCAGCAGGGCCAGCCTGGAATGCCGAATATGCAGGGAATGCCGCAGCAGGGCCAGCCGGGAATGCCGAATATGCCGGGCATGCCGAACATGCAGGGCCAGCCGGGAATGCCGAACATGCAGGGAATGCCGCAGCAGGGTCAGCCGGGCATGCAGAATATGCAGAGAATGCCGCAACAAGGCCAACCGGGAATGCCGAATATGCAGGGTCAGCCGCAGGCGGGCCAGTTTGGCGGACCGAATATGCAGGGAATGCCGCAGATGAATCCGCAGGGTGCCATGGGACAGAAAGGCTGGCCCATGCCGCAGCAGGGGCAGACAGGCAATATGCAGAATCCTGCCATGCGGCCGCCCATCGGACCGGACGGAAGACCCATCATCGCACCGGGTGCGCAGCCTGTGAATGCACAGGGGCAGCCGGTGGCACCGCGGAAACCGAAAGATCCCGAGAAGAGTGCGAAAACCGCGAAGGTCTTCGGACTGGTAACCTTATTAGTTGCGTTGGCAGCGGTCATCACAGTGGCGCTTCTTTACGTGTTCCTTGTCATTTTACCGAAGGGTGAGTACAAGGGCGCGGCTGAGAAGGGCTTTGAGACAGCAGCAACTGTAACTCCGGGCGGAAGCACTTTGCCATCCTCGGAGCAGAAGACAGAAGAAAATACGGAGGAATAAGCCATGAAAACAAAAAAATGGATCACGATCGGACTTATTTCCCTGGCACTGCTGATCGCATCAGTGGTACTGCTTTTCGTTCTGGTACTTCCGGGGATCAAGTATAACAAGGCAATGAAGGCTCTGGAAGAGGGCGACAAATCGGATGCAGCGGAACTCTTCTCCCAGATGTCAAGAGATAAGGTCGACAGTTTCAAGGACGATGTGAAGGATCTTATCGTATACAAAGCAAACCAGTGCATCAAGAGCGAAATATCCTATGAAGATTTCTTCGAAGTTATGGAAGCGGTAGAAGAGATCTCGAGTTTTAACGGCATGACCGTTGATGCATTAAAGGCCGTTAACGCTCCGCGGATCAAGCAGCTCTATCTTGACGGCTCTGCGGAGTATAAAAAGAACAGCAACAGCGATGCCTACCGCAAGATCCGGGATGAGTTCAAGGATCTGAAGGATGCATCCTGGGATGACAGTCTGCCTCTTCGTTATTCCTGGAGTGAGGCTGAGGTAAAATCCTATGATTCGACCGTGATCGATCCGCTGGAAGCGGAAATGAAGTCGCAGTATGCGGCTTATAACGCCGGCACCATCGATTATGACACGATGAACGCTTATGCTGAAACCGCAGAAGATTTCTGGTATTCCGACGAGGCCTACAAGATCCGTTCAGAAATGTATTATGACAAGATCTTCAAGGAATATCTGGATGAAGCAAAAGAGGAATTCGATAAGGAAGAATACTGGGATTGTATCCGTTCCATCGACAGTACACGGAGCTGGTACGGTGAGGAGGAGGTCTTCTCCAAATGGAAGAGCCAGTTTGACACACTGTATGAGGAAGCAGAGAACAAGGCAAAGACCTACTATGTGGACAAGGCCATCGAGGCAGCCAAGGACGGCGATACCTATGAGGTAGAGTCCATCGTCGGCAAGCTGAAAGAACATTTCGGCGATGACTTCGATACCTCCGCCATCGAGGAGAACCTGCATTCCGAATGGCAGAAAGCTTATGTGGAGTTCTTCGCGTCGGATTGGAAGGCACAGATCAAGAAGGAGATCGATGCGGTTGAGGACGGAAATGATCTCTTCGGTCTGAAGTCCATGGATGTGGATAAGGATCTGCCTTCGAAGATGTTCCTGAAGGATCTGGACGGTGACGGAGTGCCGGAAGTGTTGCTGGCAGATTCCAAGTACATGGTAGTCATTACTTATTACAACAGAAGTGTCAGAATCTGCGGTATCCTGCAGTGGAAGGGTCTGGGCGACGGCTCCAAGATCATTTCCGCAGGAGATATGAAGTACGAGGGAATCGATATCAAGATAACGCTGCTTACGGAACTTAAGAACGGACAGCTGGATTACCTGAAAATGACTGCAGTCGGTACACAGGACGGTCAGGTGGTTCACGGGGTGGCCGAAAATGGTTCCGGTCTTGAGCAGGTCGATGAAGAAACCTATAACGCGGCGGTTGAGTCCATTACCGCAGAGATCAAGTCGACGGCCCTTTCCGGCGGCGCAAATCTCGCGGATTATGAGAAGTATATTTACAGCTATAAGGCTGAATAATGGGAAAGATATAAGGAAGTATCTCACCTCTGATCGTTCCTGAAGCATTTTTGAGAAGGGCATTGTACCGTAAGAAGCGGTCAATGCCCTTTTTTGTGTGAAGCCGCAAATCTCTTTCTTGTGACAGAGAGGGATTTGTGGTAGAATGTGGAAGATTATGGGATACAGCGTGTGTTCCGGCTGACCGTATGTTTGTGACACAAGTGTTTTATGTGATCATAGTCGGATTGGAATGCAATTTGTATGAAAGAAGTATGGAATAGGAGGATTTACAGTATGGTGAAGTTATACGATTCAGGTGCATATCTGGTAAATGGTGAGAAGCTGGTGCCGGTGGCTGAGGCTGCGGCAGCAGGGATCACCGCCAGTCCGGAGGAGGCTGCAAAGGCTACCATGGCCTACGGAATTCTGGAGAAGCACAATACCTCGGGAGACATGTCGGCGCTGAAGATCAAGTTCGACAAGATGACATCCCACGATATCACATTTGTCGGGATCATCCAGACCGCCCGTGCATCGGGACTGAAGGAATTCCCGATCCCCTATGTACTCACCAACTGTCACAACTCTCTTTGCGCAGTCGGCGGGACCATCAATGAGGATGACCACATGTTCGGCCTGTCCTGTGCCAAGAAATACGGCGGCATCTATGTTCCGCCTCATCAGGCAGTCATCCACCAGTTTGCCCGCGAGGAACTGGCAGAGTGCGGCGCCATGATCCTTGGCTCCGACAGCCACACCCGCTACGGCGCCCTGGGTACCATGGCCATCGGTGAGGGCGGCGGCGAGCTGGCAAAGCAGCTGCTGGGCAAGACTTATGACGTAAAGCGTCCCGGCGTGGTTGCCATCTATCTGGACGGTGAGCCGGCGAAGGGCGTAGGTCCGCAGGACGTGGCTCTGGCCCTGATCGGTGCCACCTTCGGAAACGGATATGTAAAGAACAAGGTTATGGAGTTCGTAGGACCGGGCGTTGCCAGGTTGTCCAGCGACTACCGTATCGGCATCGACGTAATGACCACCGAGACCACCTGCCTCTCCTCCATCTGGCAGACAGATGAAGAGACCCGGCGCTGGTACGATGTACATTACCGTCCGGATGCATATAAGGAACTGAAGCCGGGGGATGTGGCTTACTATGACGGCGTGGTTTATGTGGATCTCTCCAGGATCCGCCCCATGATCGCCATGCCTTTCCACCCCAGCAACGTTTACACTATCGAAGAGCTGAACGCTAACCTGATGGACATCCTGCACGATGTGGAGGAGAAGGGTAAGAAACAGCTGACAGGAAATGTGGACTTCAAGCTGACAGACAAGGTTCGTAACGGTAAGCTCTATGTGGATCAGGGAATCATCGCAGGTTGTGCCGGCGGCGGATATGAGAATATCTGCGACGCAACAGACATCCTGCGGGGACATTTCATCGGAAGCGATGAGTTCACTCTCTCCGTATATCCGGCAAGTACCCCGATCTTCATGCAGCTGGCAAAGAACGGCATGGTAGCAGACCTGTTGGAGACCGGTGCCATCGTGAAGACTGCCTTCTGCGGTCCCTGCTTCGGTGCAGGCGATACTCCGGCCAACAATGCATTTTCCATCCGTCACAGCACCCGGAACTTCCCGAACCGCGAGGGCTCCAAGATCCAGAGCGGTCAGATTGCTTCCGTAGCTCTGATGGATGCACGGTCCATCGCAGCAACCGCAGTAAATCAGGGATATCTGACTCCGGCAACCGATCTGGACGTAGAGTTCACCGGTCCGGCTTACTTCTTCGATAAGAAGATCTACGACAACCGTGTATATGACGGCTGGGGCAAGCCGCAGCCCGAAGAGGAGATCAAGTTCGGCCCCAACATCAAGGACTGGCCGGAAATGATCGCCCTGACGGACAACCTGCTTCTGAAGGTGGCTTCCGTCATCACGGATCCGGTAACCACTACCGACGAGCTGATCCCGTCCGGCGAGACCTCTTCCTATCGTTCCAACCCCATCGGGCTGGCAGAGTTCACCCTGTCCCGGAAGGACCCGGAGTACGTGGGACGTGCCAAGGCCATTCAGGCGATTGAACGGAGGCGTGAAGAAGTGGGATGCCTCTGCAAGGCAGACGAGTCTCTGAAGCCTGTGATGGAGACCATCAAGGCCCGGTTCCCGGAGACCACCGGTAAGAACACCGGTTTCGGCAGCACCATTTTTGCAGTGAAGCCGGGAGACGGCTCTGCCCGTGAGCAGGCGGCTTCCTGCCAGAAGGTACTGGGCGGCTGGGCAAACATCGCTAAGGAGTACGCTACCAAGCGGTATCGCTCCAACCTCATCAACTGGGGTATGCTTCCCTTCGTCATCGCTGAGGACTACGCTTTCGAGAACGGCGATTACATCTTCGTTCCGGACGTGCTGCAGGCTATCCGCGAGAAGCGTGAAGAGATCAAGGCTTACGTTGTAAATAAGGATATGCATGAGCTGATCCTGACTTTGGGAGACCTTACCGACGATGAGCGCGATATTATCGAAAATGGCTGCCTGATCAATTACTATCGTGCATAATATCCTGCAATAAAATTATCCTGAAATGATACGATAGAACTATCAGCAACGTGTCATGAGGGACGGCTTCGTGACACGGACAAAATCGGTTGCGAAGCCGTCTTTTTTCAATATGGAGGACGGAACCGATGACAGGGGAGGATAGCCGACAACCTGTCATTCTGAGACACACGAAGTGTGTCGAAGAATCCTGCCGCTCGCAGAAAGGGGCATACGAACATAGCAAGGAGGTGACAAATATGGGCGGAACCTTATTACTTGCCGCGGACAGTTCCGGCATGAGCGACGCATCGAAAGCCGGACTCATCTGGCTGGGCATCTTTGCCTTCATGATCGTGGCGGAGATCGCATCCGTAGGACTTACGGCCATCTGGTTTGCCGGCGGAGCTGTGGTAGTTTCGGTTGCCGCGTTCCTGGGCGTGGACGTGGTATGGCAGATCATTATCTTCATGGTGGTTTCGCTGGTACTTCTGATCGTTCTTCGGCCGTTGGCAAAAAAGAAGATGCTGAAACACATCACACCTACCAATGTGGAGAGTCTGATCGGCCAGATCTATCCGGTGCTTTCCAAGATCGGACCGGGCCACGAGGCGGGTCAGATCAAGATCGGAGATGTGGAGTGGCGTGCCATATCCGAAGAAGGAACCGAGATTCCGGAAAGTACAGTTGTGGAGATCTTGAGGATCGAAGGCTCGAAACTGGTTGTTAAGCCGAAGGTCTGAAACGCAGTTAAGTGCGTGGTAATTAAAAAGGGGGTAATACAATGAATCCATCAACCATCGCAATCATCATTGTTTTATTTGTAGTTCTGATCGTACTGGCAAGCTCCATCCGCGTAGTAAAGCAGGCAACGGCCTGCGTAATCGAGCGGTTCGGAACCTATCAGACCACATGGTCCGTGGGCTTCCACATGAAATGGCCCATCATTGACAAGGTAGCCAGAGTCGTTTCCCTGAAGGAGCAGGTAGCGGACTTCCCGCCGCAGCCGGTGATCACGAAGGATAACGTAACCATGCGGATCGATACGGTCCTGTTCTTCCAGATCACGGACCCGAAGCTTTACTGCTATGGTGTGGAAAGTCCGATTGCGGCCATCGAGAATCTGACGGCAACGACCCTTCGAAATATCATCGGTGATCTGGAACTTGACCAGACGCTGACCTCCCGTGAGACCATTAACGTTAAGATGCGTGCCACACTGGATGAGGCAACGGATCCCTGGGGCATCAAGGTCAACCGCGTCGAGCTGAAGAACATCATCCCTCCGGCAGCGATCCAGGAAGCCATGGAGAAGCAGATGAAGGCAGAACGTGAACGCCGTGAGCAGATCCTTCGGGCAGAAGGTGAGAAGCGTTCCGCAGTCCTGATCTCCGAAGGTGAGAAGGAAGCAAAGATCCTGAAGGCAGAAGCGGAGAAACAGTCCGCGATCCTTGCCGCAGAGGCAGAGAAGCAGGCACAGATCCTCCGCGCAGAGGCGGATCGCGAAGCCCGCATCAAGAGAGCGGAAGGTGATGCAGAGGCCATCATCAAGGTGCAGCAGGCAGAAGCCGACGGTATCCGGATGCTGAATGAAGCATGTCCGTCGAAGGAGGTTCTGACCATCCGCAGTCTGGAAGCTTTCAAGAAGGCGGCAGACGGAAAGGCCACCAAGCTGATCATCCCCACGGAACTTGCGGGTGTGGCGGGATTGGCAGGTGCCATCACCGAAACGGTAAAGACCTCAAAGGAATAACTTGAACAAAACAACAAAATCAAAGAGGAACGGCTCCATTTAAATGGGGCCATTTTTCTATTTGCCCTGCGAGGATGCCGCGCCGAATGAGATAAGGATATGCAGATTGCACATAATTACACCTGTGATTTGGTCAGTATTCTTTCCGGAAAAAACATTCAGTGCTTGTGGAGCGGGAAAACTGTACAACAACATTTGGTTTATTTTTCCGCAATTAGGAATAATGCCGAAAAAACAGTTCCCATTTTGCAAACTCCGTGCTATAATGAGAGAGGTGTCTTTGTGGCTTGTTGCTTTTTTCTGCGAATAAAGCCGGGAAGATACCGGAGTTACAGAACTCAGTTACAGAAATACTTGCAGAAAACTTGCGAAAAAGGGGTGACTTTATGGTTAAGAAGGAAATGATAGCAATGCTCCTTGCAGGGGGACAGGGCAGCCGTCTGGGCGTCCTTACTTCAAAGCTTGCGAAACCTGCGGTTGCTTTCGGCGGAAAGTACAAGATCATCGATTTCCCGCTGAGTAACTGCATCAATTCCGGAGTTGACACCGTCGGTGTCCTGACCCAGTACCGGCCTCTTCGGCTGAATCAGCATATCGGAATCGGTATGCCCTGGGATCTGGACCGTAATTTCGGTGGTGTTACGGTACTTCCGCCGTATGAGAAGAGCGGCAGCAGTCAGTGGTATACAGGTACGGCAAATGCGATCTACCAGAATCTGGAGTACATGGAGTACTACAATCCGGATTATGTGCTGATCCTTTCCGGTGACCATATCTATAAGATGGACTATGAAGTCATGCTGGACTATCATAAGTCTTCGCATGCAGATGCGACCATCGCGACCTATCAGGTACCGATGGAGGAGGCAAGCCGGTTCGGCGTTGTCATCACGGATGATCAGGGCGTGATCCATGAATTTGAGGAGAAACCGGAGAAGCCGAGAAGCAACAAGGCTTCCATGGGTATCTATATCTTCAGCTGGCCGGTCCTTCGGGATGCACTCATCGAGATGAAGGATGTTCCGTCCTGTGACTTCGGTAAGCACATCATCCCGCATATCCATGAGCAGGGCAAGAAGATCTGTGCGTACGATTTCAAGGGTTACTGGAAGGATGTCGGAACCCTCGGCTCTTATTGGGAAGCAAATATGGAGCTGGTGGATATCATTCCGGAGTTCAACCTCTATGAGGAATTCTGGCGCATTTATACCAAGAGCGACAACCTTCCGCCGCAGTACATTGCGGAAGGCAGCAAAGTTGTAAAGAGCATCATTGGTGAGGGAACGGAGATCCACGGAGATGTGGAGAATTCCGTCATCGGTTCCGGCGTTGTGATCGGCAAGGGAACCGTTGTGAAGAATTCCATCATCATGAACAGCGTAACCATCGGAGATAACTGCGTTCTGGACAAGGCCATTATCGCTGAGGGCGTGGAAGTCGGTAATGATGTACAGATCGGCATCGGCGAAGAAGCTCCGAATGACTTTGCACCGCATATTTACGCGTTCGGACTTGCAACTATCGGTGAGAAATCCGTGATCCCGGATGGTGTGACCATCGGCAAGAACACGGCGATCATCGGAGCGACCACAAAGGACGAGTATCCGGATGGATGTCTGGTCAGTGGATCCAGTATCATAAAGGCAGGTGAGTAAATATGAGAGCGATAGGAATCATTTTAGCAGGTGGTAACAGCAGCAGGATGGAGGAACTTTCTGCAAAGCGTGCGGTTGCGGCTATGCCGGTAGCAGGCTGCTACAGAGCGATCGACTTTGCACTGTCTAACATGTCCAACTCCCATATTCAGCGGGTTGCCGTATATACGCAGTACAATTCCAGATCTTTGAATGAGCATCTGAATTCTTCCAAATGGTGGGATTTCGGACGTAAGCAGGGCGGTCTGTATATCTTCACACCGACCATCACAACTACTAACAGCTACTGGTACAAAGGTACTGCAGATGCGCTGTATCAGAATATCAATTTCCTGAAGGATGCGCATGAGCCGTATGTTGTGATCGCTTCCGGTGACGGTATCTACAAGCTGGACTACAACAAGGTTCTGGAGGATCATATCTCCAAGGGTGCGGATATCACCATCGTTACCAAGGATATCTCTCCGGAGGATGATGATATCAGCCGTTTCGGTGTGGTTCGCCTCGGCGACAACAACCGGGTGGAAGATTTCGAGGAGAAGCCGCTCGTGGCAGAAACCCATACGGCATCCATCGGTGTTTACGTGATCCGCAGACGTCAACTGATCGAGCTCCTGGAGGCTTGTGCGGCTGAGGGACGGACCGACTTTGTAAAGGATATCCTTGTGCGTTACAAGAATATCAAGAAGATCAACGCATACCGTCTGGAAGGCTATTGGAGAAATGTGGGTTCCGTAGATTCCTACTATCGGACCAACATGGATTTCCTGAAGCAGGACATCCGGGACTATTTCTTCCGTCAGCAGCCGGGCGTATATACGAAGGTCGAAGATCTTCCGCCGGCAAAATACAACGGCGAAGCAGTGGCTTCCAACAGCCTTATCGCTTCCGGTTGTATCATCAACGGAACCGTGGAGAACTCCGTTCTCTTCAAGAAGGTATATGTGGGAAATAATTGCGTGATCAAGAATTCCATCATCCTGAATGATGTTCATATCGGCGATAACTGCTATCTGGAGAACTGCATCATCGAGTCCAGAGACACGATCCGCGCGAACACCGTTCATACAGGTGAGGCAGGAAAACCGAAGATCATCGTGGAGAAGAGCTTCCGATATACCATATAAGACATTACACCGGATGAGCGCCTCGCAAAGCGAGGAGACGAAACGGTGAATTACTGACATTAAAATCCGCATACGGAGCTGCAGTTTTGATCCATGACCGGATAAAAATCAACATGAGTCAATATGAATCAACAATTGATTCATTGTCTGCAGATCCACAGATACAGGGAGGTTACACTATGCAGATTACGGATGTAAGAGTAAGAAAAGTAGCAAAAGAGGGAAAAATGCGTGCAGTTGTTTCGATCACCATCGACAACGAGTTCGTGATCCATGACATCAAGGTGATCGAGGGCGAGAAAGGCCTCTTCATCGCGATGCCCAGTCGGAAATCTTCTGACGGCGAGTATCGGGATATCGCACATCCGATCAATTCCGGAACCAGAGAGATGATCCAGTCTCTGATCCTGGAAAAATATGAGCAGACATCCTTCGAGGAGGGAGAAGCCGAGTAGGGTTCTGCATCAAAGTGCAAAGCTTTCAGAAGCGGACGCGGTCACGTGCATGCATGTTGACCACGTCCGTTTTGCACTCTTGGGCATATGAGTGTCCGGTGACAAGGGCATGAATTGGAATTTGCGTATTCTTGACTTTCCGTGGGAATCGTGTAAACTAAGATGGTATGGGTCTGCAAAGCGGACAGAAAACATTTGTTTTCAGATGAAGGAGATTAGAAATGAGCCAGTTAACAGCACTCATCCTTGCGGCAGGCAAGGGAACACGTATGAAATCCGATCTTCCGAAGGTGTTGCACACCTGCTGCGGAAAACCGATGGTGAGCCATGTGATCGAGGCGGCACGTGCAGCCGGTGCGGATCGGGTGGTCGTCATCGCAGGATATAAGAGTGAAATGGTACACGAGGAACTGAAGGATACCGTCCTTTACGCAGAACAGACCGAGCAGCTGGGAACCGGCCACGCAGTGATGTGCGCTGAGCCGCAGCTGACAGAGGAGGGCGAGACGTTGATCCTCTGCGGGGACACTCCGCTGGTAACTGCCGACACACTGAAAAAACTGTGCGAGGCACATTGCGCAGCCGGCAACGGGGTTACGGTTCTTTCCGCAATTCTGGACGATCCCACCGGCTATGGCCGGATCATCCGTGACGCAGACGGAGCGTTCCTGAAGATCACGGAACACAAAGACTGCACTGAGGAAGAACGCCTTACAAAGGAGATCAATGCCGGCATGTATCTTTTCGATACCGCCATGCTCCGGGACAGTCTGTCCAAACTGACCAACGATAACGCACAGGGAGAATACTATCTCACCGATACCATCGAGATCATCAAATCCGCAGGCGGACGTGTGGATGCCATGCCTGTATCCGACACGAACGAGATCCTCGGTGTCAACACCAAGGACCAGCTCGCCGAGGCCGAGAGGATCATGGCGGCGAGGTAGTTGTTATTCACATATAGTTGTCGAAATAACATAACGATGACATAGTCATGTACCATGCGACAAACAGATGCACGGTTGATAATGTCCCACATGAGTTCCAAACCTGCGACCATTTTGCGACGTCGGCACTTGGACGGTGAGGGAACGAAGTGACCGAAGCGTCCTAGTGTAGCGAATTATGAGTCAGAAGCATCCGAAGGAGCTGATGACGCATAATTCGCTACGGAGCCGCTACGATCGCAAATTGGAGCGCGAGCGGTGTCGCAGGTGGAACTTCATGTGGGACATAACCGTGCATCGTGACTCGAAATACGTTATGGGATATAACCGTGTATCGTGACTCGAACAAGATAATAGAATTTAGGTGATAAGATGAAGATCATCGTAGGACTCGGAAACCCGGGACTGAAGTATGCAGGCACCCGGCATAACACCGGCTTCGCTGCCCTGACGCAGCTGGCCGACCGCTATAACATTTCCCTATCGAAGAAGGAATGCAAGAGCATCACAGGACACGGCCTGATCGAAGGAGAGAAGGTTGTTCTTGCCATGCCCCAGACATATATGAACCTGTCGGGAGAGGCAGTGCAGCCCCTGCTGCATTTCTATAACTGTACCCCGGAAGATCTGGTCGTCTTTGTGGATGACGTGGATCTGGATGTGGGAAGACTCAGGATCCGCGGACAGGGCAGCGCCGGCGGACATAACGGATTAAAGAGCATCATCGGCTGCATCGGAACGGACACCTTTGACCGCGTCAGGATCGGAGTCGGGAAGAAACCGGCAGACTGGGATCTGGCGGATTATGTTCTCGGGAGGATCCCGAAGGAAGAATTCCCGGTGTTCCGGGAGACCTGTGAGAAAGCGGCAGATGCCGTACGGCTGATCATTACGGACGGGCTGCAGGCAGCGCAGAATTTATATAACTGAATGCGCTTCCTCGTTTCTGCGGTTGTTTGTATAGTACCTTCGATTTTATGAGCGGATATGGTAATGTCGAAAGGAATCGACATTAATGAAAGATCGATTCGGAAAGGAAAACGGAAATCTGCATGATTCAAACTACGAATCCGACATTTATGAATACGATCTGTGCACCTGTTTCGGAAATGGGGTGTATTCAGGAGGCGAAGAGATCCCTTCGGGAAGGAGAGAAACCGGTATCTATCTATGGTGCGTCCGGAGGAATCCGACCGCTGCTCACGGAGGTTCTACGCGAGGATGCGAGTCAGGTTCTGATCGTTACATATGATGAGGGGCGGGCACAGCAGCTTTATCAGGATTATCGTTTCTATGACCGAAATGTATGTGTCTATCCGTCAAAGGACGTCCTTTTTTACTATGCGGATGTACACGGAAATCTGGCGGCAAGGAAGCGTCTTGAGGTCGTGAAGAGACTTCTGGACGGGGAGCCCACGGTGGTCATTGCATCCGTGGAAAGTCTCATGGACCGGATCCCGGCGCCGGAGACCGTGAAGAAAAGTATCGTGAAACTGAAGAAGGGACAGGAGGTTTCCTTCACCGATCTTCAGAAAATGTTTACGGAATGTGGTTACGAGTCTGTCGGGCTGGTGGAGGAATCCGGACAGTTTTCCACTCGGGGTGGGATATTGGATATCTTTCCTCTGACGGAGGAATGTCCCATCCGTATTGAATTTTGGGGGGATGAGATCGAATCCATTCGCGCTTTTGATGCTTCCACCCAAAGATCCATCGAGGATCTTGAGGAGGTGGAGATCCTGCCGGCAACGGAGTTTGTGCTGGATGACAGCCGCAGAAGGCGGGGACTCAGGAGGATCGACGACGATTATCAGATTGCTTCGGATAGCTTCAAGGCAGCAGGAAAGACGGAAGAGTATAACCGCCTGAAAAAAGCGGTGGATACGATAAAGGATGATATCCAGAACCTGGCCGGCGCTTCCAATGTGGACGGCCTGGTCATGTATTTTTATCCGGACTGCGTATCATTCCTGGATTATTTCCCGGAAGATACGAAGATCTTCGTGGATGATCCGAAGCGGACAGAGCTTCGCGCCGAGGTGTACGGAACGGAGTTCAGGAGTGCCATGGATTCGAGGCTGAAGCGTGGCTATATCCTTCCGAGGCAGGCCGATATCCTGTTTGATCATCTGGAGATTCTGGAGCGCCTGGAGGACTCGGCCCATGCTCTCTTTACGGAGTTTATCGAGAAAGGAAAAGTTCTTCTTCCGAAGAAGGAGTTGGAGTTTGTCGCACGGCAGGTGATGTCCTTTGAAGGGAAATTTGATGAGCTGGCAGTTTCTCTTGAAAAATACAGAGAAGAGGATTATCGGATCCTCTTTATTTCCATGTCTCAAAGCCGTGGCACGCGCCTGGTGGATACGCTGCAGGAACAGGGGATCCCGGCGGCGCTGTCCACGGATCGGTCCTGGCTGCTTCAGCCACGGGAGGTATTGGTTGCCACCGGCAGTCTGGAAAGCGGGTTTCAGCTTCCGGAGATCAAATTACTTGTGATCACGGAGTCTGATGTGCTCCGAAAAGATAAGGAGCGGACAAGAAGAAACCGGCCGAAACGCCTGGGTAAGCAGATCTCACATCTTGGGGAGCTGCATCCGGGTGATTATGTGGTGCATGAGCGGCATGGAATCGGGATCTATCGAGGAATCGAGCAGATCCAGACGGACGGAAGGTATCAGGATTATATCAGTATCGAATATGCGGACGGAGGAACCCTGTTCATTCCGGTGGACCATATGTCGATGATCGGAAAATATGCGGATGCGGCTGCGACGCCGGTACCGAAACTGAACAAACTGGGTAGTAAGACCTGGGAGAATACCAAACGGCGCGTGCGTGCACAGGTAGAGGCCATGGCTTCGGAACTGATCGACCTTTACGCGGACCGGCAGACCCTGACGGGGCATGCATTTCCGCCGGATACCCCCTGGCAGCGGGAGTTTGAGGAGAGCTTCCCCTATGAGGAAACCGAGGATCAGATACGTGCGATCGAAGATACCAAGCGGGATATGGAATCGGATAAGATCATGGACCGCCTGATCTGCGGGGATGTGGGTTTCGGTAAGACCGAAGTGGCGATCCGCGCTGCATTTAAGGCTGTGCAGGACGGTCATCAGGTTGCGTTCCTGGTGCCTACGACGATCCTGGCACAGCAGCATTTTGATACCTTTCGGAAAAGACTGGCCAAGTATCCGGTAAATATCCGGATGCTGTCCCGGTTTTGTACGCCGAAAGAGATCAAAGAGACGTTGGAGGGCATAAAGAAATCCACCGTGGACATTGTGGTTGGAACCCACCGGCTGCTGTCCAAGGACGTGGCATTTCATCGGTTGGGACTGCTGATCATTGATGAGGAGCAGCGGTTCGGTGTAAAGCATAAGGAGAAGATCAAACAGCTGCGAAACACGGTGGATGTACTGACATTGACCGCGACGCCGATCCCGCGGACCATGCACATGAGCCTGGTGGGGATCCGTGATCTGAGTCTGCTGGAAGAGGCACCGGTGGATCGCCGGCCGATCCAGACCTTTGTCATGGAGTATGACAGGGAAATGGTTCAGGAGGCCTGCCGCAGAGAGCTGATCCGCAGGGGACAGGTATACTATGTCTATAATCGGGTGGATAAGATCGCGTCGGTTGCGGAGGATCTGGCAAAGCTGCTCCCCGAGGCCCGGATCGAATATGCGCATGGGAAGATGTCTTCCCGTGAGCTGGAAAATCTGATGCGGGACTTTGTGGATAAGAAGATCGATATCCTGGTAACTACCACCATCATCGAGACAGGGTTGGACATCCCGAATGTCAATACGATCATCATTCATAATGCGGACCGCTTCGGCCTGGCGCAGCTGTATCAGCTTCGCGGGCGTGTGGGACGGTCCGGCAGGAGTGCGTATGCATTTCTGATGTACCAGAAAGACAAGCTGATCAAGGAGACGGCGGAAAAACGCCTCGCTGCGATCCGGGAGTTCACGGATCTGGGATCCGGATACAAGATCTCCATGCGGGATCTGGAGATCCGCGGTGCGGGAAGTGTTCTCGGTGTGGATCAGTCCGGGCACCTGGAGGATGTGGGATATGATCTGTATGTGAAAATGCTTTCTGCAGCGATCCGAAAGAAGAAGGGGGAACTGCAGGAGGATGAAGAGGAAGAGGATTCCTTCGATACGCTCATCAGTCTGCCGGTAAATGCTTATATTCCCGACGTTTACGTCCGGAGCGAGTATCTGAAGCTGGAAATGTATAAGCAGATCTATCGCGTAACCTCGGAAGAGGATGCGGATGCGATCCGGATAGAAATGCAGGATCGTTTCGGAGACCTTCCGAAAGAAGTGGAGAACCTGCTGAAGGTTGCGGTGCTCCGGCCGCTGGCGCACAGCTGCGGCATCACGGATATCCGGTATGAAAACGGAGAGGTACTGTATCTCTTTATAGAAAATCCGGATATCAATGCACGGGAGATCCCGACGCTGTTTAAATGCCGCAAAGGGATGCGTATCGTGAACGGAAACCCGGCCGGTTTTAAGGTTGCACGCTCCAAAACTGTTCCGGAAGACCTGCTGGAGCAGGTAATGCAGGATGTGAAGACGATGCGGGAGCTGTTGCTTGACTGATCTGCGATTATTATATGATCGGTGGCATGCCCGGCTGCTTCCGGACACACGAACGGGGTGGAAGCATACGAATGAGGAAAGGACAACAAATGTTGCGTACTGCACACAATCGTCATAAAAAACGTATCCGTCTGCTGGCGCTGCTTCTCGCGCTTGCTGCGGTTTTATCACTGACCGCCTGTGGGTCGAAGCAGGGCACTACGGGAACGGAGGATCAGGAAGGACAGGCAGAGGAAGGCTCTGTGGTATTTCATTTCCATGGCACGGCCATACCGCTGGGCGAGGTGTTCCTGTATGCGCAGCCTGTGATCGAGAATTATGACAGCAATTACGGTGCGGAGATCTGGAACATGGAGGTCCCGGCTTCGGACGGAAGGGAGCAGACGCTCCGATCCCTGACCAGAAAAGACGTCATCGAAAATATCGTAAAGGTGAAGGTGCTGGTGGAGAAGGCCCCGGATTACGGAGTCTCGGTCGATGCGGAAATGAAAAAGCAGATCGAAAGGGATACCGAGGCGTTCTGGAAGAATATCACGGATAAACAGATCGAGCAGATGGAGCTGTCCCGCGCCCAGGTGGAGCGCTGTATGACGGATAATCTGCTGGCGACCCGGGTTTACGATGCGATCATGGAACAGTCCGGGATCGAGGTTTCGGATGAACGCGCCCGGGAGACTACATTTTTCGATCTATGCTTTTCCTGTTATACGGAGAGCTCGGACGGGGTGGTGAGACCCCTGGAGGAAGCGGCAAAGAAGGAGCAGTATGACAAGGCTGTGCAGGCGTACAATTCCCTGATCAGTCCGCTGGATACGGGAGCGGAGAGAGATCCTGCCTCCATTGCTGCGTATTACGGACTGGAGAATTCTTCCTATAAGACCATGACACCGGAGGAGATCCGTTCGGAGTATGGGAAAGAGATCGCGGACATGATATATACGCTGGAGGACGGCGCTACCAGCCTGGTAACGGAGACCGAATACGGCTACCATCTGTTTTACATGAAGGCGCTTACGGATCGGGATGCCACGGACAAACGGAAGGAGAAGATCGAGCGCGAAGAGAAAAATGTGTATTTTTCAAAGCTCTATACGGAGTGGCTGAAGGACATCGATCCCAATTATCATTATGAGGATTCCGTGGATTTCGATGTTTATGACCGGATCCCGTTCTGAGAAGCCTGCCCCGTTAAGTGTATGAGATAAATCAAAAGGGAGCATCCTGCCGGCATATGGCGCCGGTGAGGCGCTCCCTTTTTTGCGTGATCTGACAGTATTGCACACGAAACCTGTGCACTGCGTATCCTCATGAAATGTTCTGTAAACGGATTCAAAGTTTAAGGATGTGTGACGCAAACTGGAAATAGATCAGCAGCGACAGTGCATCCACGATGGTGGTGATGAAGGGGCTGGCCATGACCGCCGGATCGAAGCCGACCTTCTTGGCCAGGATCGGGAGAGAACAGCCCACGAATTTTGCTACGATGACGGTGCATACCAGGGTCAGGCAGACGACCAGGGCAACCACGATCTCTACCTTGTCGAAGAAGATCAGCTTGCAGAAGTTGGCTACCGCCAGTGTGGCACCGCACATCAGGGAGACGAAAAATTCCTTGCCCTGGATCCGGAAGATATCACTGAACTCGATCTCTTCCAGAGAGAGACCACGGATGATGGACACGGAAGCCTGGGAACCGGCATTTCCGCCGGTATCCATCAGCATGGGAATGTAGGCGGTGAGCACAACGTATGCTCCCAGAGCCTTTTCGTAATGCGTGATGATGGCGCCTGTGAAGGTTGCGGAGATCATCAGAAGAAGAAGCCAGGGGATGCGTTTCTTGAAGGTTTCAAATGCGGTGGTCTTCATGTACGGTTTGTCCGTAGGGATGATGGCGGCCATTCGCTCGATATCCTCGGTATTCTCTTCCTGCAGGACATCGATGACATCGTCGAAGGTGATGATACCGACGAGCCTCTGCTCGTTGTCTACAACGGGAAGGGAGAGGAAGTTGTAACGGTCGAAGGAGTGAGCGACCTTCTCCTGGTCCTCGGTGGTGGTAACGTAAATGATATTCGTCTCCATGATGTCCCGGATCTGGGTTTCATACTCGGCCAGCAGCAGATCCTTGATGGTGACGACGCCCAGCAGCTCGCGCTTTGCATTGGTGACGTAACAGGTATAGATGGTCTCCTTGTCCACGCCGACCTTCCGGATGCGGTCAAATGCCTCGCGGACGGTCATTTCCTCCTGCAGACGCACATACTCGGTGGTCATGATGCTACCGGCGGAGTCTTCCGGATATTTCAGAAGTTCGTTGATCTCCCGGCGGGTGACGGGATCCGTGTTTCGAAGGATCCTCTGCACTACGCTGGCGGGCATTTCCTCGATCATGTCGACGGTATCGTCGAGGAACAGGTTCTCGATGATGAAACCAAGCTCCTTATCGGAGAAGGCACGGATCAGAGCTTCCTGCGTCTCCGGCTCCAGATAGGAGAAGGTGTCGGCGGCCAGTTCCTTGGGCAGGATCCGGAAGGCAATGGACAGTTCTTCTTCGTCCAGCTCGCCCAGGATCTCGGCCAGGTCGACCTCGTTCTGCTCGGAGAGCAGTTCCCGTGCTTCATGCAGTTTCCGGTCCTTCAGAAGCTGCGAAAGATGCTCCATATCGAATTCGTCGATGTCGAAGCTGGGGGCTTCGACTTTTTTTACATCCTGGTTTTCCATGGAGGATACCTCCTGTT
>JAILAR010000183.1 GCA_024681515.1 Eubacterium sp. | reverse complement strand
TTGTCCGCTCCCGCAAACCGGAGTACGGCCTCGGCACTGCTGTCGATGGGAGAGAACTCCACCGGCTCATCCAGCGCACTCACCGGGAACTGCTTCAGGCTCTTATACGCCCGGAGGGACCGCATGAAGCTGTTGGTCAGGAAGTTGATCTGGAACTCTCCGTCACTGTGCCTGCTCATCAGGTTCCCCATCCGAACCACACATCCGTCCAGCCCACGTTCTGCCTTCGCCTCCAGTACGGCACGTTCTGCCAGGAATTTCGTCCGGACATAATCATTCTCTACGATCTGGCCGAAGTAAAGCTGATTCTCGTGGATCCGGATATCCTCGCCTTCCTTCAGCTCCATCTCGCCGGCAACCGAATAGGTGGAGGTCTGTACCAGCCGCTTCTTCTCTGCCAGACAAAAGTCGATCAGGTTGAGTACGCCCTGGTAGTTGACGCGATCCAGGAGATCATATGCCGCAGGGGCCTTGGTCCCTGCGGTTTTTGCGTGATACGGCAGAAAAAATGAAAAAAAAACTAAATACCTATTGACATGGTAGGCGAATGGGTATATAATCCAAAACTGTTCAGAGGAAAACTCAGAACGGAAAGCCACTATGGCGGAGCGCTTTAGGCGCGAAGTATGGAATGGAGGAAAACACGGTATGAAACGCATAAGTGCTACATCTACATATATGTGCATGTGCTGCTGCTGTATGCTGCAAAGATCCCGGATGATTGGGCGTCGCAGGATAGCGGCTGATTGCCGTGCGTTCCGATAGCATAGTGGTATGCTGCACACCCCAAAAGAGCCGGGATCTGGAATTCGGATCCCGGCTTATTTGTGCGTGTAATGAGCCATGCAGGACTGCGAGACTTGCTTTGTGTGAGCTTGCTCACAAACAAAGCAATGTCGAAGCAGGACTATACGGCGAATGCCGCGACATCGACGATTGCGAAGCAATCGGAGATGTGGCAGGGCTCATTACTCAATTGAAGAAAGGAGAGAGCATGAAAGAGATACGAATTACAAAGCGAATGCCGCAGGGGCGGCGATGTTGGAACTACACAGATGTAAGAGAAGTAACCAGAAACGAACACAGATTTAAACGAAAGTCGAAATAATAGAAAGAAGGAATCAAAATGAGAAAGAATTTGCATGAGAAGAAGAATAAGAAGAGTCTTTTTAAGAAGATCGCAGCCTTCGGGCTGACAAGCATCGCCTCCATGGCACTGCTTGTAGGATGCGGAAGCAATGCCAACAGCTCGGCAGCGGCCAAGGGCACGGGCGCAGCGAACACGGAAGCAGGCAAAGCCATCTACCGGACGGTAGATGAGATCAAGGCAGACGGAACCATTAATATCGGCGTATTCTCCGACAAATCCCCATTCGGATATGTGGATGAGAACGGAACCTATCAGGGCTACGATGTGTATTTCGCAGAGCGGATCGGCAAGGATCTGGGCGTAAAGATCAACTACGTATCTACCGAGGCAGCCAGCCGCATCGAGTTCCTGAAGACCGGCAAGGTGGACATCGTCCTGGCAAACTTCACGGTAACGCCGGAACGTGCGGAAGAGGTTGATTTCGCACTTCCGTACATGAACGTGGCTCTGGGCGTTGTATCCAAGAACGACCGCGTGATCAAGGATCTCAGTGAAGTGAAGGCAGACGATCAGGTTATTGTCATTTCCGGAACCACGGCCGAGACTTATCTGGAGAAGAACAATCCGGATATCAAGCTGCAGAAGTTCGACACCTACGCAGCAGCCAAGAGTGCATTTGAGAACGGCACGGGCGTTGCCTGGGCAAATGACAACACCGAGGTCATCGCATTTGCGAAGGAGAATGAAGGCTACACCGTCGGCATCGATGCACTGGGCAGTGCAGACACCATCGCTCCGGCAGTCTCCAAGGGAAATGAAACGCTTCTGAACTGGCTGAACGATGAGATCAAGAACCTTGCAGGTGAGAAGTTCTTCCATGCAGATTATGAAGCAACTCTGATCGGAACCTACGGAACCGAGTTTGAAGAGACACTGGTCATCGAAGGCGGCGTAGTACCGACAAAGGCTGATGACGCGGCAGCGGCAGAAAACGATGCTGCACCGGCAGGAAATGACGCAGCTCCGGAAGCAAAGGGGACCATCACCGTAGCAGCATCCCCCACACCTCACGCAGAGATCCTTGCAAAGGCAAAGGACATTCTTGCAGCAGAGGGCTGGGAGCTGAAGGTAACAGAGTTTGAAGATTATGTACAGCCGAACCTCGTAGTAGAGAGCGGCGAGATCGACGCAAATTATTTCCAGCACGTACCGTATCTTGATGATTTCAATAAGGAAAACGGAACCTCTCTGGTTTCCGCAGCAGGTATTCACTATGAGCCTTTCGGAATCTATCCGGGAACCAAGGCCGCACTTGCAGATCTTGCAGACGGTGACACTGTCGCAGTACCGAACGATACCACCAACGAAGCAAGAGCCCTCCTGTTACTGCAGGCGAACGGTCTGATCACCCTGAAGGATGGCGTGGGCCTCACAGCAACCACACTGGACATCGTAGACAACCCGAAGAACCTGAAGATCCAGGAGCTGGAGGCCGCGCAGGTATCCAGAGTCCGTGACGAAGTAGCGCTTGTAGTCCTGAACGGAAACTATGCACTGGAAGCGGGCCTGTCTGTGGGCAAGGATGCCCTCGCATTCGAAGCAGCAGATTCCGAGGCCGCAAAGACCTACGTAAATATCATCGCAGTGAAGGCAGGTCAGGAAAACAGCGAGAAGACCCAGGCACTGGTAAAGGCCCTGGAGTCGGAGGAGATCCGTCAGTTCATTACGGACACTTACGATGGAGCGGTGATCCCGTTCAAATAATTGAGTAAAGCGGATTGAAGTGAAGAATCCTGACCGAGGATAGCATGGAATGAACGCAGACGATCATGATTCTTTGTCAATGCACACGGGATCCCGATTGAAGAAACAAAGGGATTTTGACTGAAATAATAAGAACAAAGCAGAAACAGTAACGAGGACATACAGCACATGGCAGCAATTGAACTTACAAACATAAGCAAAACATATACCGGGAAGGCCGGCGCGGTTCAGGCCCTCCGCGAGGTCAGTCTATCCATCGAGGAAGGCGAGATCTTCGGAGTGATCGGTCTCTCCGGTGCAGGGAAGAGCACCCTTGTCCGTTGCATCAATTATCTGGAGCAGCCGGAATCCGGCACGGTCCGGGTGGGAGGCAGTGACCTTGCCTCCCTCTCCGGAGCCCGGCTTCGGAAGGAGCGGCAGGACATCGCGATGATCTTCCAGCATTTCAATCTGCTGCAGCAGCGAAATGTCCTGGACAACGTGGCATTCCCGCTGGAGATCGCAGGACTTCGGAAGAAGGAAGCGAGAGAGAAGGCGAAGGAATACCTGGAGATCGTCGGGCTGGCGGATAAGCAGACGGCTTATCCCGTCCAGCTGTCCGGCGGACAGCAGCAGAGAGTGGCCATCGCAAGAGCCCTTGCCGGTCAGCCGAAGATCCTGCTTTCGGACGAGGCGACCAGTGCACTGGACCCGAAGACCACCCGGGACATCCTGAGGCTGCTGAAGGACATCAACCGTCAGTACCACATCACCATCGTACTCATCACCCATGAAATGCGTGTGATCCAGGAGATCTGCGACCGGGTTGCGGTCCTGCATCATGGCGTGGTGGCGGAGACCGGTACCGTGCGGGAAGTATTTACGAATCCGAAATCGAAAGCGACGAAGCAGCTGCTGCTGGTGGAGCAGTTCGAGCAGCTTGAAGAAGCTGAAGACGATGGACATGTTGATATTGCCGGAAAATCAAACGAAGACGGACGTGATATATTCGATGGAGTTGATGTAGATGCGGATGGTGATATTGCCGGTGGATCTGACAAGAAGATCCGAAACGGATCATCGAGTGAAACGCGACAAATAGCACATCGGTTTGCGAATGCAGCATCCGATAAAGTGTCTATTGAAACAATTAACGGAACATCTACTGGTACATCCGGGGAGGCACACTATGCAGCTGTCTGAGATATTGCCGCTCCTGGGAGCGGGTACATGGGAGACCCTGCAGATGGTACTGATCAGCACCCTGATCGGATACGTGATCGGGTTGCCTCTCGGGGTTTTACTCACCGTCTCTTCGGGAGACGGGATCGCACCGAATAAGGTTTTATACCGGATCCTGGATCTGATCATGAATGTGACGAGAAGCGTTCCATTTCTCATTCTTCTCATTCTCATCCAGCCGCTGACCAAGCTGGTGGTGGGCAAGAGCTACGGGACGACGGCGACTATCGTTCCGCTGACCGTTGCCGCAGCGCCGCTGATCGCACGGATGGTGGAGAATTCCCTGAAGGAAGTGGACCGGGGCGTGATCGAAGCCGCGGTCAGTCTGGGAGCCGGTAAAATGACCATCATCCGAAAAGTGCTCCTGACGGAGGCCAGAACTTCCCTCCTGGTGGGCGTAACCATCGCCCTGGGAACCATCCTCGGATATTCGGCCATGGCCGGCATCGTCGGCGGCGGCGGACTGGGAGACATCGCCATCCGCTACGGTTATTACAGATATGAGACACAGGTCATGCTGATCACGGTGGCAGTCCTGGTGCTGCTGATGCAGCTCCTGCAGTGGATCGGAATGTTCCTGTCAAGGAAGGTTGATCGAAGGCGGGTGGCCTGAACTCGAATACGAATGGCGTAAATTCGAACAGGAGTAGAGTGAATTCGGAGACCGTTGGAGATTATCCGACCACAAACGTGATACGAAAATGACGAACGAAACCTGGAGGCTGGCGGTATGATTCAAAGGTGGAAGTTATGAATTGGGAAGTAATTAGCGATTACCTGCCCATGTATTGGGAGGCGCTCGGTTTGACCCTCCGTATCGGTTGGTGCGGCATCCTGCTGTCTATCGTGATCGGCCTGGTGACTGCACTGCTCCGATACTACCGAACGCCAATCCTGCACAGACTGGCAGGCGCATATATCGAACTGTTTCGAAATACACCGCTTCTGGTCCAGCTCTTC
This sequence comes from Eubacterium sp., assembly GCA_024681515.1. GTDB lineage: Bacteria > Bacillota > Clostridia > Lachnospirales > Lachnospiraceae > Eubacterium_Q. The sequence continues at coordinate 4,077 of JAILAR010000183.1, read as the reverse complement.
TTCCTGTATTTCGGACTTCCGAAGCTGGGGATCTCAATCTCCGCGGAGTTTTGCGGGATCCTGGGGCTGGCACTGCTGGGCGGTGCGTATATGGCGGAGACCTTCCGCAGTGGGTTTACCACGGTGGAGAATACACAGCTGGAAAGCGCGCTGGCACTGGGCATGACCCGGAGCCAGGCCATGCGCTACGTGATCCTGCCCCAGGCAGTATCCGTCAGCGTTCCGTCATTTACGGCAAATGTGATCTTCCTGCTGAAGGAGACCAGCGTCTTCTCAGCCATCAGCCTGATGGATCTGATGTTTACCGCGAAGGACCTGATCGGGCTTTATTACAAGACGGAGGAGTGCCTGGTGCTTCTTGTCTTTTTCTATTTACTGATACTGCTTCCGGTATCCATCCTGGGAAGCTGGCTGGAGAGGATACTGAATCTTGGGAGCGTTGGAAAGCAGAAGCGTGGCAGGAGAAGAGCAAAGCAGGACGACAGAAGCTATGCGAGTGAAGGGATCCTTCGCTCTACGAGCTCAGGATGACAGGACAATATGTCATTCGGGCCAGAACAATATGTCATTCTGAGCCTCGAAGAGGCGAAGAATCCTGACAGGGGAACGAGTATAAGAGAGGAAATCGTATGACAAATCTCGGATTTGATGTGCTCTTCAAGGGTACGAATTTCACAAGGCTGCTGGGAGGCCTGTGGGTGGCGCTCCGCATCAGTCTGATCGCGGTGGCTGTCAGCCTGCCTCTGGGCGTCCTGCTGGGAATTCTGATGACGAAGCAAAACCGGGCGATCCGCATTTTTACGCGCATCTACCTTGAATTCGTCCGAATCATGCCGCAAATGGTCCTGCTCTTCATCGTCTTCTTCGGCGCGACGCGGGTCTTCGGCTGGAACCTGGATGCGGAGCTGTCTTCCGTCATCGTCTTCACCTTCTGGGGAACCGCGGAAATGGGTGACCTCACCCGGGGTGCTCTTCTCGGTATCCCGAAGCATCAGTACGAAAGCGCTGCGGCGCTGGGACTGTCACCCTGGCAGACCAGCATTTACGTCATCGTACCACAGACTATACGAAGACTGATCCCTCAGTCCATCAATCTCATCACCCGTATGATCAAGACCACCAGTCTGGTGATGCTGATCGGTGTGGTGGAGGTTCTGAAGACCGGGCAGCAGATCATCGAAGCCAACCGAACCAGCTCGCCGCAGGCGGCATTTGGCGTGTATGCGGTGATCTTCCTGCTGTATTTCCTGGCCTGCTGGCCTATCAGTCTGGCAGCGAAAAGGCTGGAGAAGAAGTGGGCGTACGCGTAAGCGCGAAGTGTGGAGCAAATCAGAATGTAGCACGGACTCGAATACATGATAAAAGCATGAATGTGCCAAATACGTGCGAAATGTGGAATAGGAGACAGAGAATTATGAGCGAAGAATTGATCCGGGTTGATAAAATCACAAAAGCATACGGAGACACGACAATCCTGAAGGATGTGTCCTTATCCGTCCATGAGGGCGAGGTTCTGGTGATCCTGGGACCTTCGGGCTGCGGAAAAAGTACTTTGCTTCGCTGCATGAACGGCCTGGAGCGGATTCAGTCCGGAAGCGTCTCCTATCGTGGGGAGGCAATAAACGAGGGTGTGGGATCGAAACATTCGGATTCGTCAGACGGTTCAAAGAGTGTGAGCGGTGACAAACGCACGAAGCGGCGTGGTTCCAACTCCGATCGCTCTCTCGCAAAGATCCGCCAGAAGGTGGGTATGGTCTTCCAGAGCTACGAGCTCTTCCCCCATAAGCGTGTGCTGGACAATATCACCCTGGCACCGGTGAAGGTGCAGGGACGAAATCGGAAGGAAGCAGAAGCAGAGGCCAGAGAACTGCTGGATCGGGTGGGTCTGGCAGAGAAGGCGGATGCATATCCAAGGCAGCTGTCCGGCGGGCAACGGCAGCGGGTGGCCATCGTCCGGGCACTGGCGATGCAGCCGGAGGTTCTTCTCTTCGACGAGGTAACGGCGGCGCTGGATCCGGAAATGATCCGCGAAGTCCTGGAGGTGCTTCTCCGTCTGGCAGAGCAGGGACGCACCATGGTGATCGTGACCCACGAGATGGCATTTGCAAAGGCCATCGCCGATCGGGTGATCTTCCTGGATCAGGGCGGCATCGCAGAGGAAAGTACGGGGAGCGAATTCTTTGAGAACCCGAAGACCGAGCGTGCAAAGCGGTTCCTGGATACCTTCTCGTATGAGAAGGTGAGACGCAGGACGGCTGGATGAGGTTCTGCCGGTAAGGCAGAGCGTGGGACGGGCGATCAGGGAGAGTATTTTGGAATATGCAGCACTGTCATAAGGTGCTATAATCGGGTCAGGGAAAGAAGGTGATTCCATGATCGATTCGCATATTCATTTATCATACAGGCTCTTTGATCAGGTGTTCCCGTATGTGGATCATGACGGCGCGGCTTACAGCGTTGTGGAGAATGGAACACGTGAGTCTCTGATTGAAGAGATGAGGCGCCGGGGTATTACTGAGTGTATCGAACCTGCCATCGATGTGGAATCCAATCAGTTGCTGCTGGATCTGAGCAGGAAGTACAAGGGCTTTCTTTATCCGGCGGTCGGGAATCATCCGATGCGCTGTACCAAGTCCAAACATGGTGATTTTAAAAGGGTAAGGGAGTTTGCGAAAGACAAGAGCGTTATAGCCATCGGTGAGGCAGGGCTGGATTATCATGTGCCTCCGGAGGAGCAGCGTCGGCTGAAACAGAAGTGCTGGTTTCGCTGGCAGATCAAACTGGCGCATAAACTGGGGCTTCCGCTGATCCTGCATATCCGTCTGGCGGATGAAGATGCAATCCGCATTCTTCGAAGATACAGACGAAAACTGCATGGCGGTGTCTGCCACTGTTTTTCCGGTGGACCGGACGTGGCCAGAATCTATACGGAGGAACTGGGAATGACTCTCGGCATCGGCGGAACCCTTCTCATGAAGCGGGAATACAGAGAACCGCTGGAGCAGACGGTCATTTCCACACCTCTGAAATATCTGCTTCTGGAAACCGACGCTCCGTATGTAAAGCCGTTGAAGCCGGATACTGAAACAATCACCGGAAAGAAATGGCAGAAGGCCCGCAATACCAGCCTGATCCTCCCGGCGGTTGCAGCACGCATCGCCGAGCTGAAAGGGATTTCGGTGGAGGAAGTCCTGCAGGTTACGGAGGAGAACACAAGGCGGGTGTTCGGAATTTAGAATGGATTTCAAAGGCGACAGTTACGCAAAATGTAACTGCCGCTTTTTTTGTAAAGGAGTTGTAAAAGTCGGGGTGTTATAGTGTGCACATAATCAAAAACAAACAACACCAAGACGGTTTGTATGCAGCGTGATTTGGAGCGATAAGCAGAAAGTAATAAACCGGTTTTCAAAGAAATTCGGAAGGAGGGATCAACATGACAGTATTATGCATTATTGGAGCAGTAGGCTTCTGCGCTTTTGTGGGAGCATCAATCATCACAACTATCGTTAAGTGAAAAGCATCGAAAATTCATATGATTTATCAGACAGAGCGCGGCCATTGCTGCGCTCTGTCTGGTTGCATTTTCTGCGGAAATATGCTATCGTTATTTTGGTGCGTAAGTTACGTTGCCTTTTAAAAACATAGTGCTTCATGGCACGTAACACTACGATCCTTTTTTGTTGCCGGACAGATATTTGGTCTTTCCGGTAATAAAAAAAAGGATTTTTTTAATGAAACGTTTTGTTGCGCATCAATGTGTTGCACGCTTCGTGAGGCCGCCTCCGTACTGGATCTTTTGCTATTTCAGACATCTGAAAAAACAACAGATCATTTACTGAAAACAGACGGAGGTGAAGATAAAATGACAATAGATGTAAATCAATTAACGATCAGAAATCACGTGATTTTTGGACTGGTGATGCGCCGGAAGAATCTGGCGAAAAAATGTATAGAACGTATCCTTGGAAAGCAAATCCGTGAGATCGAATATATCGAACCGGAGAAGACGGAAGAAGTATCTGCAGATGTACATGGCATCCGATTGGATGTATACTGCGAAAATGAAGAAGCTGTCTA
>JAILAR010000172.1 GCA_024681515.1 Eubacterium sp. | reverse complement strand
CAGCTGGTGCGGATCTTTATGAGATCACACCAGAGGTTCCATATACAAATGATGATCTGAACTGGCGTGATGAGCAGTCCCGCAGTTCTCTGGAGATGAACGATCCGAAAGGCAGACCGCCCATTGGAGGGGATAAGGTTTCGAACATGGAACAATATGATACGATCTTTCTTTGTTTCCCAATCTGGTGGTATGTGGCTCCCACGATTGTTAACACATTCCTGGAGAGTTATGATATGCACGGAAAGAAGATCGTTCTCTTTGCAACCTCAGGTGGATCCGGATTCGGGAAGACACTGGAACGGCTGGAAGACAGTGCACCGGGAGCGGCGGAGATCATGGAAGGCGTAATGCTGAACGGAGAGAAGAGCAAGGAAAAACTGAAAGAAATCTTGGCTGATCATATATAGGAAGCAATTATAAATAACCGATTTAGTAAAGGTGTCCATACCAGGAAGCTACAGTTCCTGGCATGGGCGCTTTTTTGTTGCTGATTTGATGCGATGTGATATGGCTTTTGTCGTTGTAAAAAGGCTGAAACAAAAAAATATCCCAAGACTTATAGAAGGCGATAAACAAGGACTAAAGGAGGTTCCCTATGACTCTTGAGGATATGAAGAACTTGGATGTAAGAATGGTGGATCGAGAAAGCCTGGTTGACATCAACGAGATTAAGATTGATGACAGCTTGCCGCCAAAGGAAAGAGCGGCTGAGTTCTTGAGGCAGATTAAGAATCCGTATTGTTTTCGTGTGGGAAAGGTTGTTGTTAAAAATGTTTACAGTGGTGAAGGTATATCGTTGCAGGAACGGTTTGAGGAGTTTGTCAGGACATTATAAGAAGTCCTTGGACATCGACCATTGTCATGGAGATTTGGTTTTGTCAGTGATAATCTGAAGTCGGACTAAGTATTAAGTGCTTTTCCATCTTTCCAGATTATCATGGAGGAGGAAAAGCAGATGAATAATAAATCATTTCATGCTGCCGTGTATTTGCGGCTGTCGAAGGAAGATGGCAATACTTCTGATGTGGGAAAGTCCGTCAGCAATAGTATTGCCAATCAGAATGAATTGGTCATGGACTATCTGAAGTCCCATCCTGAAATTGAGGTCATCGATACATATATTGATGATGGTTTCACGGGTGTTAACTTTGAAAGACCGGAATTCCAAAGAATGCTATCAGACATACGTGAGGGGACAATTGACTGTGTCATCGTAAAGGATCTCTCCCGCTTCGGAAGGAACTATATCGACTCTGGCCGATATATTGAAAAGATATTCCCTATGCTTGGGATACGATTTATTGCGATTACAGACGGTTATGACAGTGTCCGTGAAGATATGGGAAACGATATGATTGTCCCCTTTAAGAATCTGATCAACGATGCATACTGTCGAGATATTTCCATTAAAATTCGTAGCCACATGGATATCAAACGTCGCAATGGCGAATATATCGGGGCATTTGCAGCTTATGGATATATGAAAGATGCGGACAACAAGAATCATTTGGTTATTGATGAATATGCCGCAGATGTTGTGAGAGATATCTTCTCCATGAAACTCTGCGGCATGAGCCAGCAGACGATTGCTGACAAGCTAAATGAAGCCGGTATTCTTTCGCCGCTTCAGTATAAAAAAAGTATTGGGATTCCGCTGGAAAGCAGTTTTGTTAAAAGTATGAGACCGAAGTGGAGTTACAATGCGGTGACAAGAATTCTTAAGAATGAGGTTTATATAGGGACGGTTGTTCAAGGTAAATGCACCACGCCCAATTACAAGGTCAAGAAGCGCATTATTAAGGATGAGGCAGAATGGATTCGCGTTGAGGATATGCACGATGCAATCATATCCAGAAGCGAATTTGAACTTGTGCAGGAACTTCTTCTTAAGGATACGAGAGTATCACCGGAACTAACTGAAGTTTTTCCACTTGCAGGTATGGTGTTTTGTGCCGGATGCGGTGAGCCAATGGTGCGTAAGACAGTTCCATCAGGCAATAAGAGATACGTGTATTATGTCTGCTCAGGAAATAAGAAGGATAAGAAAAAGTGCAGCTCCCATATTATTTCGGAGAAAACACTTTCTGAGAGCATCACAGGTCTTGTGAGGGGCTATGTCAGCAGAGCAATGGCAGCGTCGCTTGCGTTGGATCTGATAAATGAGGTCACGAACAAGAAACCAGTTATCCAGAAATATGAGAATCGGCTCAATAAGCTCAGGGGAGAAATAGAGTCCTGCAACAACAGAAAAAAGAACCTGTATGAGGATTTTAGGGACGGTATTCTTTCGAGGGAGGAGTATTCCATGCTCAGGGATCAGTATCAGTCTCAGATTAAGGATATTGAGAAAAGCATGGCGACGGTCGAGGCGGATAGGAATGCGCGTCTTGCAAATGGTATCGGCAAGCAGGAATGGATTGAGAAGATAAAAAAATATGAGGATACCAGTGAGCTTGATCGGGAACTGTTGATTTTTTTGATTGAGAAGGTGGATGTTGTTGACTCTGAGACAATTAAAGTGACGTACCGGTTTGATAAGTTGCTGGAAGAAATGGAGCAAATAGCTGAGTATTATTCTACAAATCTTGGAGAGGTGATGTAATATGGCACGTAAGAGCAGGAAAACATCTTCTGTTAGTGTAAACGCTACGGTAGGAGAAAAAGTATATAAGACTGCTATCTATATTCGGTTATCCAGAGAAGATGAGCGTAAAGTGGAGAGTGAGTCAGTGGAGAATCAGATTAAGTTTCTTAGGGATTATTTGAGCAAAGATTGTTCGTTGATTCTCGTGGATGAATATGTTGACCGAGACGTTACCGGAACTAAATTTGATCGGCCTGAATTTAATAGGATGATTACTGATATCAGGAAGGGAAGAATAAACTGCGTAATTGTAAAGGATCTATCAAGACTCGGAAGAAACTATCTAGAAGCGGGAGATTATATTGAAAAGATATTTCCTTTTTTTGGGGTTCGTTTTATAGCTGTGACAGATAATTATGACAGCCTTTTCTCAAATCCTACAGTAGATGGACTGTCGGTGCCGCTGAAAAATCTCATCAATGAGGCATACGCAAAGGATATTTCGAAAAAGGTAAGTTCATCCTTTGAGAATAAGTTCAAGCAGGGTGTGTTCTGCGCATGTACAGCAGCATATGGATATAAAAAAGATCCGAATGATCCTCATATGGTTTTGATAGATGAGGATGTGAAGGATGTGGTTATTCGTATATTCACAGATTATGTGGATGGAAAGAGTCTTGCGCAGATTGCAAAGGAGCTTAATGCGGAGGGTATTCTCGCACCCAGTGTGTACTGGCATACTAAGGATGTGATCCACACTGATAAATATAATAATATGTGGGAAGGAAAGCAGATCAGAAGAATTCTTCAGAATCCAATTTATACCGGCGATGTTTTGATTGGAAAAACCGTGAAGTGTTATTACAAGGGAATTACAAAACCTATGAAGCGTGACGGATACTATGTAAAGGACCATCACAAGCCGATTATTACTGATGAAATGTATCATAGAGCTCAGGTTCGTATGGCCGAAAGACGTAGGGAATACTATTCTACACGCGGTAAATATGATGGGGTTCAAAATGAAAAACGGGATCTGCTTCAGGGATATCTGTATTGTGGGCATTGCGGAAATTTAATGAGTATGTATCGAAGGACGGCAAGGCTTGTAAATGGTGTAGGTCATTACAGTAGTTATGTATGCAGGCACTCGCCTAACTATGGGAATGCGGATCCTGCAAAAAATGTTAAAGCTGAGAATTTAGAAGAATTGATATTCAAGATGATAAAAAGTCATATTGCTACCTATATCGGTGCAAGAGACCGGTTAAGGATGTTGAATAGGAGATCGGATGTTGTTAGCAAAAGAATCGAACTGGAAAACAGATTGTCCGATTGTGAGCGCCGCATGGAAAGCCTAAATGAGCTGACCAGGAATATATATGAGGATTTTAAAGATGGCGTTCTATCTGAGAATGAGTATCTAGAAATGAAATCAAGTTATGTGGCAGAGATAGAACAGTTGGATGCTGAAATGGTAAAACTAAGGGTTACGATTGAAACATTTTCTCCCGAATATGGTGGAGGTGGTATGGAAGACGCATTTTCCAAATATATTGGAGCAGAAAAATTGAGCAGGGGGATGGTGGAGGCCTTCATTAAGAAGATAACCTGTTACAGCAAAGAAGAGTTTGAGGTGACATACACCTTTACAGATGAACTTATGAAGCTTATTGACCTGACCAAAAAGAGGGGAGTAGAAGTGGCATGAGCGACTATACGGTATGTGCATATATGAGACTGTCTGATGAAGATCGTGACATATTTGGCAGGAAGGTTGAGAGCGGTAGCATCACATCGCAGAGACGGTTAATTATGGATTATATCAACAAGCAACCTGAGTTTAGGGGCTGTAATGTGATCGAATGTTGTGATGACGGCTTATCTGGAAGGTATTTCGATACAAGACCGCAGTTTACAGAAATGATCGAGCTGGCAAAGAGGGGCAAGATTAACTGCATCATTGTAAAGGATTGTTCGAGATTTGGCAGAGATTACGTGGAGCTGGGCAATTACCTTGAACAGTTATTTCCCTTCCTGGGTGTTAGATTTATTGCGATCAATGATCATTATGATAGCAAAACCTGTGAGGGTGGGCTGGATATAGCGTTCAAGAATCTGGTGTATGATATTTATTCAAGAGATCTGTCGAAAAAAGGAATAGAATCCAAGCGGCAGATGGCAAAGCAAGGGAAATACACAGCAGGGCAGGTTCTCTATGGATACAGAAAGAAAAAAGAGGACAGGCATAAGCTGGAACTGGATCCCGAAGCGGCCGGCGTTGTGAGAGAAATCTTTGATATGAGACTTGCAGGGATAGGACTTACCGAGATAGCAAGAAATTTGAATGAACGTGATATAAAATGCCCCACAGTGTATAGATATGAAAGAGGTGAAATTGTAAATCATAAGGGGAATTTTGAGAATATGTGTTGGACATCCAGTGCGATATATCAAGTTCTGCTTAATGAAAATTATACCGGAGCGGTTGTTAATTTAAAATCCTTCTATGATAAGGTGAGTGGTAAATTCAAAAGAAAAACAAAGGATGAATGGATCAAGGTTGAGGGGATGCACGAGGCGATTGTTACACCGGAAGAGTTTCGTACTGTTCAGGAATCCTTTTCGACACAGGCATCGCATAAGCCCTATAGGAAAATGCATTACAGATGCGGGATTTGCGGTGGAGCACTTCACAGGCGTAACAGAGATGATCTATATTGTATGAAAGGCTATTCGTTTGGGTATTGGTGTGATTGCAGGTTGGTGAAAGCGAAGGAACCTAACCTCGATAATCTGGTGTTGAATAGTCTGAAAGAAAAACTTCAGCATGTAATGGAAGCAGAAGGATTGAGGCTTAACACAAATAATGATAAAAGGTCGGATATGGATGTGCTTAAATCGTTGGAGCGCGCTCTTGAATCCGCAAAGAAGGTAAAGCAGTCTCTTTTCGAGAAACTTGCTGATAGGAGCATTGATCGTGAAATCTTCAAAGCGAAGAAGGACGAGCAAGAAAAAATCATAGCTGACTTGAAACAGAAGATATCCAATGAGAAGGTGGCTAAGAAACTTGTATCCGATGAGCACATCGAAGCAAAAGAGAATATTGAGACAGCAAAGACTTTTTTGGAACTTGAGTCAATGACGGATGATACATGGGATAAGTTCATAGATGACGTGATTCTTTATCCAGATGATCGAGTGGAGATTCATTGGAGCTTTGACGAGGCATAAATATAGGCATCCGGGGCGGTTTTGCCCTGGGTGCCTATATTTTTGAAAAAGTTTTTAGTCCTATATTGACAGGAGAGGGCGGTACGGGTGCCGGTAAGACGACATTCCTAAATGCCCTGGCGGAGGCGATCCCTTCAGACGAGCGGGTGGTTACGATCGAGGACGTGGCGGAGCTGGCACTTCAGGGACCGGAAAATCTGGTACGTCTGGAAGCAAGAAACGCAAACCTGGAGGGAAAAAACCGGATCGATATCCGGGAACTTGTGCGCACCAGTCTGCGCATGCGTCCGGACCGGATCATAGTCGGAGAGGTCAGAGATGCAGCTGCGGCAGACATGCTCACGGCTATGCTTACCGGACATGAAGGCAGTCTTTCTACAGGACATGCCAATTCCGTCAGCGATATGCTTCTTCGGTTGGAGACCATGGTGCTCTCTGCCGAGGATCTTCCGCTTCGCGCGATCCGGAGGAAGATCGCATCGGCGATCGATATTGTGGTACATCTCGGGCGGCTTCGGGATAAAAGCCGCAGGGTCTTGGAGATTGCGGAAATACTGGGATATGAGGGGGAGGAGATCATGTTAAATCCGATTTTTCAGTTTGAGGATGCGGGGGAAGGCTCCGGGATCGTTCAGGGCCGGCTGGCGCAGGTCAGCCGCCTGGTTCGGATCCAGAAGCTGCAGCTGGCAGGATGCATGGGAGAGTATTTAAAACTGGCCTGTGCGCATCCCGCTGACAGGAGAAAGACTGAATGAATGCAGGGAAAAAATCGAAGAACGATAAATGGAAGCTCGATCATACGAAACGGACAATACCGTCGAAGCGAGGAAGACGGAGCGGCTTCGGCCTTTCAGGGATTCCTCTTCCGGCAGTGGGTTCGGCTGTGGCCGGGACGGCTCTTACGGCATGGCTGTTCTATAACAGGCTTTTGGGGCTTATTCCCGGGGCGGCGGCAGGAATCTATATCGGTTTTGTTACAGGACACATGGCAGCGGAGCGGAGGCAGAGAAAAAGGAGAGAACAGTTTCGCCGTTTGCTTCTTTCCGTGGAAACGGCACTGGAAGCCGGTTATTCTCTGGAAAACGCATTTATCGTTGCGGAGGGGGACCTGGCACTGATCTATCACAGAGGAGAAGAGATATCTGTTTTGGTTGGGGAGATGCGGCGAAAGCTTTCGCTGGGTAGTCCTGCATGGCAGGTACTTCGGGAGTATGCGGCGGTGGTACGGATCGAGGAGGCAGATGAATTTGCCACTGTTCTCCGGATACAGCAGCGGACCGGGGGCGACCTCATCCGTACCGTAAGACAGGCCGCCGTGCGGCTTCAGGAATCTCTGGAGCTTCAACAGGAGATCGAGAGCACGGTGTTTGAGAAAAGGCTGGAACAGAGAATCATGACGGTGATGCCGGCGCTGATGCTGCTTTACATGCGCATCATGAATCCGTCTTATATCGCACCGCTGTACTGTGGGATCGGTGGTGCGGTGGTCATGACATTGGCTCTTGCAGGAAATATAGCGGCAGACCGCATTGCAGCGAAGATCCTGGAGAAGGCGATGCCGACAGCCGCGTTCGCTTCCGGGTCGGAAGAGGCCCGGAGCATATGATCATTTCGATGAGGATCGCAGGTCCGGAGTTTTGCCATGGAAATATTGTCTGTGGAAATCTGTCTGCGATGGCTTATAGATTACGGGAGTATATATCAGAATGATATTAATAGCCATCCTGCTGGTGCTCCTGCCGATCATCGCTGTCGGAGCGGTGATGGCAAGGAAGCATTTCAGCTTAAATAAAGGTGGATCATGGCGTGTACCGCAGATTGCCGGACGTTTGCAAAAACTGGAGGTACTGTATGGACGATCGCTGGAAGATGCAACGTCCCGGTATATGGAGCGAAGGTTTCGGCAGTTTATGGCAGGACTCGGTGTGCTCTGGATCCTTGGACTGGGAGTCCTCTTGCTTCCGGCCGGGGACGAGGAGGCGGACCGGATCCGCAGACCGGATGCAGGAGAGGATGCAGCCGGTATCGCGGTACAGCTTACCGATGGGGAAGTGACAACGGAGTTTACGCTTCAGGTCGGGAACAGGCATTTGACGGAAGCAGAGTTTGGGGCTGCCAGGGATGCGGCCGTTGAATGGCTGAAAAAGGCGGTTTTAGGAGACAATGCATCGCTGGACTATGTGACGGAAGACTTAAGCTTCCCGAAGAAGGACAGCAGCGGGATCCTGAAACTGTCCTGGGACACGGATGCACTGACGGTGATCGGACGGGGAGGCACTGTAAGGAGAAAGGAGCTTCGCGAGCCGCAGCAGGTGCGGATCACAGTGACCATGACAGATGATGTCCATAAGTCCGACACGGAACTGATCGCGAACGTGATCCCGGAGAGCTACACGGAATCAAAGGTGGAGCGAGTACAGAGGCTTCTCGGAGAACTGGAGGAATCCAGCCGGGACTCGGAGGTATTTGAACTGCCGGAGCAGATGGAAGGGATAACCGTAAATCAGAAACAGACAAACAAAAGAGATATGATTTGCAAACTATATCCGTTTATCATTTTGATCGCGGGAATTCTGTTCCTCTTGCAGGGCAGTAAAGAAAAAGAAAGGCTGAAACGAAGAGAAGGGTTGCTGCAGGAAGTGTTTTATCGCTTTGTGAAACGGCTTACTCTGCAGTTGTCTGCAGGAGAATCTCTGCAGGGATCCCTGCAGGCGGCAGCGGCCATCGAACGGCAGTTTCTGGTTCCGGAGATTCAGTATACCGTGAATCGGATCCGGACCGGGACACCGGAATCCAGTGCCTATGCAGAGCTGGGACGCAGCATAGGGCTCCGGTCCTATATCCGACTCTTTTCTACCATCAGTACGGCAGCCCCCAGGGGAAGCAGTCAGCTGCTGAACCTTTTGGAGCAGGAGGTGAAGGACGCGGAGGCAGAAGCAAAGGAAGCTGCCCGTAAAAAAGGGGAGCAGGCGACTCAAAAACTGCTGCTGCCGACCGTCCTGCTCCTGGCCATCGTTATCGGCATCGTTCTTTTCCCTGCCATTTCCGGCATGTGAAGGGCGGATCCGGGCACAAATATGTGATCAAAAAGGAGAGAACGGTTATGACGAATGAAATGAATGGATTAATTGAACGCAATGAAACGGAGGAGTTTAATGAACCGGTGACAAACCGAGGTTCACTGATCCGCGCCTGTCTGGGAAATGATCAGGGGGTTGCCGTTGTGGAGGTGATCCTGATCCTCGTGGTACTGATCGCGCTGGTGATCATTTTCCGGGACCAAATCGTGTCGCTTGTCCATACGATCTGGAAAAGTATCAATGATGATGCGCAGGATCTCATGTGATGATCGCGTTGGGATCGGTGTTGGGATTCATGAAAACAGTCGTAGTGAGTTGATATACGGCGGAGTCGATTCAGGAGGAGTATATGGGAAATCGGGGATATATCACGGTGTTTCTGACATTGCTGATCAGCGCAGTGCTGATCCTGTTTTCTGCGGTTCTTTCGTGGGTGGCACTGTCCTCTGCAAAGGGAAGGACGGCGGCTGCAACGAGGAGTGCCATGTCAAATGTCCGTGCGGAGTATGACCGGTATCTTTTTGACCATTACCATGTGCTCTTTCTGGATCAGAATCCCGGCGATGAGGGAATGGGGGCTCTGGAAGCATTGGCTGAGGAACGGCTTCAGGAAAATCTGGGTGATGAATACAGCGTAGCGGGCTGCACTCTGACCGGTGTGACAGGCGTCATGGATGAAGGCTGCACAGAGCTGCGGAGACAGGTGATGGAAGCATCGAAGTATCTTGCGGCAGAAAAGGGAGCGGAATATCTGAAATCAAAGGTGAAAAATGATACGCCGATCACGGAGGAAGAGGTTGACGGATTGGACATGGAACAGAGTGAGGGTGAGGAGGAGAACAAGGAAGATGAAGATCCCCGGAGATCCATTCGTGCATGTGAGCTGATAGGTGTGGCGTTCTGGATCCTTCCGGAAGGATATAGTTTTCGCGAGTATGAAGTGGATTTCAGTGAATTGCCGTCCCAGGGGAAGAAAGGGATCTCTCTCGTTACCGTTGATTCCGGATTTCAGGATATGGCACGACTCAAGCGGAGCGTGACACAGAGCGGCGGCTGGCTCGACGGACTGGAGTCGGAAGCGGCGGGACTGATCTATGCAGCAAACTGCTTCAACTGCTTTACGGATAAGGTTCAGGAAGATACGGTTCTGGATCTGGAAATGGAATACCTGATCGTCGGGAAAAAATCGGATGTGCAGAATTATAAAGCCGTGATAGATCAGATCATGGTGATCCGGACGGGCTGTAATTTTGCATATATCCTGACAGATGCGGACAAGATGGCACGGCTGTCGGCACTTGCGACGGCGCTGACCTGGTATTTTCCGCCGTCACAGCCGGTGGTGAAATATCTTCTTGCCGGAGCGTGGTCCTACATCGAAGCGGTCGCCGATGCGTATCGTCTCGTCCGGGGGAAAAAGGTGCCCTATCTGAAAACGAAGGAAAACTGGGTCACCGATCTGGACGGCTTGTATCGATTGGAGGAGGTGACGGACAGTCCGGCGCAGGATGAGGATGAGTCCGGGCTGGATTATGAGGATTATCTGCTGATCCTGCTGGCATGTCGTATGGGAGAAGCGTATTTCCGGATGTTGGACATCATGCAGCTGAATGTCAATCAAAATGCGGAGTCTGATACAGGGAAGTTTTACATGAAAGATGCGATCACTGCTTTCGGGATGAAAGCGGAGGTCGAGTATGAAGGACATGCAATCGTAGTTCAGGAGGAACTGGGATATTAACGGTGGATATCGGAAGGTACATTTCCATGCAGTCAATAAGCCGGTTGGATGGTGGACCCTTTTGGCTTTGTTGCTGACTCATTAATAAATTTAACCTCTTCGGGAGCCTTGTGGAGTGTACCTTCCGATATCCACCGCTGAACTATTTAAGCGGGGTGTGTGAATGAAAAATAATGACGGCTCGACAGTCGTAGAGGCGGCTATCGGCGTGCCTGTATTTCTCTTCCTTCTCCTGTTTCTGTTTCATGCGGTCCAGGTCAGAGCCGTGCAGCAGGTGGTATATGAAGCGGGGATCGAGGCGGCGGAATATGCAGCGGAATACTTTTATCTGCTGGATGAGGTGTCGATCACATCCGGGGATACGGAAGGACTGATCGACAGTGCCTCTCTGCTCCTTCTTGCGGATCATCGATTACAGGAAGCGTTGGATGCTCCGGATCTGGTGGAAAAATACGTGAAGGGCGGGGCCTCGGGAATCCATTTATGGGAATCGGAGCTGCCTGCGGAAGATGGGGATCTGGTCCTCTGCATTCGGTATGAGATCTGTGTGAACACTCCGTTTCTTCCGACGGTTACGCAGGAAGTAGAGGAGACGATCCGCCAGAAACCCTACACCGGACGAAAGCAGGATGCCGACGGAGAGACTGAGGCGGATCCCTATGTATATGTGACGGATAACCGGGAAGTATACCATGTGAGCCGGGGGTGTACGCATCTTCTGCTGCAGATCCATCCGCTGACAAAGAAAGCGGCTGTAAATGAGGGATATCGTGCCTGTGCCTTCTGTGGGAAAACGGCCGGTGATTTTGTTTTTGTCTGCCCGGAGGGGGATTGTTATCATGGCTCCTCGGATTGCAGCGGGCTCAAACGGACGGTGCGGCGGGTACGGCTGAGCGAAGTGGAAGGATTGCCGAAATGTTCGCGATGCGGGAGATGATGTGGATCCGGGGAAGGAGTGTTGCTTGAACGACTGTTGCAAAGGATATACAGGAGGCGGCGGGAATCGCTGTAAAGGTGTGATCACGGTGGAGGCGTCTGTCCTGATCCCGATCATCCTGTTTCTCACAGCAGGTGCGATCCTTCTTTTTCTTACCATTGGACACAGGGAGCAGCTTCGCGGGGATATGTATAAATCCCTGTATTCTCTGACGATCATGGAGGAGAGGGACGGCAGGGCGGATGTTGCATTGGAGGATCGGATCGCAAATGCTTCGCAGCAGGTGAAGGATGCAGGGATGGAGTCTCTTCTGATCGGAGAGCAGATATACCTGCATGCCTCTGTCTCTTTTCTGAAAAATATCGCAGGCCTTTTTTCACCCTACCGTGCGGAATTTCCGGTGACTGTGGGGCATGAGAAGGATCTGTGCAGTGATCGATTAAGGAGATGGCAGTTATATGGAAATTATACGACAGGTGAAGGGGATTAATACCTGCTTCGAGCTTCGTGTTGGCCAAGGCGAAGTGAGGGAGGCTTATACACTGGAAATGCTTGCCGGCAATCATTTTGCGTTTCTTCCGGAGCTGACGGTTGAGTGGGTGGACGGAGAGAGGCGGCTGATATATAAGGCAGATGGCATGGTGGGTCTGGTTCGGAAGTGGGGTGCTTCAGGTCCCGGCTGGCAGGATGTGCAGGATCTTTTGGTCAATCTTGCTGACTGCATCCGGGAGCTGCAGGATTACCTGCTTCCGGCGGAAGGCATTCTTCTGTCTTCCGCGTATCTGCTTTATGACGAAACCGAGAGAAGGATCCGTTTCCTGTATGCGCCGGGAAGAAGTGCATTTTTTTCGGAATCCATGAAATATCTGATGGAAGAAATTATGCCTCGGTTCAGTCATGCAAATGAAACAGAGATCGTTCGGTTCTATGATCTGTATGAACGGTTTCTGAGCGGCAGTTTCACACCGGAAATGCTTTTGCAGCTTACGGATACATGGAGGAGACCGGCCTCGGATCCGGTGCAGACAGACAGGGCAGGAATGAGAACGGTTATAGCAGACGAGGGAGTCTTGCAGACACGAACCGGAAAACAAAAGCCCCTGGACCTCTCGGATCCAAACACAGAAAAAGATTATAAAACGGATACAAAGCCAAAACTCGGAAAAGTGAACGGCGCAGACAGTCGGGGAGGATGGATCTTTTATGCCTTGGGAGGATTGCTGATTTTGGTTTCTGTGGGAGCATACCTTCTGTTTGGGATCGGCTCCCTCCGGATCTCTGCGCTCCTTGGAGCTGCATATGTGTTATTTCTGCTCTGCAGGCTGATCCTGAGAGACAGGGATTACGCGGAACTTACGGCGGAGGGAGTTCAGAAGGTCGCGCAGGTTTACGGAGGTCAGACAGCAGTGCCGGTTTATGAAAATCGGACGGTTCATACTGATTGCACTGCGCTGGTTCCGGCTACCAGCATTCTTCGGAATTCCATCCGTCAGCTGGTTCCGGTGGAAACGGGAATCCGTGCACCGCTGTATGTTTCGGAGGGGTATTGCAGGATCGGGAGAAATGAGGGTGAAAATGAGTATTGTATAGCGGCACCCTCCATCAGCAGGAATCATGCCAGACTGGAATGCTGCGGTTCCGTGGTAACACTGCGGGATCTGGGCTCGACGAACGGGACATATATCAATCATGTAAGGATCACGGATTCAGCCGCAAGAGAACTGCATTACGGGGATGTGGTGAGCTTCGCGGAGGAGGAATACTACGTGGTGTGATCCGAAGTCGGGTATGTGCATGCTGCAGTATCACGGCCGGGGGCAAAGTTTCTTTTGAGCCCGGTCATCATAAATGAGAAAGAGAAGAGGAATGAGGATGTATGAATAATACGGTTGATAAAAAAAAGAAAAATGACAGAGGAAAATATAAACGGAAATGCAGAGTGCTTGCGGTATTGCTGGCGTTTTTCATTTTCCTTGCCATGAATCCCTGGCCGACAGATGGTGTCCGGGCAGAGGAGGAAGTGTGGGCAGAGGAAATGTCCGGGAATACGTCGGAAATCTTACAGACGGAGATTTTCGGAGATATTACGGGAGATATTTTCGAGGGAGATGTCTCGGCAGATGATGCTCTGTCGGAATGTTCGGAAGAGAACGTGTCGGAAACTGGGGAAGAGGTTCCGGAAGAGGAAGAAGAGAATCCGGAAACTGACACGGGAGAAATCTATGAAGAAACAGAAAATGACGCAGGAATCCCGGAGATCATGCGGAGCCCCATGAATGAGGCCTGGAATGAAAGCGTTGAGGACGAAGACTGGCAGGCTAAACTGGCAAACATGGATGCGGTCGTATCCGTTAAAACCGGAAACAGCCGGAGATTTGTGTATCTGGAACAGGGGCAGAGGTTTGATACCGGATATGATCCGGCGGGACCGGAATATGACCTTTCAGCGGACAGCACCGTGGCAGCCCGTGTAGGCGGCGAGGACGGAAAGGTACGTGCAAATGCACTCTGCATCGATGAGGGTTACTATGACGGACACGCGGATGCTGCAAACGGAATGCCGAAGGACAATACGATCATAGAGGTCGTGAAAAAAGATATCCGTCAGGCTCTGGGAAGCGGATATCAGACGGATGAAATCGTGGCAGAGTTTACACGGCTGGTCTATCACGCGATTCATAGTGACAGTTACCCGATCACGCGGGTGCATTATATTCTCTGTTATTACCTTTCAAAGCATGGAAGGACCGGGACCGGGCAGAATGTATCAAATGCGACATTCAGTGATTATTCAACTTCGGAACTGGAAGGGTACATACAGGAGTGTCTCGGAAAGGGTGAGATCCCGCAGACCGTGGATTTTCAGCTCTACTATCTGGAAAGCAAGGTGGAGAACATCCCGCTTTCGGAACGTGTTTACCAAAGTTTCCTGACCTGGCAGGAATCCGAACATCAGGAGGAACCGGAGGATTATTATATTGCGATCCGGAAGATCGACGGAACCGGAAAGCTGCTGAATGACATTCCGTTTACATTGGAAGTGACGGGAATCCGTTTCGGTGATGAAAATGAGACGACTGTGAAATATGAAACGGAGGACACCGGCTATCTGACTACGGGCTGGTTTTTTGATACGACCGGAACGACGAAGAGTACCATGTGGCCGCGGGCAAAAAGTGGGTCTACGGCCCTGGCGGCAGAGCCGCGGTACCGGGACAGCAGCGGAAACTGGCAGCAGGTTCCGGACGGGATCGCGATCGCGTATCTCGGGAAGTTTAAGGAGAGGCCGACGAAGGTGCTGGTACAGGAGAAGATGACGGAAGCACAGAGAACCATTTATCTTGCACAGACCACGGGAGCGTATGATATGGCATCCCACGGTTTTCTGTACAGGGAGATTGAGGCAGCTATTCAAAATGCAGCAGCTTCTGATCTTACCTGGAAGAACTACAGACGAACCTATGCGGCACTGGTCAAGGAATCCTCGGATCCTTCCTGTACAGACGGAAATCCGAATTATGCCCTGAAGGGTGCGGAGTACAAATTGTTCCGGGAGAAGAAGGATGCACAGGATGCGCTGGCAGCGCGGTTGCTGAATACCCCGGATTACAGTAAGTCCATCGGAACCTTCACAGTAAAAGCGGACGGGACATCCAATGTCCTGGAAGTAACCTCGCAGATGAAGAAGGACCAGACTACCGGAATCCGGAATGCGGAGGGAACCGTATTCTATGTGGTGGAGTCGAAGGCAGCAAAGAATTACCGGATATCGGATCAGATCGGATCTGTAACGGTGACGGAGGAGAATGACGCCGGAAATCCTGCCGTTTTCCGGGTGGAGGATGAACCTGTGCGAGGCGAGATCGGTGCAGGTATCCGGAAGATCTCCAACGGAAACCGAGCGGCAGATCTGGAGAATGCATCATTTACCATGAGTTATTATCCGCTGGATGTATCAAAGAATTATACATCGAGGCAGATCCGAAAGAAAATGAAGACCCCTGCATGGTCCAAAACCTACACGACCGCCATGCTTAAGCTTTCAGAGGGAGATTACCTCGGAGCATTGATCGAAGAGGAGTTTCCGCTTGGGTATCTCATTATCGAAGAGACAGATCCGCCGACGGATTATCGTATGCCGGGGCAGGGGGATATCGCTGCAGTGAACGGTGTTTCCGGACCGTTTCAGATGGTTTTCGTACTGGACAGTAAGGGCAGCGCGGAGACAGGTTATGAACCGGATGGAGCATGGATGTTGGACGAGGCAGGGAACCGAACCACACAGCTGAAGCCGATCCTCAGTGGCGCTTCCGGCAGGAAGGGTACTCAGCGGACGAAAACGGTCAATGAGCTTGTTTTTTCAAATGGGATCATCCGCGGAGATATCGAACTGCAGAAGGTTTCGGACAGAGAGGAAGAACCTCTGGAAGGGGCGATCTTTGAAATCGAGAATCTGGACACACATGAGGTGCACCGGATCGTAACGGATGCAGACGGATTTGCAAGTACAGCTGCAAACTATCAAAAGCATGACGAAAACACCGGTTATTATGATGACGGGAAGAACTATGATGGAACGAAAGCGGGAATCTGGTTCCGTGAGGATCCGGAGGATCTTACCGCGAGAGATCAGACACCGGATAATGATGACGGGGCGCTGATCGCCGGCTGGTACCGGGTGACAGAGGTTGATGCAAACGGATACCAAAAGGAAGAGCCGGTGGAGATCCGTATCGGTTGGGAGCGTGTTGAGGAAGAAGGAAACTTTGTCTGGAAAGAACCCGAGCAGGGTGCGTTGGATCATGCGACTTATCGGATCTTTGACCCGGATCGGGAAGACGGACAGGCGAAGATCACGGATATGCGTATGCCGGAGATCGGAACCCTGGCGCTGACCGTGGATCCTGAACTTGCCGGGATTGCAGATACGAATACAAAGGATGCACGCGATACGTTGATCCGGGAAGGACGGTATTCCGAAGCAAAGATATTGGAGCCTGCGGCTGATCAGACGGTATGGGATATCTGCAGCTACACGAATCTACGGACGGCTACCACGTACACTTTGGTCGGATCTCTGATGTTGAAGCAGGAGGATGGGACAGTGACTCTGTTCACCCGTCCGGACGGAAGTGCGGTTACTGCTTCCTCTGAGTTTACGACGACGGCAGGATATCAGGCCTCTCGCTACGAGGCCTGCGGAACCGTAACGGTGCGTTTCGAAGGGCTGGATCTGACAGAATATGCAGGATGTGAATTTGTTGTTTACGAACGGCTGTATCTCGGAACCGAAACGGAAGGGGATGCCATAGCGGTCCGTTATCTCGGCAGCAATAATGATACGGTTACATTTCCGCTGATCCATGAGGATCCGGATTCAGAGGATCAGTCGGTTTCCGTGAAGGAGCTTCCGCCGGAGCCGGAGGTACCGGAGGATTCGGTAAAACCCAGGCCACCGAAGGAGGAAGAACCCCCGACACCGCCCGAAGAACCGGAGCCGCAGGATACGACGATCGTTCGGAAACCCCAGCCGCAGGATACAACGGATGTCCGGGAACCGGAGCCACAGGATACGGTCGTAAAACGTCAGCCCCAGACAGGGGACGGCACACCGCTCACTATCTTTGGAATTTTGCTTGGTGTGGGCGCACTGGGGGCTCTGATCCTGATCCATTTCCGCAAAAAGAAGTAGGCGGTATATATTCGTCCGGATCAACAAAAAGAAAACAGTTGACGGAATCTCGAACTATATATTATAATTCATCAGGAACAAAGGCGTTCTGGACCATATTGCGTGGCTCAGAACGTTTTTGTTTCATAAAGGGATCAAAAAGGGTTTAAAGAGGTGAAACCATGGACGGGTTTTTGGACAATGTGGCACAGGTAAATGACACGGTCAACAGTTTCGTGTGGACCAAGGTCGGTGTCTGGCTGCTGATCGCAGTCGGTCTGCTGTTGACGATCCTTACGAAATGTTTCCAGGTATCCCATTTCGGACACTGGATAAAGAAGACCGTCGGAAGTCTCTTCGAGAAGAAGGTTCGTTCTCATACTGGAGAGCGGGCGTCCATCTCGCAGTTTCAGGCGCTTTGTACGGCGCTGGCTGCAACGGTGGGTGTCGGAAACATCGCAGGTGTGGCCGGTGCCATCGTGACCGGCGGCCCGGGTGCAGTGTTCTGGATGTGGGTGGCTGCATTTCTCGGAATGATGACCAATTACTCGGAGAACATTCTGGGTATCTATTTCCGGAGAAAGAACAAACAGGGAGAATGGTCCGGCGGTGCGATGTATTATCTGCAGGACGGACTCGGCGGCTACAAGCATATGAAGGGGATCGGCAAGGCGCTGGCCATCATCTTTGCCATCTGTGCCGTTCTGGCATCCTTCGGTATCGGAAATATGGGTCAGGTGAACAAGATCGTCCTGAACTTTACTTCTGCCTTTGATATTCCGGCACTGTCCGACAAAGTACTTTACACATCTGCGGACGGTGAATCCAAGGTGACTCTGTATATGCTGATCATCGGTGCGGTCCTGCTGGTCCTGGTGGGTATCGTGATCCTGGGAGGTCTGAAGCGTATCGCAAATGTGGCAGAGAAGATCATTCCTTTTATGGTCATTATGTATATCCTTGGATCACTGATCGTGATTTTCGTAAATATCTCAGCTGTCGGCAAGGCTTTCGGATCCATCTTCTCCATGGCATTTTCCAGCCAGGCGCTATGGGGCGGTGCGGCAGGCGTTACGTTGAAACAGATTATTACCATGGGATGCAAGCGAGGAGTTTTCTCCAACGAAGCAGGTCTCGGTTCCTCTGTTATGGTGCACTCGAACTCAAATGTTGTTGAACCGGTGAAGCAGGGCCTTTGGGGTATCTTCGAGGTATTCGCGGATACCATCGTGATCTGTACCATGACCGCGCTGACGATCCTCACCTCCGGTGTGATCGATCTGGAGACCGGTGCACACACGGCGGGAAGCGATGCAACGCTGGTTGCGGAATCCTTCAACTCTGTATTTAAGTTCGGTGATTTTGAACTTGGAAAATATTTCATCGCCATCGCGATCCTGCTCTTTGCCTTTACTACGGTACTGGGATGGTCTCACTATGGAACCAAGGCGGTTGAGTATCTCGCCGGCAGCAAGTCGGTCATCGCAACCAGGATCTATAAGGCCATCTTTGTAGGTATGATCCTGCTGGGAGCACTGCTGACATCCTCCCTCGCATGGGATATCTCCGATACCTTCAACGGTATGATGATGCTTCCGAACCTGATCGGTGTGCTGGCCCTGTCGCCGCTGGTCATGAAGCTGACAAAGAACTACGTGGACAGGCGGATCAAGGGGATGGATATCGAACCTATGCTGTCGCATTTCCCTGACATTCAGGCGGAGCATGCACAGAAGATCCGGGAGACCGGAGAGGACTGACACTCCCTCAAATAAAGAAGGCTCATCGAATGCCGCTTATGATCGCATTCGGTGAGCCTTTTTTTGATCTTATGTTATTTTATTGTTCCGATCTGTTCGCGGAGCGCCGGTCTCTGAAATCAGAGATCTTTCCGCGCAGCTTGGAAAATGTGAATGTATCTTTATACTTTGCGAAGAAGGCCCGCATGGGCAGGGACTTCAGTTCAAAGGGTCGGAAGAAATGATCTTCCTCTTTGGCGGACTTTCTTACCTCATTGATCTTCCCACGGAAGGCGGTAAAGAGTACGACGATGTTGTATTCCTTTGCCAGAGTCTTAACCAGTTTCAGGAACTTGATGGCGTGCAGGAAATCTATAACGAAGACAGTAAAGAATGCTGCGATCGCAAAAATATAGCCGGGCAGATTTGTTACCACATCCAGAACCTTCAGCATCGGCTTGTGTACGATGAAGTAGTAGATCGCACAGATGATCCCCCAGAAGAAGGTGTACAGCGGACAGATGATTCCATGGAAGTTGAATCGGTTGTCCGTGTAGTCCCAGAGCCGCATGTTCAGTCTGATGATGAAGATGTAGCCCGTGATCAGTTCGATTACCGTCATGGTTGCCACCATGATCAGCAGTACCAGGATCTTCGTTCCCCAGCCCTCCGGATCCATGCCCGGAAAGGTGATAAAGGACATGACATGGAGAACGCAGAGACCGGTTCCGTAGAGCGGAAGATATGGTCCGCGCAGAAATCCCGGGTTCACCCATTTCTTTGTCTGTCCGATGGATGGGAAAAAGTGTCGATAGAAGAACTCAATGATCCATCCGCCGACACAGCCGAAGATAAATATAAATGATAGGTTTTTTATTAATTCCATATTTGCCCCAAAGCCCTGTGGGCGTAGACGGTTTTCGTATTCCCCATGCTGCCGGAGGAAACGGATAAAAGGAAAGAAAATGAATCATACAACAAATTACAAAAGGTCATCCAGACATAACTTGTCGCGATTATAGCACGATATGGGAAAGAAGGTCAAGCAATAGAGGCTTTTGTTCATAATATGCTCGTTCATAGGATTGTCATCGGGAATCCCTTTTTTACCGGCAGGGCATATGCTATAATACGATGGCAGGGTAACACCACAAACATAGAACGGAGTCGGAGGGACAGAAAACTGTGGGTACACAGGGCGAGATAAAAGAGAAAACAAGATCAAAGGTGAAAGAACCGAAGAGGTACAATGTCATCATGCACAATGATGACTTTACGACCATGGAATTTGTTGTGGAAATCCTTGTGGATATCTTTCATATGGATACAGTCACAGCGGACCGGATCATGATGACGGTACATAAAAGCGGAAAGGCCGTGATCGGAAGCTACACGTATGACGTTGCAACTTCCAGAGTAAATGCTGCGCTGGCGCGGGCAAGGAGGCAGAATTTTCCATTTAGAATGACTATCGAGCAAGCCTGACGCCATAGGTTACAGGCTGTTTCGAATGACTATCGAGCAAGCTTAACGCCATAGGTTACAGGCTGTTTCGAATGACTATCGAGCAAGCCTAAACAATCGAGGAGGCATTATGTTGAATTTATCGGAGGCTGCGGCATCCGTTCTGACGGACGCCATCCAATATGCAAAGGAAAAAGGTCTTGAGCTGATCACCCCGGAGGTGATCCTTCTTTCCATGTGCAAAAACAAAACGTTCCGGGAGGCGTTTGAGGATTGTGGGGGAGATATCAGGATATTAGAGGAGGCACTTACGACCTTTATCACTGAGAATCTGTATTCCGGGAAGGGAGTCGATCCGGCCTTCTCTGACGCGACCACGTTTGTGCTTACATTTGCGAATCGGCAGGCCAGCTATGGGGATAAGAGCGTGATCGAACTGACCCAGATCGTTTACGCCTTCTTCCGGTTGAAGGATAGTTATGCGGTGTATTACATTGAGAGTCAGGATATCAGTGAAGTGGATCTTCTGCAAAGCCTGACAGCGGTTCTCGAGGAGGCGGAAGGGGATAAGTCCGGTAGATCCGGAGGCAGTATCGGAAGACGCACCGGAAAGGGACCGAATTCGGAAGATGATCTGGTCGAGGATTCGGATGAAGATTCAGATGTGGATCCGGAAGACGGCCCGGAGGAACGCGGTGAAAGACGCGGCCGTGGATGGAAGCAGTATGCGCCGTGTATCAATGACATGCTTGCAAATGTGAATCCGCTGATCGGCAGAGAGGAGGAACTGGAACGGACGATCCAGATCCTGTGCAGGAAGGATAAGAATAATCCGCTGCATATCGGAGAACCCGGAGTGGGTAAAACCGCCATCACCTACGGACTTGCCAGACGCATTAATGAGGGAAAGGTTCCAAAGCTGCTTATCGGTGCGCGGATCTTCTCCATCGATCTCGGAGGAATGCTGGCAGGAACCCATTATCGCGGAGATTTTGAAAAAAGGTTTAAGCAGGTCCTGGAAGGGATCGCAAAGGAAGAAAAGCCTATCATTTATATCGATGAGATCCACAATCTGCACGGCGCCGGAGCGACGGGTGAGAGCTCTTACGATGCGGCAAATCTGCTGAAACCGTATCTGGCGGACGGACATATCCGGTTCATCGGTGCGACGACCTTTGAAGAGTATAAGAATCATTTTGAAAAGAGCAAGAGTCTGGTGCGGCGTTTCCAGAATGTGGAGATCCGGGAGCCGAGTCAGGAAGAGACGGTGGAGATCCTGCGGGGATTGAAGCAAGGGTACGAGGTGTTCCACGGTGTTACCTACAGCGATGAGATCCTGAAATACATGGTGGAGACCAGTGCCAGATATATCAATGAACGGTACCTGCCGGATAAGGCCATCGATCTGATGGATGAAGCAGGTGCGTATCGAAAGCTGCATCCACAGACTGCGTCCGGGAAAAGAAAGAAAAAGGCTGATCCGGAAGAGAGTACCCCAAATGCGGTGGATAAGGATGTGGTGGATAAGGTGCTGACAAGCATCTGCCGGGTGCCGCTGGAATCGATTGAGACCGACGATGCTGCCGGGCTTGCTAATCTGGAGGAGAATCTGAAGTCGAAGATCTTCGGACAGGACGAGGCTGTGGCGCAGGTAACGAATGCGGTGAAATTTTCAAAGGCGGGACTGCTGGAGGACGGAAAACCTTTGGCCAGTCTTCTCTTTGTGGGACCTACCGGTGTCGGAAAGACAGAGATCGCCAGACAGCTGGCAGCGGAAATGGGCGTGAAGCTGATCCGTTTCGACATGAGCGAGTATACGGAGAAATACTCTATCTCCAAGCTGATCGGTGCTTCGGCCGGATATGTGGGCTATGAGAACGGCGGTCTGCTTACGGAGGCGGTGAGAAAGTCACCCTCAGCGGTGCTTCTGCTGGATGAGATCGAGAAGGCACATGATGACATTTACAATATTCTGCTGCAGGTGATGGATTATGCAACGCTGACTGACAATCAGGGCCGGAAGGCGGATTTCCGCAATGTGATCCTGATCATGACCTCCAACATCGGAGCGGATAAGGTTGGGAAGAGTTCCATCGGTTTTATGAGCGAACGACTGGATCAGACGGTCATGATGGATGAAGTGAAGCGCGCATTTAAGCCGGAGTTCCGGAATCGTCTCAGCCGGGTTGTGATCTTCCGCTCCATCGATGATGAAATGGCAGTGCGCATTGTGGATAAAAAGCTGTCGGAGCTGGGCGCGCTGTTGATAAAGAAGGGCATCGAGCTTGAGGTGGATGAACCGGCGAGGGCGCTGATCAAACAGAAGGGTGTCAGCGTAGAGTACGGGGCCCGGGAAGTGGAACGTGTGATCCGGAACGAGATCAAACCATTATTTGTGGACAGTATCCTGTTCGGAGAGCTGAAGAAAGGCGGGAGGATCCGCCTGACTGCAGAAGGGGAAAGTTTCTTCGTTAAGTAATCATCATAGAGCACGGACGGTATATGTGTTGTAAGGCGTTTGATCGGTAAATACGTGCGATATGATGATCCACGGAGCGCCGGAAGGCGCGAAGTGTGGAATAGGAGTCAATCTATGGTCTTTCGACTGGATGAAAAAGAAATCGTATTTCCGCATCCGTCCCTCGCAGAGGAGGATGGTTTTCTTGCGGTGGGTGGAGATCTGTCACCTGCGAGACTCCTGCTGGCATATTCCAATGGCATCTTTCCCTGGTATAACGAGGGAGATCCGATCCAATGGTGGTGTCCGAAGGAACGGTATATCATCCGGCCGGAGAATATTCATGTATCGCACTCAATGATCAAATTCATGAAAAAGCATGACATCCGCATCGAGTATAACCGGGATTTTGCGGCGACCATGCACAGCTGCCGCGTGAAGCGGGAGAAGACCTGGATCACGGATGATATGGAGACGGCGTATCTCCGGCTGCATAAGCTTGGCTACGCCCAAAGTGTGGAGTCATGGATCGACGGGCAGCTTGCAGGCGGTCTGTATGGTGTCACCATTGGAAAATGCTTCTTCGGGGAAAGTATGTACACGAATCTGGAAAACGGTTCCAAACTGGCGCTGATCGGTCTGGCAAAGAGGCTCAAAGCAGAGCAGTATCGGATGATCGACTGTCAGTTCCATACGGATCATCTGGAACGTATGGGCGGAGAGACCGTCAGCTACGAGGAGTACATGAAGCTGATACGGGGAGAGTAGGTGACGGCAAAAGCGCTTTTGGCAAAGGAAACGGTATCATATCTTCAGTGAACGCATATGAATCAAAAACACGTGGACAGTGCATTTCTGCATCGTCCACGTGTTTTTGTTAAGAGTATACTGTCTTACGGAAGCGAATAACGGGAATCGAACCCGCAGTGCCTGCTTGGGAAGCAGACGTGTTACCATTACACCATATTCGCACGCAAGACATATTATACCACATTCGACTGAAAAATCCACTGTTTTTTCATGCCGTTTTTTCATGCAATGATACGATTCACGGCCTTCGGAATCGATTTCAGTTGCGAGGAAGAGTCGTTCTGGTTTTCGTGTTTGACAAACTGATTGCTTTCTCTCTGGCTTTCAGACCGGCAACGTTTGTTTCGTATTCATCTTCGAAGTCTCTGTCTCTCAGCGGTTTCAGACCGAAGAGCGGGAAAAACGATGAAGGAATCCCGGCCTTGACTTCAGGAGATACTTTTGCAAGCAGTTTTTCGTTTTGCAAAATGATTTCCCAAAACCCTTCATAATCTTCTGCGAGGGCGGTGAACTCGCATAGTGCATCTTTATAATTCAGATAGTCGCCATAAAGGGTCGCTGATAAATCCTGGTACTTCAGGCAGTGATGCTCCCGATAGCTTGTGTATGTTCTTGTGTCTTTGTTCCATGAACGACGGTCAGGATATTTTCTGTCCGTTGTTTCAAAAGCTAATCCGATGATACCGAAGGAATAAGGCTTTGGAGGTGTCTTTTTCCAAATGCGGTCTTTTTCTGTAAGGACTTCATTATAATCATGGATATGTAATGCGTAATAATAGTCCCAACCCATAATGCAGAGCATGGTGCCGGAACTGTCGGTTTTTAAAGGGATAAATGCACCGAGATACCTGGCGGCATCTCCGGCATTGTTCATGATCTCAAGAAGTGTATCTGCTTCCGCATCGGAAAAATCCGCCAGGTCTGAGTCTGCCGGTTTCTGCACCGGATCATCTTCGGAATGGAGGGATATATCCTGTGTGTCCGCATAAAAACGAAGCAGATCCAGCGTATGGTCCTCTTTTCGCGCCTGAAACGATTCCGGCACAGGGGTACTTTTTCTCTTTTCGGGAAGGGGAAATCCCAGATCCCGAAAGAAGGTCTTCACTTTTTCGTGCAGGGATAAACAGAGGACATCATCCACGAACTGCCGGATGGCTTCTGCAGATATTCTTTGCAGGTGATTTACGGTTTTTTTATCCTGCTTTTCTGTGAGTTTCCGGATCAGTTCACTCAGAGCGTCTTTAACTGTCTGTTTAGATCCGATTTCCGGATCATCGAAAAAAAGCGGTTTCAGGTGAGCTGAATAATCGAAAAGGGTCTCCAGATATCCCGTCGGAATGTTTTTCGTGTAGTCCAGGAGAAAACGGAAGAACAGGATGGTTTCTTTCTCCGGCTCTTTATTCGAATGTCCTGCGGTTTCGTATCGGTGCGTATGATAACGGTTATAGGCAGTCATCAGCATCAAAGCCTTATCCGGCTTCTGTTTTCCTGCGTCCGTATTAAGTGTCAGCGAGGGATCGGACGTTGAGTCTGGCGTTCTTTCCCAGATCTGATACTGGTTTTTCAGGGCATTTTCTGCTTTTTTGACGGGGTCTACATATTTTTTGTTTCGGTACCTTGTTTTTTTCTCGGATTTTACAGATCCCGGGAAATACTTTGAACCATCCGATTTTCGTTTGCCATTTTTGTCTTTTTCACATACACCATAGGGGCTGAGGTCTTTCTGAAAAAAATAACGAAAAATGATGCTTTGCTCGGGATCGGCTGTGTCAGGGATCATATCTTCTTCCGGAAACGAGCGAAGGAACTGTTGATAATCCTCCTTGTTATCATGGATCATGGCTGCGGTCGCGTGGACACCCTGTTCATAGAGGTGCTTCAGATATAGTTTCTGATAGAATTTGTTGAAGTCACCCTTGTCAGGGACTCCCCCTTTTTTCCCATTTTCAGATGGAGTTTGCGTAAACCCCAGGGCATACCAGTATTCCAGATACATTCTTCGGTAGATCTCATCGATGGTGTTCAATCTGTTTTTGTTCATGGTGAATACCTCATCTTGCCTCAGGGACGATTTTTAATGACACGGCGTTTGGCTACGGCGCATTCCGTGTGGACTCTCCAATACTCCTCCTGCTCTGAAAGGGGAGACAGGTCGTGACGGATCAGAAAGAGGTTGAGAGCCATCTCGGCAATCGTTTCGAAATCCTCCGGATAGCATTTGAAGACCAGGTTCCTGTAAGTGCGGCAAGCCTCTTCAAATTTCTTCTGCATGGGAAAGATATTCGTATAGGCTTCGTCCATAGCCACGGTTTCCTGTATCATCTGATCAATGGCATTTTGTTGCTCCGGGTTGTTTTTTTCTTCTTCCTCCATTTTTTTTGCCATTTCAGAAAGATACGCATCGTAGTCAGGGTCTTCTTCGTAATCGGCCCACTCAAGGTCCTCGTCAGCTATATGTTTCGAGTCGTGCGTGTATCGAATATAAATGCCTGTGTCCGTCCCGTCCGCTTCTGCGGATCCGTTTGTATCCTCTTTCATATTCAGGATTTCCTGAAGGTATTTTATAATACCCAGTGCATGATCGGCGGGGGTGATGTATTTTATGAGGTTTGGATAGTCTGCCTCGCTGCAGGGTGGGTATGTGCACTTGTAGAAATCGTTGAGATCTTCGAAACTGATGTGCCAGGAGAGTTCCTTCGGGAAATTACCTTCGGGGTCTTTTTCGAGCGGATATTCGTAGTACGTGCCGGGAATCAGGATGGAGAGCAGAGCTATGCTTCTAATGAGGTTCAGTTGTTCGTCGGTAAACTGAAGTCCTCGAAGGATTCCGTTGCATTCTCTCATCAGTTCAACCAGTTCATCTGCCAGCTTTTGGGCTTTTTGTGAGGAGAATTTTCCCTTCTCCGTAACGATAAAGGGACGGATACTCTGATCTCTGCCGAAGCAGGTTGCGGACAGACTGCTGATGATATTGTTCATTTCGATCATTCGGTAACGTTCACGGTGGATCTGCTCCGCAGAGGGGACTTCTTTTTTTGTCCTTGACATATGGATGACTCCTTTCCGGAAGGTACGCCAGTACGGCGTACCGGTATGGATCGCTTATGAGGCGTTTTTGTTTACCGGTTGTGAATGGAATGTCAGAGCGCGACATGCCAGTACGGTTTGATTATAAAATCGGCCGGTGATTGTGTCAATGACCGACGGTAAAATCTACCGTATAAGAAAAGGTCATTTGGCTGGAGGGGGTGATGTCAGAACCATTGCCTTGTCCTTCAACTCCACCATTTCAGGATCCATGATGATTTTTAACAGGGAAACTGCAAGCTGGAAGATGTTGAGGTTGGTCTTTTTTTCGAAAACATAGTTTCCGAGCAGCTTTGTGCGGTTCAGAATCTCTGTATAATCATCATCGGTGAGGTCGTTAAATTTTCCGCTCTTTGCTTTTCGCGTGAAAGGGATCGCGGGATTTTCAACCAACAGTTCCCTGGAAAGAGCGTAGAGCGTATCCGGGTCTTCGTCCTTCCCGGGGACAAGGACCAGTTTCTTTAAAACGCAGTCGCTGGTATATTCAAAATCTAATTCCATGGCATGCTCCTTTCCTGCTGTCACCCGAGGGTGACCTCTTTCTTCGGTGTCTTATTGTTTTCCCGGAAGCCCAGGAAGATCTCTGCATCAATGGCACGTTGAAGCTCGGCGGTGACGCTTCGTACGCCGAGACCGGCGTGGAAGGCGTTTTGTGCGAGTCGGCGGCCGTATTCTTCGGAAACGGTGATCCGAAGACCGTACAGTTTTTCCAGTTTTTTTATCGGTGAACCCGGATGCTCGATGATAAGGTGGATGTAGTCGTCTTCGGTAAGCGGATGAATGTTGATCAGACGAGTGGCTCGGGAAGCCATCTCCGGGATCAGACCGAAACTGATCAGGTCTTCAAGCACGAGTTCGTCTTCAAAGGCTTCATGAACGATCGTTTCGCTCATGAACCCAAATCCTTTTTTGGAGTTGTTTCTGGCAATCTCTCTTGCTTTTTCGGCAAAGGACCCGCAGAGAACAAAGCTCATCCGGGAGGTATCGATCAGTACGGATGAGGTGTTTGAAACTTTGATTTCGAGGGCCTTTCCCTCGATCAGTTTCAGGAATTCGGACTGGATCGCGGCAGAAACATTGTCCCCTCCGGAGGTGTACCGGGGGCATACCAGCTTGTCAAATTCGTCGAAGACGACGATCACGTCGGGATCGGCGGGGTCTACCTGACTGAGAAAGGTGGTAGCCTTGTTTTCACCGCGCCATCCGTCGGCCGTGATCGTGGATGCGTCCACGATGATGATCTTCGGATAGATTTCCTGCAGGCACTGCCAGACATAGGTTTTTCCGGAACCGGCAGGTCCGCAGACATAATTGCGGGAGGTGATACCTCGGCAGTGATTCCAGAGGATCATGGCTGCATCCTGGCAGTAGGGATCCTGTTTATAGACTTTTTTCAGAAGATAATTGTAGATCTCTGAAGGGTTCCTCAGGATCCGACTGCCCGATTCGCATTTTCGGTAGGGGATGTAGTTATCTTCGTAGAAGTTCGCAGGTTCTTTTTTTACAGTTGTTTTCGCTGTCGGCATGATCAGGCCACCTCTCTTTCTGCTAAATTGTTTAGCTTCGATAGCTATTATAGGCGACTGGTTTTTGATGTGCGGTAGAATCTACCGGGAAATGGCAACGCGGCGGTGTGAGGCGCCGTGAAAAATCTCTGAATCCTGCAATCCGTTGTTGAGTTATCCTGGGGAGTGCGATACAATAAGCCACGGGATAGCCTTGCGCGAAGCGAGGGATCACAGTTATTTGTTTATCGTATGGGAAACGGAAAAGGGGTTCTATGTTTTTCTATATTTATCTTGGAATCGGTCTTCTGGGGAGCGGATGGATCGTTTACAGGTCGGATGTGCAGAATTTTTTTGCCGGCGCAGGACTCTTCCTGCTCTATGCCTTACTGATCTATCTGGCGCTCTTCGTACTTCAGGTTCTGGTTTTCGCGGTTGTCAGCCTTACCATCAATGTGAACAACCTGCCGAAGAGTATTCACGGATTCTATCGGTTTATGGGCTTTGAGACGACACTGATGTTTATGAAGACACTGCATATCCGGGTTCATCTGCATGGACTCGAACACATGCCGGAAAGCGAACCGTATCTGCTGGTGAGCAACCATCGGAGTATCTTCGATCCGCTGGTGGGACTGATCTATCTGAAAAAATATGATATCGCATTTATTTCCAAGCAGGAGAATCTGAAGATCCCGTTTGTGGGACGGTATATCGCAGCAGTGGGCTGCCTGCCGCTGGATCGTGAGAATCCGAAGAGTGCCATCAAATCCATCAAGAAGGCGGCGGAGAATATAAAAAGCGGCTATGCGAACTACGGAATCTATCCGGAAGGCTGGGAGAATAAGAGTCATGATCCGCTGCTTCCGTTCCGGAGCGGTGCCTTCAAAATCGCAAAGGATGCGGGCTGTCAGATCGTGATGTCGGCGATCCGGAACTCTGATCATATCTTCCGAAGAGCATTTACGTTCCGGCCGATCCATATCCATCTGGATATTCTGGGGACCATCCCGCCGGAGATTGTGAAAGCCGAGAAGACCGGCGAGCTCTCGGAGCGGGCGTTCCGGGTGATGGAAGAGTTCCTTACAGAACATCCGGCAGATGACTGGAAGCTGGGAAGACGGGGATGATCACCGGTGGACGTGAGTGTTTTGCGGGTCAATTAAGGTTTCAAGCGACCGCTGAGGCGCATCGCTTGGACCTTTTGACCCTATCATCATATAATGGGGTGTAAAATGAGAAGAAGATTTGGGGACAGAAGAGACGGAAGAGTGATCCGGAATATCGATTCCATGCATTATATTATGCCGCTCATGGTTCCGAAACGCTGCGACAATGAAGCGTATATGACGCTTCGGAAGGAGATGGAACTGAGTCTTACCATCGATGAACGGATCGCCGATGGGTATTACTATGGGAAGACCATGAAGCTGCTGAAGAAACTGATGGAGAATCCGGAACTTCTGGAACTTCCGCTGGCAAAGAACGTAAAGTATTGAAAAATCTTCTTGAAGTGAAGTCCAAAATCTGATAAACTGATTCAGCGTCGGAAATCCGACGCTTATATGGAGACGTATCGAAGTGGTCATAACGGGGCTGACTCGAAATCAGTTTGCCGGGCAACCGGCACGAGGGTTCGAATCCCTCCGTCTCCGCACCAAAGAACGCCGGAATCCCTGAAGCGGGGATTTCGGCGTTCTTCCCTTCTCGCCTTGTTTCGAGGCCTGGATTGTGGTAAACTATACTCTGTATGAGTATGTTTGATGATCTCTAAAATTCGAGGGTACGATCGTTCGAGGGGTGAAGACATATGAAGAATAAACAGGGTATGAAATTCTACAGGAACGCCGGACGGGGCATGCGACGTGCATGTCTTGCTCTTGCGTTTCTTTTTGGTTTTGCGGGGACGACCATGGGTCCATTGGGCAGCGTGGGAACGGATATATCCTACGCCGAAACCATATCCGGAGATGAAAATGAGGAGATCAAGGTGGATCCCACCGGCAAGGGTGCCGGCTTTTCCGCTGTCCTTTACGACAACACCAACGGCCTCCCCACTTCGGAGGCAAATGCCATCGCCGAAACCCGTGAGGGCTTTCTCTGGATCGGCAGCTACAGTGGTCTGATCCGGTATGACGGCAGCAAATTTGAGCGTATCGATTCCACTACCGGTATCACCAGTGTGGTAAGCCTGTATGTGGACAGTAAGGACCGGCTGTGGATCGGAACCAATGATAACGGCGTGGGCGTTATGGAGAAGGGCCAGATCCGCATGCTGGAGAACAGCGAGGGGCTGACCTCCCGTTCCATCCGTTCCTTTACGGAGGATCCCGAGGGGCGGATCTATGTTGCAACTACGGACGGTATGGGTGTGATCGAAACAGACGGTACGCTCCATGCTTTGAATGAGTCCCAGATCAATGATGAGTATATCTGTGAGCTCCGTATAGCGCAGGACGGCGTGATCTATGGAGAGACCATGAACGGGGACGTATTTACCATGAAGGACGGAAAGGTCACCGGATTCTATGACAGCTCGAAGCTGGGCACAGGACTCATCATCACGGTGCTTCCGGATCCGGAGAGAGAGGGTTATGTCTATCTCGGAACCGAGGATCAGCTGGTGGTCCACGGCAAGCTGGAGAACGGCATCACGGACCGGACGGATATCAGCATCGCTCCGTTCACCTATGTGAATTCCATCGAGCATTTCAAGGATCAGATCTGGATCTGCACCAGCAACGGTGTGGGCTATCTGCAGGACGGAAAGTTTACCCAGATCAAAAATATCCCCATGAACAATTCCATCGACCATATGCTGACGGATTATGAGGGCAACCTCTGGTTTACCTCCCGCAGGCAGGGCGTGATGAAGATCGTGCAGAACCGGTTCACGGACATTTATGAGTGGTACGGTCTGCCGTCGGCGGTGGTGAATTCCACCTGTACATTGATGGATCAGCTTTTTATCGGAACCGATACGGGTCTGACCATCCTCGGCGGGGTGCGTGAGATCAAGTCTTACCCGTTGCAGAGTGTAACCGCCGCATCGGAGGAACTGACGCAGAAGACCGACCTGGTGGAGCTGCTGTCCGGCTGCCGGATCCGTTCCATCATCCGGGACAGCAAGGACCGGCTGTGGATCGGAACCTACAGTGACTGTGGGCTGGTACTGTATGACCACGGAAATGTAACCTGCTACACGAAGGAGTCCGGTCTGCCCTCCAATCGGGCGCGGACGGTCTGTGAGCGTGCGGACGGTTCCATCATGGTAGCCTGCAGCGGCGGCCTTGCCATTCTGCGGGACGGCAAAGTGGAAGAGGTCTATGACGACACCTCCGGCCTGAACAATACCGAGATCCTGACTGTCAGCGAAGCGGATAACGGAGATATGATCGTGGGTTCCGACGGAGACGGGATCTATGTCATCAGTGATAAGAAGGTGTCGAAGTACAGTGTTGATTCGGGACTTACTTCGGGCATCATCATGCGGATCAAGAAGGATACCGTGCGAAATGTGTTCTGGATCGTTACCAGCAATTCGCTTGCGTATATGACGCCGGATTATAAGATCACCACGATCCGGAAGTTCCCTTACTCCAACAATTTTGACCTGTACTGGAACAGTAAGGGCGAAGTATGGGTGCTCAGCAGTAACGGTATCTATGTGGTAGATGCGGACGAGCTTCTGAAGAATGAAGACATTTCCCCGGTATTCTATAACCGGGATAACGGAGTTCCGGTGGTGACCACCGCAAATTCCTACAGTGATCTTACTGCAAGCGGAACCTTGTATATCGCCGGCAGCACAGGTGTTGCGAAGGTCAATATCGAAGAGCCTGCACTGGATGTGCAGGACATCAAGATGGCGGTGCCCTACGTGGAAGCAGACGGGGTACTGATCCATGCTGCGGAGGACGGTTCCATCACGGTTCCGGCGGATACCAAGAGAGTGACCATTTACAGCTACATTTATACGTATTCACTGTTGAATCCGCAGGTAACTTACCATCTGGAGGGCTTTGACCAGGGTTCGGTCACTGTGAACCGGAGTGATCTGGAACCCATCGATTACACGAACCTGTCCGGCGGCGAATATCGGTTTGTGATGCAGATCAGTGATGCGTTCGGACACGGAAGCAAGGAAATGTCGGTGAAGATCACGAAGACCAAGTCTACTTTTGAGAAGACCTGGTTCCGTGTGCTGGCCATCATCCTGGGCGTGCTGCTCCTGGCATTGATCGTGTTCCTGTATATCCAGCGCCGACTCAGAAAACTGAATAGAAAAGCGGCGGAGAACAAGATCTTCATCCGTGAGATGATCGAAGCCTTTGCGAAGACCATCGATATGAAGGACAAATACACCAATGGTCATTCCACCCGTGTGGCGGAATATACTGCCATGCTGACGAAGGAACTGGGCTACGACGAGGAGACCGTGGAGAATTATTACAATATCGCGTTGCTGCATGATATCGGCAAGATCGCGATCCCGCCGGAAGTGCTGAACAAGCCGGGTAAGCTGACGGACGAGGAGTTCAAGATCATCAAGTCCCATCCCTCTCAGGGCTATCGAGTACTGAAGGATATCAGTATCATGCCGGAGCTGGCCATCGGTGCGGGCTATCACCATGAGCGTCCGGACGGCAAGGGTTATCCCAAGGGTGTGAAGGGTGATGAGATCCCGCGAGTGGCACAGATCATTGCCGTGGCGGATACCTTTGATGCCATGTATTCCGATCGTCCGTACCGGAAGCGGATGAATTTTGAGAAGGCAGTCTCCATCATCAAGGAGGTTGCGGGAACCCAGCTTACCGCAGATGTGGTGGACGCGTTCCTGCGGCTGGTGGAGAAGGGCGAGTTCCGTGCAGAGGACGATCAGGGCGGCGGAACCACTGAGGACATCGATAATATCCACAAGAAGTTCGAGAACGAAGCAAAGAACGAAGCAAAGAACGAAGCAAAGAACGAAGCAAAGAGCGAGGCAAAGCCCGAGGAGACGGCAGCATCAAAAACTGACGCGAACCAGGCAGCTGCTGAAGGCCAAACAGTCACTCAATCTGCAAATGATGTCGGAACGGACGAAACCACAGACGGAAATACAGAAGACAGGAAGTAATACAGACAGGAAACGATGGAATGATAGTTACTTACTATGCGGTTACACTTGGAATATCACTGGCACTGACGCTTGCGTACGTATTTATATGGCACAGGCATTTTGACGTGCATTTTACACTGATGTTCACGTTCATCCCGATCTCGAATCTGGGATTTCTTCTGCTGGCTATTTCCACGAACCTGTCAGAAGCCGTGATCGCAAATGACATTACCTATCTGGGCGGATGTTTCCTGATGCTCTTCATCATGATGTGTATCCTGGATCAGTGTAATATGAAACTTCCCAAGGCCACGCGGGTGTCGTTCTTCTTGATCACCTTTGCCATTTACGCATCGGTGCTGACGGCCGGATGGATGCCTTATTTCTATACGACTCTGGACTTTAAGCAGGAGAATGGGGCAGGTACTCTGATCAAGAGCTACGGGTTTATGCATACCCTGTTCTACGTCATGCTGGGCGTGTACTTCCTGATCAGTATTTGGGCACTGGTCTACAGCTATAAGAAGAAAAATGATGTATCCAACAGGACCATCGCCCTGATGGCGATCCCGGAGGGCATCTCCCTGCTGGCTTATACCGTGGGGAAGATGATCCCGTTCTCTGTGAACCTGGTGCCGGTGTCCTATCTTTTTGCGCAGCTCTTCTTCCTGCTGATCGTGAACAAGACCTGTCTGTATGACGTGTCCGAAACCCATCTGGATTCACTGAACCAGGCGGGAGAGACCGGATTCCTGTCCTTTGACTTCAAGTTTCATTTCCTTGGAGGAAATGATGCCGTAAAGAATTTCTTCCCGGAGCTGAAGGAAGTGAAGGTGGATTCTCCGTCGGAGGAGACGCCTTTCCTTGCGGAGCAGGCCATGAACCGGCTGCTGTCCTTTATTGAGAATGAGGAAAATGATACCTCCTTCTATTCCAGAGACGGGCATACCTACATCTTCGATGTGGATTATCTTTATGACGGAAAGAAGAAACGTGGTTACCGGATCTTTATCACGGATGATACAAAGAACCAGGAATACATCGCCATGGTGAACCGGTTCAATACCAAGCTGCAGGAAGAGGTGGAAGAGAAGACCGCACACATCGCGGAAATGCATGACAACCTGATCCTCAGTCTTGCGACCATGGTTGAAAGCCGGGACAATTCTACCGGTGGTCACATCAAACGTACCAGTGCCGGAGTGCGGATCCTGGTGGATGAGATCATGAAGACCAACCGGCTTCATCTGACCCGGGAATTCCGACGGGCCATCATCAAGGCGGCCCCCATGCATGATCTGGGAAAGATTGCCGTACCGGACGCCATCCTGCAGAAACCCGGACGCTTTGAGGACTGGGAATATGAGAAAATGAAGGCCCATGCCGCGGAGGGCGGCAGGATCGTTCATCAGGTGCTGGAAGGCACGGACGATGAGTATTTCCGGAAGATCGCCGAAAATGTGGCAACCTACCACCACGAGCGGTGGGACGGTTCCGGTTATCCGAAGGGTCTGAAGGGGCTGGAGATCCCACTGGAGGCCCGCATCATGGCCATCGCCGACGTTTACGATGCATTGGTCAGCAAGCGCGTATACAAGGAGAGCATGTCCTTCGAGCAGGCGGACAGGATCATCATGGAAGGCATGGGCACCCAGTTCGACAAGAAGCTGGAACCCTACTACGTGGCGGCGCGTCCGAAGCTGGAAAAATATTACAGTTCATTGTCAGAGTGAGACTACGGTCTGTCATTATGAGAAACGACGAGGAATCGTGTTCGTCGAATCGAGAGATTTCAATCTTCGAGCTCATGATGACAGACTTTCTTATATCAAAATCAGAAATACCCTTATTCTATTGATGTTGATATTTCTATGGATTTCGGAAAATAATTTCGAATTTTATGATTTGGATACATTTCGTATACAATTACGTTTTATAGTGTGTATAACGTCGGACGAGAAACATGTTAATGTATAAGGAGTATCCAAGATGAAGAATAAGATACTTAAAATAATAAAATACAGAACCCGCGCATCAGTGATCGCGGCTCTTCTTTGTATGGGACTGGCGCTTTCGGGCTGTGGGACGAAGGATCCGGAACGGATCACCGGTTACGGCGGAGACACTGCCGGCAGTACCTCGGCCGAGAGTAAATCGGAGACCGGTTCGGAAGGAAGCGGACAGAGCGGTACAGAGGGAAGTACCGGTGAGAGCACAGAGGGAAATGGCGGTCAGCTGGACCGGGATGCGGCCATCGCCTCTGCGGAGGCAAAGAGCAACCAGTCTCTGCGGGAGAAGCTGGGAGGCGAGAAGGTGACCTGGCAGGATGCCTTCAGCATCGGAAAGCTTCCGGTGACCGTGGATGTGCAGTATGAAGTGCCGGACATTTCGGCGCTGCCCTCCTTCCTGGCAAAGACCCCGGAGGCGAAGCGGATTCCGGAAGCGGAAGTGGTGCAGACCATATTCGGGGACACGGCCACGGAAGTAAAGAGGACCCTGAGTCAGACGAAGGGAGATTCTGAACGGATACAGGGTGTTTGCTATGGCGCTTACTGTGAGCTTTATCCGGATTCCGCAGGTACGGAGAACAGTCAGGGCGTTCCGGACTGCTCCGGCTGGGAAGACGTGGGAGATTACTTCTATCATACCTATGAAGGAAAATATAACGACATTGATTACCAGCTGGTGATC
The DNA here is from genome assembly GCA_024681515.1 of Eubacterium sp. Lineage (GTDB taxonomy): Bacteria > Bacillota > Clostridia > Lachnospirales > Lachnospiraceae > Eubacterium_Q. The sequence goes on along the minus strand of JAILAR010000172.1, from coordinate 3,886 downwards.
GGTTTTCGTGAGGATTCGCAGATGATCGTTCTGTATCCGAAGAATCCCGGGGATCTGGTGGGAAGGCCGGAATGCTCGAAGGTAGTGATCGCGGATAACGGAATCGTACATGTCGTGGATCCTAACGATCGTACACGAGATTATGAACTTTCCACGGAGCTTTTGGAGGATCCGAACAACCGGGCGAAGGATGAGGAGAGTACGCAGCTGGCGGCTGCGCAGAATTTTGTCCGTGATAAGCTGAAGGTGAATCTTCCGGATGACACCATTGCATTCGAAAGGACCTGGACCGCATACGGAGATTCGCCGGATGGTTTGATCACGTTCGATGAATCACAGGCCGGCAGGAGAGAACTGGTATTCGTGGACACGACAACCGTCTCCGAGAATTCTCTGGGGCGTGCGGTGATGAACGGATATCAGGCACATCTCTCTTACTATCTGTCCGGGCTGCCCTACGAGGTGGTCTTTGAAACCTCCAGCTCCAATATCGGTTCCCTCTGGGTGACGGATGACGGTGTTGTGGGAGCTGAGATCTATATGAATTACGATTTTGAAGAGAAGCTGTCGGATAATGTGGCCCTCCTGTCTTTTGAAAATGCCATGGCTTCCTTCAAAAACGGAGTGACCGAAAATCTGGATATGACAAAGGTGACGGGAAACTCCCTTACCGTTAATTATGCGGAGCTTTCGTATTATCCCATTCCTTCACCGGATAAGAAGGGAGAAGTGACATTTGCGCCGGCTTGGATGATCTCGCTGTACAGCAACGGATTCGAGATCGGATGTGCCATCGTGAATGCCATGGACGGAAGCCTGATCGACATCCGATATACCGCGGACATGAATAATGGGGGTTGAAACCCATGATTTACGAAATGATCAGCACGAAATCTACTCCGGTTGAGCAGTAAGAGTTACAGAAGATCTTACAAACGATCCGGTATTGAAGAAAGGATATTAAAAATGAAACGTAAGCTTGTAATCTTGGGCCTTGGTCTTGCACTCTGCCTTTCGGCCTGCGGCAGTCAGCCGGAGACAGTGACGGATTACGGCGGGACATCCACGCAGAAGACTTCGGTAGAACGATCCTCCGACACTGCGGGTGAAGGAGAGACCGGAGCCGATACGCAGGATGGCACGGAGGACACGGAAGGGACCACCTCTGCCGGGACATCACAGGGGAAACTTCCCGCGCTGCCACCGGTGCAGCTGGACGGAGAGCCCATCTGGGAAAGTACATTTGCTCTGGATAAGAAACCGGTAAATATCAGCATCAAATCCTTGCTCCGGGATACGGATAAACCCCATTCCTATCAGTTAAAGATGCTGACGGATGATCCGGAATATGAGAAAGAGACGGTAAAGCGGATATTCGGCGACAGTGCGAAGGAACTGCATGGGGAGATCTCCGAGGCAAATGGAGATGTCCCGGAAGTCGTGGATATGTGCATGGCGTACAGCGGAATGGATCTTAATCAGAAAAGGGAGACGGATGCGGTATCGGCCTGGGTGGATGAAAAGGATTATACCTATCACACATACGAGGGCTACTTCAACGATGTAGAATGCCAGATGGTGATCGTTCTGGCCGGCGGATACATGCGACAGATCATCATGAGCCCCAAGAATCCGGGAGATGCCATCGGTGCGCCGGAATGCAAAGAGTATTATAGCATCCAGAACCATCTGAACGGTGAGAATTATGAGATCTGGGGCAAGGCCATCGTCCTGAATGTCATGAGTGACCGGCCGAACCGCACCGTAAGCAGCGATGAGGAACTGCTCACGAAGGTGAAGACCTTTGCGAAGGATATGCTGCAGGTGGATATCGATCCGGAGGATCTGAAGCTTACAAAGGGCGAAGAGACCGGAAATGCAACCAAGCAGGAGATCGTTTTCCTGACGGAGGATTCCGAGAGTTCAGCGACGCTGGAGGGTGCCATCCGGGATGGCTACTTTGTGGAATACGATATGGGCCACGCGGGCTCCGGCTACTCCATGTGCAACAACGGCATGTTCGCTGTAACGGATAAGGGTGTCATGGGCTTTTCCGTGACCCTCGAGTTTGAGATCGAATCCGTGCTGGCCGATAATGTGGAACTGCTTCCCTTCGACAAGGTGATGGATGCGTTCCAGCGTGGTCTGCAGGAGAACTTCGATACTTCCAAGATCAACGGATCGAAGCTGGATATTAATACGGTGGATTTCCTTTACTATCCGGCATATTCCGATGAAAAACCGAATGAAGCGACGCTGGTACCTGCATGGCGATTCCATGCCACGAGTAACGGCGAGATCGGAGAGGTGTACATCAATGCCATCGACGGCAGCTGGATCATGGCGCTGTACAAGTAATGCAGCGGGGATGGGATTCAGTGGTTGAATAAATAGAATCGGCTATATGAAGCGGCCGCAGAAGTTATTGTATGGGGGTGCAAATGAAAGAATTTAAACTGTTCATCAATCCGGCAGATCGCCGGAGCCGTATCAGTCCGGAGATCTACGGACATTTCTCCGAGCATCTGGGACGGTGTATCTACGGCGGAATCTATGTGGGCGAGGATTCAGAGATCCCGAATGTCCGGGGGATCCGTACGGATATCGTGGAAGCCTTTAAAGCAATCCGTGTGCCGGTACTGCGCTGGCCCGGCGGATGCTTCGCGGATGAGTATCATTGGAAGGATGGCATCGGCCCGAAGAAGGATCGGAAGAAGCTGGTGAATACCAACTGGGGCGGAGTGACGGAAGACAATTCCTTCGGAACCCATGAGTTTCTGGATCTCTGCGAGCAGGTAGGGTGCGAGCCGTACATCGCGGGGAATCTGGGCAGCGGTACCGTGGAGGAGCTGTCCCAGTGGGTGGAATATATGACCTTCGACGGCGTGTCTCCCATGGCGAACCTTCGGAGACAGAACGGCCGCGAGAAGCCCTGGAGGGTGAAGTACCTTGGTGTCGGTAATGAGAACTGGGGCTGCGGTGGGAACATGTGCCCGCAGTTCTATGCGAATGAGTACAAACGCTATCAGTCCTTCTGCCATAATTTCAGCGGAAACGAACTGTTCAAGGTGGCCTGCGGTCCCAGCGGCGGCGACTATAACTGGACGGAAACGTTGATGAACAGTCTGAAATCCCAGCATGTACAGGGCATTTCCCTGCACTATTACACGATCCCCCACGACTGGGATCATAAGGGGAGTGCGGTGCATTTCACGGAGGAGGATTATTACGAGACGCTGGCGAAGACCCTGCCCATTGATGAAGTGATCACACGGCACTGTGAGATCATGAACCGGCACGACCCGGAGAAGAAGATCGCTCTGTTCGTGGACGAGTGGGGCTGCTGGTACGACGTGGAGGAGGGCACGAATCCCGGCTTCCTCTATCAGCAGAACACCATGCGGGACGCGGTGGTGGCGGCACTTTATCTGAACATTTTCAACCGGCACAGTGACCGGGTGCGGATGGCCAACATTGCCCAGGTGGTAAATGTACTGCAGGCCGTGATCCTCACCGAAGGAGAAAAGCTGGTTAAGACACCGACCTACCATGTGTTCGATCTTTTCAAGGAGCATCAGGGGGCGGAGCTGATCTACAGCCATCTGGAGAATGTGACCATGGAGGGAACCGACCTTCCCATGCTTTCCTACTCCACATCCGTAAAGGATGGGAAGCTCCTTACTACCGTGGCAAATTGTTCCTTGAAGGAAGAGGCAAGGATCACACTGTCTTCCGCGGATGCAAAGCTTTCCACCGTATCTGCACGGATCCTGACGGGAGAGGTACACGCCCACAACGATTTCGGTCATGCGGAGGATGTGGTGATCAGGGATCTGCCGGCGGAGATCGTGGACGGAAAGGTATGTGTAACATTGCCGCCCTGCTC
>JAILAR010000170.1 GCA_024681515.1 Eubacterium sp. | reverse complement strand
TGCATTCTCATATACCAACTTGAAAGGCGAGAGGCATACGATCTATGAAAAAAACTTAGCGGACCTGAGGGCAAGAGAAAAAAAGATCCTTCGAGAGATCGAGGACGGGCTGGATCCGAGAGCTGCTGAGAGGATCACACTAAATGAGCTCTATGACAAGTACATTGGTCAGAAATATGATCTGAAGGAAACGACTAAAGGCGCATATATTTATTGCTATGATCGTTATGTCAGAGAGAATTTCGGTAAACGGAAGATCGCTACCATCAAGTACTCACATGTCAAGGAGATCTATTACAGCCTTCATGTGGTCGACCTGAAAAAGAATACGGTCATGGAGTATTCCGCCAAAAACCAGGTGAAAGAGGTTATGGGGGAGAATAAAAACGGAAAAGCGGATCAGATCATGGTGGGGATCATGAAGGCTACCATGAGTGACGAATACCTGGAGCGGGGGCTTGAATTTACGGATATAAACACGGTTGCCGAGCGAATGACGGGCAAGAAGATCATTTCCATGGAGCTTCTGGGGAAAAATGTCGGATGGATCCGTATGTCCTTTATTGCCCTTGAGGAAGAGAACGGTATACCGGTAAAAGCGATCATTACGATGCAGATCATCGATGAGGAAAAGAAGATCGCCGAAAGCCTCTATGAGAAATCCCACCTTGATGAAATGACCGGATGCTTTAACCGGAGAGCTTATAATACTGATGTGACCGGGATCGAGAATGACGAGGAGGATAAGGATCTTGCCTATATCTCTTTTGATGTGAACGGGTTAAAAACAGTGAATGATACGCTCGGACATGAAGCCGGAGATGAACTGCTTACCGGTGCGGCGGAATGCATGCGGCAGGTATATGCAAAGCATGGAAGGATCTACAGAAACGGCGGGGATGAATTCGTAGGGATCGTTCACGCGGACGAAGATCTGATCAAGGTCCTGTGCCATGATTTCGATAAAGAGATCGGAAAATGGCAGGGTAAGCTGGTGAAATCCATTTCCGTTTCCTATGGTTATGTCCTCTGGGCAGAGGCAGAGGGAAAGTCCGTGGAAGAGATAGCCGACATGGCGGATAAAAGAATGTATGCGGCTAAGGATGCCTACTATAAAAAGAAGGGAATCGAGCGAAGACGGACCTGACGGCACGTCTCTCACCTGCCATCCATCAGCGCTCTTACCTTCTCCGGGATAGGGGGCTTCAGCGGAATGGCCGGATAAAGCCCGTATTTGCCCGGCCGTGGTTTTCATGGTAAAATACGACCTAAAAGATAATATGTTGTCCTGATGAAGCAGGGACCGGTATTTGGTGAAAGCGGGCAGGAATGAGAGAGCTTAGTATTGAAGGGTTGGAGAAGATCAGTGCCGGACAGAACGGGGATGTTTATCGCTTAAATGATGAGCAGATCCTGAAGGTATATAATCCCTGGAGCATTTCCATCGAGAAGATCCGCAGGGAGAAGGAATCGGCAAAGAGGGCTTTTGTCCGGGGGATTCCTACAGCTATTTCCTTCGATATCGTGACCGTGGGTGACCGGTATGGTCTGGTCTATGAGATGATCAATGCCAAAACGATGGGGGAAAATGTCAAGGCGTGTCCCGGCAGGCTTGAGGAGTATGCCGTCCGTATGGGACGGCTGCTGAAAAAGCTCCATTCGATGAAGTTTGAAGGGGGCGAGATGCAGGATGCCAGATTAAGTCTTCACCGGTGGGCGGATATCGTGGAGCTGAGCGGTTATTATCCGATAGAAACCATTGACGGTATGCGCCTTGTGATTGACAGTATCCCACCCAGGGATACTTTTATCCATGGCGACTATCACCCCGGGAATATCATGCTGGTCGATGACGAGATCATGCTGATCGGTATGGGGGATTCGGCGGTGGGTCATCCGGTGATCGATCTGCTGGCTACATATCAGATCATGATGATCGTTTCCGACCAGCCGGAGGGTGCCGAGAAAAATATAGGAATTACCGGAGGTCAGGCAAAACGGATGTGGGATTTCTTTATCCGTGAGTACGCGGGAACGGCTGATCCCAATGTGATCGGTGAGATCGAGGAGGCTCTGCATTTTTATGTGTTGCTGAGGGGTATGGCCGGTGTGACATTTTCGGGAATGATCCGGGAGGACCAGCGTAAGGAATATATCAGCCGGATGAATGATGCCTTCCTGAAGGGGTATGAGAAATATAAGAATAACCCTCTGCTTGACCGGTTTTAGGCGGATCAGGGGCTGGTTCCGGTCAAGAGGAATTAGCTTTTGATCAGGGGGTAAAGAACGAAGGGAAAGTGTGACCGGGATGAGACTGGCTCCGTGTGACACTTCTGTGACAAAGTCTGTGCTATATTGGTACCGATGAAAAGAAAAAGCAGCCGAAAGGCTAACATAGTATATAAGATCAGGAGGAAAAAGCCATGAAGAATGTCGTATTAAATGAAAGAATGAATCTTACTATCCCCGATGGGTTTAAGGACTTGTCCAGAGCCGAGGTACAGGAAATGACGGTATGCAGGGGTCAGGCTCCTATGTGGAATATCCTTAATGAGGAGGATCATGTTCTGATCAGCGCAAGCTGGGTTAAGTCCGGATGGCTTGCCTCCAAGCTTCTCAATGCAAAGGATATGATCAATTCCATCCTGAAGAGAACCAAGGCTACGGCAAATGAGCATCCGGAGCTGGGCTACACCTTCAGCAAGGTTGAGGAAATAACGCTGGCCGGGAAAAAGGCTTATACCTATACCTGCACCTATACCTCAAGCACCAAGGAGGGGGAAAAGGTGGACATGATCGGGGAAGCCTTAGTGGTAAAGGTTGAAAATACCTTTTATATCTTCCAGTCCTGCTATCGTGAGGCACTTAAGGATCAGGGCGTGAAGGAACTTCATGAGGTATATGATTCCGTTCGTTTTTAGCACTTTACAAATGAATCATTTTGTGATACATTAGCGGGAAATGCAAATTAGGAGGTCTTTCGATGAAAGTTGGAAAAGTAACCAGAGTGATCACGGCATTTTTACTGACGGGAATGCTGGCACTGGCCACAGCCTGCGGAAACAGTTCGGAAAGCAGTACAAATTCGAACGGACAGGCTGAGCATAAGTACGATCCTTCCGCCATAACCGGAGAGGGAATCGTCAATACATTTCTGTCGGAAAATATATCCGATGAGGTGATCAAGGATGAGAATGACGCCTTAAAGGTGATCCAGGGGGTTATGGATAAGATCGGGGGTGACAGTACTACGGTGCTGCAGGCGGAAACGATCCGTCCCACGGATGCGGATCTGACCTACTATACCTTCAGTCAGTTTTCCGGTGATGTTAAGGTTCACGGAGCATCGGTCAAGCTGATCGTAGGGAAGGACGGAAAAGCAGTCGGTCTTACCAGCGCGATCCTTCCGAATGTGAAGACTCCGAACGCAGAGGAATGGGGCTTGTCCGAGGAACAGGCGGAAGCCATCGTGGAAAAGTCCGTTGACGGGGGTCTGACGGTGGTTAAGGGTTCTTCGGAAGTGACCCTTCTGCCCATGGGAAAGGGAGTTGAGGTAATGACCTACGCATGGGTGGTTTATACACAGACCTCTGATAATGCCTATGATACGGCTTATAAAGCTAATTATGTATCCATGCTGGGCGAATATCTTTATTCCATCCCGGTACAGGAAAAGGGTTCGAACGAAGCAAAGGCCGGCTCGGTGAGCGGTTTTGCCTTTGATTCCGGGACCTCGGAAACCTGGACAGGAGAGCTGACCCATGTCAGCGGAAAGAAGGAACAGGTTAGCATTCCGGTGATCAAGACTACGGAAGGAAAATATATCCTGGCAGATGCCAAGAGGAAGATCCTCTGTGCGGATTTTGTGGATTTTATGTCCAATCAAACGCTTACGCCAACAACAGCGGTGGATAATTCCTTTAATAATCATAAGCTGCTCATTTATTATAACATGATCAGGATCTACGATTATTTTGAAAAGTATAACTGGGAGGGTGCCGACGGCATCGGAACCCACATCCTGCTTTTGATGGATGCCGTACAGGCCGATGGAAAATCCTCACAGAATGCCTGGTATCAGGGCTTCGAACGAGGCTTCCAGGTCTTTGGATTCTGCGGAGATCTTCCTTTGGGCGACTGTGTGGATGTCATGGCACATGAATATACCCACTGTATTACCGGTTCCTTTATGACGGAAAATCTTTATCTTAACGATTACGGTGCCATCAATGAGGCACTCAGTGATATTGTCGGTAATCTGGTGGAGATCGGTTTTAATGACGATGGAACGACGCCCTGGGTCATTGGAGAAAACTCCAAGATCTTCCTACGTGATATGAAGGAGCCCCATAAGGGTGAGCAGCCGGAGTACGTCGGAGACCGTTACTATATGCCTGCGGTCGTTATCGCAACAGAAAATAATGATTATGGCGGAGTCCATACGAACTCTTCCCTCCTGAATTACATTTCCTATAAGCTGCATGAAGCCGGAATGTCTACGGACGAACAGATGTATCTGTGGTTAAATGTGGCTATGGCCATCACCCCGCGGACCGATTATCCGGAGATCGCAAAGATCCTGCCCTGGAGTCTTCAGCAGACCGGTTTGGATAAGTATGCGGATGTTCTGAATGCGGCGATCGAAACTACAGGTATTGCAAGCCATAAGATGTCGGATAAGATCCCCGAGGGAATGGGTAAGGTTACCATGAACTACGATTTCCTCAGTGTACTGAACGAAAACCAGATCAAAATATCTCTTGAGAATATGATCAAAGAGGGAGCGGATGCGACAAGCTGGCCCTCAGCCATCGACGGGCAGTTCAAAACGGTTGTTGGAGAAGGAGAATATGCGGTTCATCTGGAGAAGACGGATGCTTTCGGAACGGTGACCAGGCTGATCTACATGGACGGCAAATGGGTGGATGTTACCGCGGACGGAGCACTGGATGAACTGTTAAAGGATGCGGAAAGTGTGAAGAAAACAATTATCAAGGTTGAGAATGGAAAGACTCTGGAGCTGTCCTCCGAAGGCTTGAAGACAGCCCTGGAAAAATAGGTTAGTCTGGATAAGGGACAGGAAGCCGTGGCGTATATCACAAGAATACAAAGGGAAGAAAGGCGTAGAAAAAGCCGGAAAAAGGTGATAGCGATCTGTATTGCAGTGCTTCTTCTTGCTGCGGCTGTATGCCTTTACCTCTTCATCCTTCGCAAAGGGAAAGGAGAAGAGACGCCTAAGGAGGAAAGCCGGGTTCCGGCATTTGCGGGAAGCCCTTATGTTGAAGTGAATGATAACCGGCCGTATTTCACCGAGGAGGAAAAGGCCGCGGAAACCTTTGAGTCCTATAGCGAACCGGACGCTCTCGGCAGGTGCGGCACGGCCTATGCATGTATCGACAGAACACTGATGCCGACGGAGGAGAGGGGACAGATTGGGAGCATAAGACCAAGCGGCTGGGTGCAGGCCAAGTATGAGGGAATCGTTGATTCGAGTCCGCCCTATCTATACAACCGGTGTCACCTGATCGCATATTGCCTTACGGCCGAGAATGCCAATGAAAAGAATCTGATCACCGGCACCCGGTATCTGAATACGGAGGGGATGCTGCCCTTTGAGGAAAAGGTTGCCGGGTATCTGGATCAAAATGATCATCATGTTTTATACCGGGTGACCCCGGATTATGAGGGGGATGAGCTTGTGGCCAGAGGCGTACTGATCGAGGCGTATTCGGTCGAGGATAAGGGACAGGGCATATGCTTTTGCGTGTATTGCTATAATGTCCAGCCGGGCATAGTGATCGATTATGCTACGGGAGAGAGTAAGCGTAGCGATTAGAGCTGCCGGGACAGGATAAACCGGACAGAACTAAGGAGACAGAACAAAAGAGACAGAACTAAAGAGAAAAACCGTAACCGCCGGAAGATGACCATGCGGTTACGGTTTTTTGCTTATATGGCTTTTTTTGCAAATGCCTTGTAAGAGGTGATCTCGCCGTCAAAGATACGGATCAGCTTGGTTCCGTATTGGGCGGAGTCTTCGGAATGAGTTACCTGAATGATGGTTTTGCCGTATTCACGGTTGATCTTCCGGAAAAGCTCCATCAGCTTTGTTCCGTTCTTGCTGTCCAGATTTCCGATGGGCTCATC
>JAILAR010000155.1 GCA_024681515.1 Eubacterium sp. | reverse complement strand
CTCTGACTCCGTCATTTCAAGGTTCGAATCCTTGTACCCCAGCGAGAGGCTTCGGCAGTAATGCCGGAGTCTTTTTTCGTTCTAACCTCCTTATTCTATGGGGTTTTCGGAGCATTTCAGGATTCTATTCCAGGTATTTTTCACCATGCTTTTTCCCAGTAATTATCAGTAAAAGAATACGCATTTTCCCGCCTTGAAACGGCTGATTTCAGGGCGAATTAGTATACAAATTAGTACACGGCCGTTCTCGGAAAGGAGAACGAACATGAGGAATACAACGTATTTCGAATTCTATAAGGGACATGAGTCGGATCAGTTCTCATTCTACAGAATTCCGAAGCAGTTAGTCAAGGACAAGCGTTTCTCAGCCCTGTCTGACGCTGCGAAGATCCTGTATGGACTCCTTCTGGACCGTATGGGGCTCTCCGCCCGCAACGGGTGGATTGATGAGAATGATCATGTGTTCATCATCTATACCATCGAGCAGATCCGGGAGGATCTCGGCTGGGGCCGGGATAAGGCGATCAACGCTCTGGCAGAGCTGGATTCCAGGAAAGGTATCGGGCTGATCGAGCGAGTAAAGCGTGGACTCGGGAAGCCTGATATCATTTTTGTTAAGAATTTTGCCAGCGGAACCGGGGACGGGGCGCCCGATGACGAGCATGGACCGGAAAATGGCCCGAAAAATGATGAAACAGATGACACGAAAGGGCCGAAAAAGGCTGAAAACCCGCATAAATCCACAGAAGTCGGAAAAGTCGACTTCAAGAAGTCGGAAAACCCGACTTCAGGAGGTCGGGAAACCCGACTTCAAGAGGTCGGAAAAGCCGACTCTAATAATACTGATATTAATAAGACTGATAATAGTGATACTGATCTTATCTATCTATCCGGGCTGGAGCCGGAGGACGACACCTCAGCATCCCGATCTGATGGATGGATTGATCGTATGCATGCATTACAGGAACAGATCAGGGCTCAGATCGACTATGTATCGCTTCTCAGCTTCCACAGAACCCGGAAGGAACAGATTGACGAGATCATCGACCTTCTGGTGGATGTGTATCTGTCGAAAAAAAACACGATACGGATTGGGAGGGAGAACAAGCCCCGTGAGCTTGTCCTTGCCCGGTATGACCGACTCGGACGCGGACATATCGAGTATGTGCTGGAATCCCTGGCCCGGAACACAAAACCCATCATCAGCGTAAAGAATCATCTGCTGACTACACTTTATAACGCAACGCTGACGAGTGAAACCTCGATCCAGGCCGAGGTGAACCACGATTTCTATGGAGAAGATGATCCCGGCTCTGGGGCACAGACGGATAAACCTGCGCGAAAGGCCGCACCTTTTTTGCAGGGTTCTCTTGCGGCGGATCTGGATCTGATCGAAGAACTGGCGATGAAGAACATCGCCGCTGATCACGGAGGGAGGTGAAGCTTATGGCAACCAGAAGTTATGAAGAACGAATTGCAGAACTGCAAAAACGCCGTAGCCAACTGAAGGAACAGGAAAAGGATCTTCAGCGCCGGGCGAAGGCTGATGAGCGAAAAAAACGCACGCGACGGCTGATTGAGATCGGTGCCACCGTGGAATCTGTTTTGGGCCGTGAGTTCAGCGATTCGGACAAGGTAAGGCTTCTCAGTTTTCTGCAAATGCAGGAACGCAACGGGAAGTATTTCACGCGGGCAATGAACCGTGACAACGCGGAAACTGACGGCTCGCAGGAGAATTTTTAAAATCACTTAGCTTGCTAAGTGCGCACTTACGGACAACCTTCGGTCGTCCCGATGTAAGCGCGCTCTCCGAGGGGCAACCGCTCCGCGGTTGGTTTGCCGAAGACGTTCGGCAAACTCCTTGCGGACGGCACGAAAGGGCTCCGCCCTCTCGACACCTGACTCACCAAAACGGAGCGGCTCCCCAAAGAGTTGGAATCTACAGCAAAACAGCATCACGGAAGGGAGGATGCAGAATGAAGTTTTTCCACATGAATTGCCGTGTGGTCGGTAAAGCACGGGGACGCTCCTCCGTTGCGGCCGCAGCATATGTATCGGCAGAAAAGTTACTGAATGAGAGAACCGGGCTGACGCATGATTTTTCAAGAAAGAAGGATGTGATCTTCACAGATACGGTTCTCTGTAAAAATGCTCCTGCTGCATTTCGAAACCGGGAGGTGCTCTGGAATGCGGTGGAAAAGATCGAGAAGGCATCGGACGCGCGGTTTGCGAGACAGTTCGATCTGGCAATCCCGAACGAGTTTACCAAAGAGCAGGCCAGAGAATTGTTCTATGATGTGGCTCGGATCTTCACGGAGCAGGGAATGTGTTTTGACGGCGGTATCCACTGGGAACCGGGGAACCATCATTTTGATTTCATGGTTACCACGAGACCATTCAAAGAGAACGGCTCCTGGGGCGAGAAGGAGAAAAAGGAATATGTGTTCCGGACGGACGCCGACGGGAACAGGATCATTGACCGGACGGACCCAAACTGGTGGGCGGATAAAAATAACCCGGACAGGTTTGGTATCCGGATTCCGGAAACGGATGAAACCGGTATGCAAAAGACAGATAAAAACGGCCGTCGGATCTGGAAAAGAGAAAGGGTGGATGCTACCGGCTGGGACCGAAAGGAGATGGTGGAGTTCTGGAGATCCTCCTGCTGTGAGGCAATCAACCGGAGAGCCGCTGAGCATGGGTATGATATTCATCTGGATCACCGTAGCTTCAAAAGGCAGGGAATCGAAAGAACGCCGGAGATTCATGAGGGCTATACGGCCCGAAAGATGGAACAGGACGGACTTGTGGCGGATCGGTGCCAGATCAACCGGGACATCCGGGAGTACAACTCTGTTTTAGCCCATATCCGACAGGTAGCGAAGGACATTGCCACGACCATCGTGGAGAAAGCGAGGGATATACTTGGAAGATTTAAGAACCTTACAGGAAGTGCTGGATCTGATAGAGAGCCAGGAAGAAATGATGGATATGCTGGAAAGACAGCAGACGGATATCGAGGAACTGTCACAACTGCTCAGGGAAGCGGAGGAAGAAAATCTGAAGCTGAAGCACGATTTGGAAGAACAGCTAATCTTAAACGAGACATTGAACGGACAGAACAAACGATTGGCGAGACAGATAGCAGAATTGGAAAGCTTAAAGCAGTAATTCAGAAAAAGAGGGAGGAACGCCATGAACGAATGGAACGACTTAAATCCAGACGATCTGCTCAGTCTCATGGAGGAAATCCAGGACGAGAACGAGCGCCTGAAGAAAGACAACTCGGTGCAGCAGCAGCGGATATCCGCGCTTTCCTCGGAAGTATCGACGCTGAAGACCGGGATGAAAGAAATGCAGCAGAAGCATCAATCCGAGAGGCAGAAGCTGACCTCCTGCATATCCAGGCAGCAAGAGGAAATGTCGAAGTTGCAGAAGGACAATCAATCGCTGCAGCAGAGCAACGACGATCTGAGGAACAACGCTGGCATCCTCACACGAGACGAAGTGAGAGCTATCTTGAACTGTAACGATGAGTTGCAGGAAAAGTATGACAGAATGGCATCAGAAACAGCACATCTCAGGCGTCAGGTGGATATGTCCTCAGTTCGTGCAGTAGAAGAAGCAGGTCGTTGCCAACAGGAAACTGAAAGGCGCCGTCTGGAGGCTCTTACGCTGGCACAGAAGGAAAGAAAAGCCAAACAGGAGGCAATCTTGCGGGTGGAGGCCGAACGGGCTGAATTGACGCGAGAACGGCTTGCTTCCCAGCGCAGGGAGCATCTCTCCTACGGGCTGGTCACGGCATTTCTATTTGCTTCATCCACTTATCATCCTGTAATCTGGACGGATCTCAGGATACTGTTGGAACCGGCCGCAGACTGGATCGCGCGAATATGGATTGGCGCACTGCTTCAACCGGAGGGATTCTCTCCTGTTGTGCGCTGGATCTGCCTGCTTCTGCTTCCGGTGATGATTTGCACAGTCGCAGTTGGGATGTACCTGCTACTGAATCGGCTTTTGAAGCAGCAAAGCACACTCACCGTAGCGCTTGAATCATTAAGCCTGGCTGGGATCATCTACTTTGGAGAGTATTATCCCGGGAATACCGCACTGTTGCTTATGGAGATTGTCGCAATGATCAATCTTTCAAAGCATCTGTATGACAGACATCAGTCAGGTAATATGGAAATTGTACAGGATATTGATAATACCATGAATTTGAACTGATTATGAATCAACGATATGATGAAAAGAGGCAAGGAACGGTCGTGTTCCTTGCCTCGTATTAGTTTTTGTACTTACGGATTTGTACAATATCCATTCTTGTCAAAGGTGTAACTCTTATCATCAATGGTCAGCGTCTGGTTCTTTGCATACCAGCCTGCCGTATCACCGTACCACCATCCTTTGGAATTCTTCTTCCAGCTTGCCTTCGCCTTATAGGTCCAGGTTCCGTCTGCATTCAACCAGTAACCCTTGCAGTATTCCTTCGCAGCCATGATACCGCTTGTCTTGAAGTAATACCATTTATTGCTGATCTGCTTCCAACCAGTAACCATCTGGCCTGACGTCGGATCCAGATAATACCACTTACCACCGGACTTCTTCCAACCGGTCTGCATGATACCGGAATTATTGAAGAAATACCATTTCTTACCGATCTTCTGCCAACCGGTCTGCATGATACCTGACTTATCGAAATAGTACCATTTGTTACTGATTTCCTGCCAGCCGGTGACAGGTGTTCCTGTTTCGTCATTATAAAGCCACTTACCATCAGAATTCTTAATCCATCCTACGCTTGGATCACCATGAATCTCAAATTCATCAAACAATGCCTTAAATCCCAAATACATTGTATAGTCATACGATTGGAGGGGTTCTCCAACACCCGTATATACATCCGATACAATTTTAATATTTACAGTTTTTCCAGAATACTCCGATAAATCGATCACATATTGTTTTTGATCAATTCCGGTAGGATACACACCTTCAAAGGAATTATGGTAGCCATCATAAACATAGGACAGATAGTTAAAATTACCGCTATCCCAAACGACTTTATAATCCTTGTTATTCTCAGATATCAACACCTGAAAAGGAACGCCTCTATTAGCATTCATTCCTCCAGCGGCCCAAAATGATAAAATTGCATGTTCTGGTAAGGTAACTTTGGGAGACTCCGCAGAAAACACTTTCTTAATCGAAGGGTTCTTATCAAGTAAACCGTCATCGGAAACAGAAATACACCCCTCACCGCTTCTACCTATCAGATCGGACGATGGATTCTCCCATACAAGTCCTTCGAGTGTCCAGCCTTCATTGGCAGGGTCTGTCTCAAAATCCCAACTATTCACAACATTATCCGGGTTACATACAGTTCTACGTTGAGTGGTAAATTTGGAATCACTGAATTCAGCTGTATAGACTGTGTTTCCATATGCATCTACC
>JAILAR010000146.1 GCA_024681515.1 Eubacterium sp. | reverse complement strand
ATATACTCAAATATCTCTTTCGCCCTGTTTGATATTGATTTATTGAAAACTCTTCTCCGATACTTTACAACCAGAACAAGATGATAGTGAAGCAAAAATACTGAATGTGCATTGTTGTCTAAATCCATATATATTATACCTCTATAGAAAAATTCGACTGATTATATTCTAGCACATTTTCATGTAATTGTCATGTGAACATTCAGTAAATTTGTGCGCAATTCATCCCCCACCTCAGAGGAGGGGGTCTTCTTGCTGAGAGAGGATAAAAAAATTTTCAAAAATACCCCCCATCTTCAAAATATTGAAGATAAAAAAATCCATAATATATGTGAAAAGAATTTCTGACAGGAAGTTCTTTAAAATAATAAAAAAGGAGAAATGCCATGAAAGAAACAAAAAACATGATGAAAGAGTACCTTGGAGACCTGTATACCGATGATCACTTGAGAAATTTCTGTCTCTACTGGATGAAGGCTCTGAAAGGAAGCGGCGATGAATGGAGACGGAAAAACGATCTTGACTGCTTATATTTCGGCGGTGATCTCAGAGCCGATACCTTGATGAGCGCCTGGACTCCCATCAAGTGGGTAGCGGATTGTCTGAACCGCAAATATGATATGAAGTTTTATAAGCGTGCCAAGGACAGGGAAGATCCGGATCATTATCTGAAACTCCTTGCAGATGACCGGGATGCATATCTTCCTGAGCACGAACTGACTAAGCTTTTGGATCGTTTTCTTGAACTCGCAGAAGAGCGCTGCAACTATATCCTTCTGCCTGACAGAGATATGAACAATGCAGTATTATCACCTGCTTTTATTTTAATGATCAGTCCATTAAGTTCATCATTCGATAAATAAGTATCCATTTTGACCCCCATTCAAAAAACGACGTGAGCACGTCCCACTCTGCCCTTACGTTGTTCTCACATTATAACACGGCGCAGAAGTCGCCGAAATCCGACGATTCTCCGACACGACCGGATCTGCGTCGGAAATTATCTTGTCATTTTTCCTGCTTTCGGATTATATTGGAAATAGCACGGAATAAACAAATAAAGGAGCTAACCATGAGAATTCTATGCGTTGATGATGAACCCCTCGCTTTCCAGATGCTGGAGATATCCATAAAGAAAGCCTCTCCGGCCGTATCGCGCAAAATTGGGGATTGCCCCATCGCCCAAGCGGCGGTGAAACAATCCCCTGGTGGTAAAGAATTATGAAGAAGTAATCACAATTAAGAAGGCTTATTAATAAAGCTATTAAAAAAACTATTCTTCGAATTACCTGTTATTATCCTGATCCACAACATTGTCGCAGATGATCGCCATGGCAACCATCAGGTCTCTCTGACTCGAATCCAGGATCTGGATCCGGAAGCAATCGGTCCAATGAGCCATATCCTTATCAATATGACCGATGGTTGTGCCTCCTACCTGAATATCGAAATCATATCCCAGAAGATCCCCGCGAATGGTCAGTTCCTGACCGTTGATCGTTCCTGTAACCTCCGGGGCCGTGAACTTCATTTTCTTCTTCAGTTTTCCGATCTCAACCTTATCCTTCACAATGGTATACGACGGCATAACCGCCACCATCTTCTTGTTGATCTTCAGAACCTCCTCTCCGTTTCTCTGAACGGAGAAGCCCAGTCCTGTCAGACCTCCTTCAACATGATAGACCGTCGCTTCACTTTGATCAAAGATATCGAACTTATTGGCAATGGTCAGCTTCTGCTTCATAAACAGTGCTTCGGCTTCCCCGGTTGCGGTATTTGCCGGTTCAGCTACCGCAGACCGGGAAACCTCTTCACCGCTCTCAAGCTTCTGAACCACACGCATGAGTTCATCCACGGCTCTGTCTGCAGTAGCAGTATCTTTGCTCTTTCCGCCGAACATCATGTCCAGGCCTGCGCTGAATGCACTGGAAGCAGCACTGACGCCATCGGTACCGATCTTGCCCATAATGATCTTGTCCTTATCCACACGGACAAAGATATCATGCTCCTCAGTCACCTTCTTATACATAACAGACTGTGTTCCGTTGATATCTCCCATGATCGGAGTTCCGAAGCTTACGGTGATCCCGGAAAGCTTTTCCAGAAGATCCTCGTTCGTAAACTGCTTTACATTTGCCACGCTGGCAAATCCCATACCCGAGCTTTTCGCCTTCGGTTCGGTGCTGCTGCCCGAACTTTTAAACTTATCAAAAAATCCCATAAGAAACCTCCTAATTATTCTACGTAGAAAGATACCTGTCCGTTTGCGTCTACATTGAACGCTGTCAGGTCAGTCATCAGATAATCACTGTACATATCTTCGATGATGAATGCGTAGAAGAAATCGCCCTCTTCCATGACACTGTAAGAGATCTCCAGATTACCGCTGACGGTGTATTCCGCACCCTGATATGCAGTCTCTGTCATCTTGTCATCCAGTGTGAAACTCTGGTACAGCGGAATGATCACATCGCCGTCTTTCAGCTTCTTGAACTCTCTGGAAGCTGCACCGCTCTCTGCAAAGCCGTCCCATGCTCCCTCGATCTGAATCTCACCGGTTTCCAGGATCTGGCGGATGCGGAGGTTGGTCTCCTTACCGTTCAGCATGATGGGAGATGTGTAAACCACATATTCCTCATTCTTGTCAACGATGACGGTAGCCAGATTCTGACCATCCGGCAGGGACAGCCAGTAGCCGTCGAACTGATCCCGGAAGGTACCCTTCTCCCAGTCACACTCTACATCGTAGGTATCACCCAGCATCATCACTTCATTATCGCCGATCACCTGATATACATTTGCATAAACATCTGCGGTATGATCCAGAGAATACTTGGTCAGTGTGAAACGGAATACGCCTTCCTTATCCATACCCGGCTTCTGCAGGAACTTGATGTGCTTGCTTTCGCCGCTCTTCTCATAGCTTTCCGCATAATCAAAATGCTTTGTTGTCGACCGCTTGGTCTTAAAGCTCTTAGTCGTCTGATCGTAATCGTAATCGGAGTTGTAATTCCAGTTTCCGTCGGAATCATACAGCTCTTCGTCGCTGTAATTTCCGCTGGCCTGATTGGAAGAACAATACTCATACTGAGATGCATCCAGGCCTTCACCGTCAACCTGCTCCCACTCCTCGGATTCGGAATTGTACTTGTAATACTGACCGTTAGCGTCGCAGCAGTACTGCTCTCCGTCCTGTGTGAAATAGCTGGTTCCCGTGTTCTCGTCCTTGTAATAGTCGGACTGCTGCTCTGCCTGCTGGTTGTTCTCGTCATTGCTGTAATAGGAAGCACTGAAGTCCTGACGATCGATGAAGGACATATAGTACGGACTGATGCAGATATCATTGAAGGTCTTCAGTTCCTCAGAACCACGAACCGACAGAGGATAGTATACGGACAGTCCGCATGCATTCGGATGATCACCACCCTGGATCTTGTAAACGATGGCATCATTGATGGCCTGCACCACTGCTGCGCTGTTCTCGGAATATCCGCTGCAGGCATCTACAACACCTGCCAGATCCAGCATGTTGGAGTAACCTTCATTGTCATTGTTGGAACCGAAGTTCTCTGCGCTGTGAAGCATACGGATCATGGTGGACAGAGACTCTGCATCCTCGCCCTTCTCATAGATATCCTTGGCAAATGTATTGTATGCCGTGATCACGTCATTCAGCTTCGACAGATCCGTAACCGCCAGTGTACAGCAGTTGGAATCTCCTGCATCGATGCAACCCTGCAGGAAGGAGTCACAGACTACCTTACCCAGTTCCGCACCGTCGGCTGTAGGATTCTCAGCCAGGAAATTTCCGATCTGCGTATAGTTCCAGCCGGCACCCGGCTCCAGTTCCTCAGAACCGTACATGTACTTTGCATAGTTTGCAAGTATATTTGCGCCCTCGATGTTACCCATAAGGCATGCATCGAAGCCGATGAACTCCCACTTCTCTGTCATGAACTGGGATGTGCTGAGCAGCGCATCATTGATCTCACGAAGTGTCAGAGAGTCATTGGAGTTCTGCTCATCGAAGCAGACACCGTAAATGGATCCGTTACCGTGATCCCAGAAGATCAGACCCATGTTGTCAGCGGCATAATTCTCCAGACCCCAGGACAGATACTCCTGCAGTGCAGAAGGATCACCCATGCTGACCTGATCCCCGGAGTACACTTCTTTAATGTCCCCTGCTTCGATGACGAAACGCTGGGATTTGGAAGGATCGATGGAATCATAGTTCCAGCGGCTTGCACCACCGGTCTGAACCACGAAACGAACCTTATCGCTCTGGGTTGCCTGAGCCATCTCTGAGAGATCGCTCACGGCAGCGCCACCGCCGCTTCCCTCTTCACCGCCGGACTCCAGATCGGAACCGCACAGCCACAGGAAGATAGTCCATGTTCCTTCCTCGCCCATGGGCGTTCCCGCAAGCTCGGGACGATTGATCGTCATCTCGCCGGAATCCTTATTCACGGACATGGTCATCGGCGTTACCTCCGATGCCGATTTGGTATCCGACGATGTGTCGTCTTCTTCCGTGTCAACGTCGACATCTGTCTCCACCTCTGTGTCCGCCTGAGTCACATTCTGCTGTGTTTCCGTAGATGTATCTGAGGATCCGCAGGCCACCATACCAAGCGCCATAGTTCCTGCCAGTACGGATGCAGCCAGTCTCTTTCTGAAAAGCCTTCCCTTACGCATCTGCTTATCTCCTTCTTGATTTCTTTGTTATTATTGATTTTGATAACGAGCGAGACAGGTGTGGAACGATCGGCTCCGCACCTGTCTTGCTTCATGTTTCAGCCTGTATTTATGTATCCGTCTTACACTTTGCTGACTTTGGGATTACTCCTCAGCGCCTTCTTCTGCGCCGCCCTCTTCAGCACCGCCTTCTTCTGCGCCGCCCTGCTCAGCGCCGCCTTCTTCGCCGCCGCTCGGCTGAGCTGCGGAACCGAAGGTGTAGGAACCCTTCTTGAATACATACTTAGCACCGTTGATGTCCAGGGACAGAACCTTGGAATCCTTGTCCCAGAGCAGATTTGCCTGATGTGTGCCGTCCTTGTGAAGCTCAACACCGTCTGTTCTGAACTTCGGCTCATACTCAGTGCTACCGTTGACACCGGTCTGTGTAACCTTCTTGGACTCGATCTTGAAGTTCATCTGCATCTGGTCTTCAGCAACGCCAGCAGCTGCTGCATACTCACCGATCGCCGTTCCGTTGACGGTATCTACCATCCAGTCGCCGAGAACATCCTTCTCAACACTGCCGCATCCTACGAGGCACATGCCCATAACCATTGCAGCTACCAGTACAAGTGCCAGTTTCTTAGTTACTTTCTTCATCATCCTTTACCTCCATTCGATACTGCGCTTCCAAAGCGCTCCGTGATGTGTTTACAGTTGCTTATTTTACACACTTCAAAACAAATTTCAATCCTTCTGGCACTTCCCGCAAAAGGCTGGCATAAAAAGTCATTTTGGCACGAATGGCGTCGATTTGGCACGAACGGAGCGCATAAAAAAGACGGCTTCCGAAACAGGAAACCGCCTTATTATCAATCTTTTACCGCTTTAATTAAAGAACGAACTCACGCCTTGTTTGCGGAACCGAATACGGCTACACGATCCTTAACTTCATCACGGATTGCCTGAGCGCCCGGAGCCAGCAGCTTACGCGGATCGTAACCCTTGCCCTGCTGATCCTTGCCTTCTTCGATGTACTTCCGTGTTGCAGCTGCGAATACCAACTGGCACTCGGTATTTACATTTACCTTTGCAACGCCCATGGAGATGGCTTTCTTGATCTGATCATCCGGGATACCGGAACCACCGTGAAGTACCAGCGGAGTATCGCCGACCTTCTCCTTAACAGCTGCCAGGGTGTCGAAGGACAGACCTGCCCAGTTTGCCGGATACTTTCCGTGAATGTTACCGATACCGCAAGCCAGCATGGTTACGCCAAGAGCGTTCACAGCTGCGCACTCTTCCGGATCAGCACACTCGCCTGCGGAAGTAACGCCGTCTTCCTCACCGCCGATACCGCCGACCTCTGCCTCCAGAGAGATACCCTTCTCCTTGCAGATCGCTACCAGTTCCTTGGTCTTCTCAATGTTCTCTTCCAGCGGAAGGGAGGAACCATCAAACATGATGGATGTGAAACCTGCCTCGATGCAGGCCTTAGCGCCTTCGTAGGAGCCGTGATCCAGATGCAGTGCAACCGGAACAGTGATACCCAGAGACTCATCCATAGCCTTAACCATAGCGGATACGGTCTTGAAGCCTGTCATGTACTTGCCTGCGCCCTCAGATACACCAAGGATGACCGGTGTCTGCAGTTCCTGGCACTCCAGCAGGATGGACTTGGTCCACTCCAGGTTGTTGATGTTGAACTGAGCGACTGCATAGCCGCCTTCTACTGCCTTCTTCAGCATTTCTGTAGCTGATGTTAACATACGCCTACCTCCATTTAAATGAAATTGATATGTATATGTCGCGACACACCCGATCCTTCGGACTACGTCGCATGAACGACGGCGGAATCCATGGGTTCCGTACGTCATTGCTAACCAAATGTCATTATATTACACTTACAGACATTTCACAATCTGTTTTTTTCTGTCTGTTTTTCTTTTATCAGGCTTTTCATTCCCGGACATCCTCTGCGGTGAAGGTCATGATCTCCGTACGATCGATATTATCGCAGTCCACCAGACGGTTGGCCTGCCGCTCGATGCAACGTTCAAAGAAATTCCGCACCTCACGTGCATTGGCGAAGTTATCATCCTTTTCTTCCACGATCCTCCGGAAATGAGCCTTCAGGATCTCCTTCGCATCCTCCGTCACGTGATAATCCTGTGCCTCACACATGGAAAGAAAGATCGTATACAGCTCCTCCTCCGAGTAATCCTCGAATTCGATGAACTTACTGAAACGGGAACGAAGACCCGGATTGGATTCCAGGAATTCCTCCATGGGCTCTGTGTAACCGGCAACGATCACCACGAACTTATCCCGGTCGTCCTCCATACGTTTCAGGAGGGTATCCACTGCCTCCTGCCCGTAATCACCGCTGTCTTTGTTGTTGGTCAGTGTGTACGCCTCATCGATAAAGAGCACGCCGCCCAGCGCCTTGTCGATCACTTCCTGTGTCTTCTGTGCGGTCTGCCCCACATAACCTTCCACCAGTCCGGCGCGGTCCACTTCCACCAGCTGTCCCTCGCTGACAACACCCAGTGCCTTGTAGATCTTTGCCAGCAGACGAGCCACCGTCGTTTTACCGGTTCCCGGATTGCCGGAGAAGACCAGATGCAGGGACATGCCTGTCTGGGACAGTCCCATATCCTCACGGATCTTCCGGATCCGGATCACGTTGATCAGATTGTTCAGATTCTTTTTCACGCCCGCCAGACCGATCAGTCGGTCCAGTTCATCCATCAGCTCATCCAGTTCCCGATCTGCGGAATACTGCTCCGGCTGCGGATAATGGGAAGCTTCCGCCCGAAGGCGTTCCAGCCGGCCCATAGGCCTTTCTTCCTCCGGCTTCCTTCTGATCTCTGTGCGGGCTCCGGAGGTCCCTCCGGAATATCCGCTGCCCCGGCCGGGATCAGATGACGTTCTGCCTGATCCGGGATTTCTGCCCTGCATGTTGACTCCGGATTTCTTACTCGGCATATCGATGCCGCCCGGGCGTACATCCTCTGCATCCGGATACGGACTTCCCGGCATGCACCAGGGAGCCTCCGGCTGCGGCGGATCATCTTCAAAATAAGTGGCTGCCTTCGACAGATCCACGCCTGCATCCGGCACGTCGCTCTTTGCTCCCGGAATCCCGAAAGTCGGATCTCCCTTCCCGCCTCTCCGATACGGATCCTGGGTAAAATAGAGACCGTGTTTCTTCAGGTAATCGTTCAGCATATTGATATAATCCGTGAGCTTTTGGATCTCGTCATTGCTGATACCGCCAAACGCGATGTATTCCAGTCCAAGATCCCGGAAGGTGTTCACCAGAAACCGGGACATGGACATCCCGGAGCTGGCCGTTCCCGAATTCCCCGCCTTGTCATCCCTGACAAAATACATCAGTGACGGCGGTACCTTCTCCAGAATCTGAGGATTCAGACTATTTGCATTTCGATACTGAAAAAACTGCTGCGTCGTGAGATTCACGCCCAGCAATTCATTTACCATGGCTACCTGTCGGATCGGATCCGCACTCTCGGGATCATGCAGGTACCCCAGGAAGGTCAGGTAATCCCCCTGCAGACGCTCCGGAAGGCGCACCATGGCCTCCGACGGATACACACTGTTCCTTCGGTTATTGATCTCATTTGCATATTCCAGCGATTTGCTGATGGCTACTGCCGTATTGATATCCGGCGCCATACTCGACCCGCCTTGCATGCCCGGTCCGTAGGGCATACCCGGTCCTCCCTGCATGCCCGGGGGATACGCGCCCTGATTCGGATACCCGTATCCATACTGCCGGCTCATGGTCGCCTGATAGATACTTTCCCGTTCCTGAGCAGCCGCCTGATGCTCGTTATATGCATCCATGGCATCAAATATGGAACTGAATATACTTCTTCTCCATCTGGTCATATATTTGTCCCTCTGTGGTCATACTCCTGCGCTGCGCATGGCAACCCCCATGTGCCGGCAGGCTTCCACTTCTTTACTTTTTCCTGTACGGCCGATCCTTTTTCATTCAGCGCATTAAAACTTCCGGGTTTGCAGATACCCGCTCACCTCCGTAAGGGAGCTCAGGATCACATCTGCTTTCTCGCGCATTTCCTCTGTCGGCGGAAGCAGATCCGGTATCATTATGGGATGCATACCTGCCGTATGTGCCGCCCGGATCCCGTTATAGGAATCCTCGATCACGAAACAGTTCTCCGGTTCTTCTCCCAGCAGCTCCGCTGCCCGAAGGAAGATATCCGGCTCCGGCTTGCTCCGTGTCACCTGATCCCCGCCTACGATCACATCAAAATTCGAAAACAATCCTGCCCGCTTCAGTTCGTCAGACAGAGTTACGGTCCTTGTGGAAGAAGCCAGCGCTGTTCGGATCCCCGAACCTTTCAGATATTCAAAAACCTCCTCCACCCCGGGTTTGATCAGATGCTTTCCGTCTCCAAACCGCTCCTTGAAGAGCCTCGAGGAATCCGCAAAATACGCATCAATGGGAAAATCCTCCCCGTAGGTATCCAGGATGTTTTTCCGCGTCATGGCGCTTGTGATCCCGATGCACCGGAAACACAGCGCTTCCACATCCTCGTCTGTTCCCATATGGTACTTGTCCTTCACCGCCTTACAGCAGTCGATGTACAGCTGCTCCGTGGCAAAGATCACTCCGTCCATATCGAAAATGACCGCCGGCAGACGTGCCTGGTCGTTCTGATTACTCAACAATGTATCCTCCGTTTTACAGCACCTGAAGCACGGCGTGAAGAAGCGCGAACGCCTTCTCTGCACTTTTGATCACGTTGGTATTGAAATCGCCGCCATCGCCTTCATAGGTATCGCTGATGCATTTGATGGACAGGCACTTTGCTTCGTTCTTCAGACAGATCCGCGCGATGGCTGCGATCTCCATGTCACAGATCTGACATCCGAGAGCCGCCAGATTCTCCTTATCCTCCTTCTGATCCACGAAGCGGTCACCGCTGGCCACCGTCACGGTACGAACCGACGGATACTTCTCCAGCACCATCTCCCGCAGCTTTGCATCCAGCGGAATGAATTCATCCGGATATTCTTCATACTGATGCTTTTTCACCGGATCGATAGGCGACACGTCATAATCGTAATTGCAGGCCTTCTCCACCAGGAACAGATCGTCCACCTTCAGTCCCGGGATCAGTGCCCCTGCCACGCCGAAATTGATCACCAGATCACAGTCCGTGTGGGTGATCAGCAGCTGGGTTGCCGCTGACGCATCGATCTTCCCGTAGCCGGACTGCATCGCGGAGATCTCGTGGCCGTACATTTGCGTATGATAGATCACGCTGCCCCGCAGGCGCTCCTCCGTGATTTCTGCTCCGCTCTCCAAAAATGATTTCAGTTCTCTCTCAATCGCTATAATCATTCCGATCTTCATAGTACGTTTCCCCTCATAAATCACTTAATTTAATACTACATCATATTTTATACCAGAAGGCGATATCTTTCAAATCCATCTTCACTGCAAAGCAGTCCCTCGGTCTTCGACAGCGGTTTTGCAAACTGTCGCGCCTGGATCGGCGACACATCGATCACCTTCCATCTGCTCATGCTCTCCAGAAACAGAATATTCTTGCTGTCAATAATGGATTTCTGAACATCCACACCCGAATACGGAGGTTTCACATTTTCAAGGTCCGTAAAGAACAGCAGAATACGAAACATCCGATACTTTCCGATCAGGTTCTTATACTGTTCCAACATGCCACGGTCTTTGTTGATCAGATCATATACCTCTCTGTTTTGCAGGAGCACCAGTTTCAGCGGCAGTCTGCCGATCAGATCCGGCTCTGTCCTTAGTTTCTCCTGCACTTCCTTTGCATATGCATCCAATTCACCGAAAAGATCCTTCAAGCCTTCCGTATCCGCTTTATAATTCAGGGAATGATACTGATCCAGTCCGTTCTCCCGAATATACGGTTCCAGATTTGCAAACAGACGCCGGTAATCGTCCACAACGCTGATCTCCGTGCGATGGGAAGTGTCCCGAAGCAGCTGCCAGAGAAGATTGCTGATCCATCGGGTCCGCGTTTCGTCCTCTCCTCCCACTACAGCCATTACACCGCCACCGTTCATCGCCAGAGTCTCCGGTACTGCGGAGGTATATCCCACTCCGAAATACGGCCGGTACGCCTGTTGCTCCAGTCCCTCCTGTTCGTAACGTTCCAGCATCTCCGTCGTGAAACGCTCCGGAACTTCCGGGATCTGTCGGGCCGTTTTCTCTCCATACCTCAGATTCTCCGCCTCGATAAACCGTTTCATTCCGGCGACACGATCCGTCTCCTTCTCTCCGGAGAAGGCAAGGAATATCTGACAGTAATAGGTCTTTTTGTCGAGTTCCACGATGCTCCTGCCCGGAAGATTCTTCAGCTTCTTTTTGCAGTAACCGAATATTCCGGAATACTCCGAAGCATCATTACAGAACAGTGCTATACGGTTACTGAAAAGAGACAGATACTTGAAGCCCATGCCGGAGGTCTGAATATCCGTTACAACAAATGTGATTCCGAGGGTAATGCCTTCCCTGAGCATTGGCAGCAGGAAATCTTCTCTTTGCAGATACATTTCCTTCAGGCCGTTGAAATTATCAATGATAACCAGTATATGCGGCAGATCTGTCCTGCCGGATTCCCTGTATGCCTCATAGGAGCTGAGTTCTGCCGAAGCCAGAATATCCTTTCTTCGCGCGAATTCGCTTTGGAGAAGCTTGATGAAATGATTCATCTTGTCATCTTCCGAAGGCGTGACCACGCCACCCACCATTCCGGATTCCTGGAACGTCCGAAGAGACATGGATGCATAATCCAGAATGAAGACATTTACCTGCTCCGGTGTGTATGTCCTCAGCAGTCCGCGCAGGATCTGCTGCAGTACATTTGTTTTACCAAACTGCGGCGAACCGATGATCATGGTATGCCCCTTGGAAAGATTCAGGCAGTACCCCTTCTGCTCCTGATGATCCGGATCATCATAGATACCGATGACCGCTTTCACATCGTCCCAGGGCTTTACGGACGGCTCCGCATGCAGCTTTTCCGCCTCCTCTTCCGTAATCTTTACGGGCAGCTCGGGAAGACAGATATCCGGTACCTTCGGGATCCCGGCCGTATCACAGTAATCCCGGATATATGCCACCAGCGCCGCCAGCTGTGTCGCGCTTTCCCGTTCCTTCTTCTTTTCCGCCTTCTGCTCAAAGACTACCGTCCCGCGCCCCATCAGATCAAGTTCACTTACAGAATATTCGGAAACCATGCCGGATTTCTCACTATCCACATCCGCGCCGCTGTAGGCAGACTGAAAGAGTTCAAAGATTTCATTATTTCCCACCTGAAGGTATGCACGGCCGGGTTCCCGGATCTCCGCAGCAAGCGGAGAGTGCAGAACCTCATTACTGTCGCTCTTATCCTGTACCTTCAGACAAAGTTTAAATCTTGAGTTACTCCATATCTGGTCGTTAACCACACCCGCAGGTTTCTGCGTGGCAAGGATCAGATGAACGCCCAGACTTCGACCGATCCGGGCGGCGCTGATCAGCTCCTGCATAAATTCCGGCTGATCATTTTTCAGCTCGGCAAATTCATCCACGATAAGGATCAGATGCGGAAGCGGTTCCTTCGCCTTCTTCTGCTTGTAGAGCTTAATATACGCATCGATATGGTTTACATTGTATTCTTTGAAATAATCCTGCCTTTTCCGGAGCTCCGCATGAATGGATGCCAGAGAACGATCGATCGCTTCCCCGTCGATATTGGTAATCGTACCGATCAGATGCGGCAGCCTTCGGAACTGATTTGCCATACCGCCGCCTTTAAAGTCGATGATCACAAAACTCACATCCTCCGGACTGAACAACGTTGCCATGGAGAGGATATAGGTCTGCAAGATCTCCGACTTTCCGGAACCGGTGGTTCCTGCAACCAGGCCGTGAGGTCCATGTGCTTTCTCATTCAGATCCAGAGAAACGATCCGATCCTCACTGCGAACACCAATGGGAGCCGCCATGGACCGATAGACCTCCGACTTTTTCCAACGTTCCTCCAGATTCAGATCATTGACACTGATAATATCCAGCAGTCTGTAAAGGGATATGTTCCGGGTGAGCGTTCCCTCCAGGTTGACACTGTCGATATAGACACATCCCAGGCGTCTGCTCACCATTTCCATCTCGCGATCCGTGATACTGTCGTAGGTGAACTCCGCGCGATTGTTCAGATCCCTTGCATCGATCAGAGCCCCACGTCCCCTCGGTGCCCCATCGATCTGTCCTTCCGTCTCCCTCTCCAGGATCATCATTTTTCCGGCCTCTGCCGGGATCATCTCCCGATTTTCAGAGAAGAACAGGAACACTGTCCGATACTCCGCCGCCTTTGTCAGGAAATTGGATACCGGATGATTCATAAATCCCTCGGAATCATATACAAAAACCACAATATAGGGTCTTCCGGCCATGGCCTGTTCCCCGTAGGATTCCCGTTCTGACAGTTCCTTGAAAAGGATCTCGAGAAATCCCTTCTGACCTTCTTTATCATAGATCAGATTTCGAATAGAGGACTGCTCGTCCAGATAGATATTCTGCAGCCACCGGATGGAAGAAAACTGTGCCTGCTCCTCCTCCCGGAAGAGATAAAAAAGCTTCACATCCTTAAAGAAATGCCTGACGGACAGTTCCAGGGTAAATACTTTCAGCATATCAAAAAGCGCCGGCTTTCTGCCCACGATCCCGACAACACCGGCCCGCTTCAGATCCAGCGTGATCGGCGCATTTTCGATCATCTCGTAAGCATCCTGCAGCTTCTGTGGGTAATCCTCCAGCGGATCATCGGATCTTATGCATTCCTTCTCCTGAATACTCAGTTTCCGTGCGGCACGCACCGGACCGGTACCAACCCTGATCTCCAGAAAATCCGCATCCTCCATTCCCTTTTCAAACAGGTGGTAATCAAAGGACCTTACTTCCTCCAGCTCCTGCCGGGGGTCGATATAGATCTGCTTTCGATCCGCAAGCTCCTTCTCCCTGGCAGCCTGGATTGCCTTCTCCCGGTCTTTCATATAAGCAGTGTAACTCTTTACCCGTTCCCGCTCATTTTTTTTATTTCTCTTTTTCTGGGCAAAATGTGTAAGGACGGAGGTCACGATCCCCATACCCATCATGCCTCCCATGTAGATCGCCATCATCCCGTTGGAACCCATCTGGGAACGAAGCACCAGCATAAGCATCAACATCAGAACCGACGGAAGAAGGGTCAGAAGGAAATTCTCCTTCTCCTCCTCTTTCTTTTTTTCCGGAGGAAGCACCTTGATGGGTGTCTCATCGATCCGGTTCCGAAGTCTTATGTTTTTAACAAATTTCGGATACTGCAAAGCCGTGGAGGATTCAGCCTCCACTATCCTGGTAAGCTTGGATACGATGGTCGGATCCGAAGAATCCATGTACAGCACCATATCCCGAAAATAAAACTTATATCCGTCAAAAACAAGGAAGTCAAAATTCCCAAGGGTAAATACCGGATCCCGAACTTCCATTCCGTTCAGAAACACCCCGTAGGTGGTCTTGTTTATATTCACCGTAAAGGAATCCGTATTCCGGGTCAGTGTCAGATAATCATCTCCCACCCGTTCTCCCTTAAGCTGGATCCTGCAGAAATCCGGTCCGCCGATACAGAAGTTGGATACCTCTCCAAGCGGTACGCGTCCGGCATAATCTGAGGTCACACCGTCAAAATCCGGAACAAAGGAGATCCGAAGAAACTCCGCATCACTGCTGGCATAACGTACCACGATCTCATCCCGGGAGTTCAGCTTCCTGGAATAAACCTTGATAATACTGTCGGAATCGAAATACACATCATGATTACAGCTGATATTCCAGCCGTTACTGCTGCTGATGCTGATCTCAAAATCACAGAAGAAATCCTCCCGGTCAAAGCGAACCCTGGATTCTCCTGTCGTTCCGATCACGACTCCATGCTCAAACTTATCAGCCAGCGCGATCTCCTGATAGATTCCGTTTCCGAAAATGATCAGTTTGTAGTTGTCTTTTGTTCCTGTCCCCATATCTTTACCAGTTTTTCTGTCTGAATCACAGTGATTCAATTTGTGTGATTTAATAATTGCGACTTCGTTATTGCCGGTCCGTTTCAGCCGGCATTCCCGATCATGTTACGTTTATGATGGTCCCCGTATGCACCCCGAATTCATACAGCCGTCGATTGCCCTTAAGCAATACGATGGGATTCTCGGCACGCAGGAAGCATTTTCCTATATCTGTCAGATTGATCCCCAGCTCATAGGCTGCGTTCAGCGCCTTCACCAGTTCATGGGCCGTGATCTCATCACTGACCTCCACATCATGATGCTCCGCCTTCTGCAGCAGGCGGACTTCCAAAATGATCCTAGCCATAATAATCTCCTGTTTATTCCAAACTCCTCGCCCTATACCAGGGTCATGGCGGTGACTTTCAGAAGATCTGCCACCTCCAGTGCGCGGAGCAGGTTGTTTCGGTCAATGGTCCGCTCCTCCACATATTCGACCACTTCCTCCGAGATGTAGTTGTCCTTTCTGTGATTGAACTTATTACAGATATAGGTCACCTTGTCCCGTTCCGAGGTCCTGAGTTCCTTTTTCAGTTCAAGATTCGCCATCTTCGCAAACCGGGTCTGATCGATGATCTCCAGGATATGGTCACATTTTGACATCAGGGTCAGTGTAAAGAGATCAAGGCCCGTCTCGGTATCAATGATGATGAAGTCATACCGCTTCGTCCTTCGGATCTCTTCGATCATGTAGAGATAATCATTTTCATCCAGATCGATGGAGGCACGGGAACCGTTCCAGGGCATCAGATAATCAAATGTAAAATGCGTCACCATCTGATCCAGATAATTCAGAAAGATTCCGTCCCTGGCTTTTATGGAGCGGTCAAAATCTCCTCCCATGGAATCATGGATCCCCACCAGGTGATGGTTTCTCTGCAAAAAATCCGTGCTCATGTAAAGCACCGACCTGTTCAGTTTCGACAGCTGGATCGCCAGTGCAAATGATACAGTGGTTTTGCCGATCCCCCCGAGCTGGGAATTCACAACAATGGTCGTTGTCTCCTTCTTCACATTCTCCGTGGATTTCACCCGGTCATCCGCCGGAAGCCCCAGTTTTCCGATGATCCTGTGGAAGATTTCCTTTACGCTGGCGTATTTATCTACATATTCCACATTTCCTGCCGCTGCATTGCGATCGTTCCTGTTTCCGTGTTCTGACAGAACAAACAGAAAGCCGATCTGCTGCCGCGACACTGCATCGAAAAGCAGGTTCTCGTCAATGATCAGACAATCGATCCGCCGGGATACAGCAAGATATTCCTTCAAATAGTCCACCGAAGTGATCAGCTCCAGAGAAATCCCTTTCTCCTCTCGCGTGGCCAGAAGAAATTCCAGACTCGATATATAATTCTCATCGCTTTCCACGATAACTACATTCTTTTTTGTCATATCCTGTTCCTGTCCGTTCGCTAAGATCAACAAACCACAAATCGATAAACCGCATCCGAGATCCCGATCCGGTCATCCGTCTTCACGGATACATACTGATCCGCGAAGATCTTCACCCCGTTCACCTTCGTACCGTTCGTGCTTCCCAGATCCTTGATGTAGAATTCTCCGTTTCTGTACAGGATCTCGCAGTGCTTTCTGCTTACGCCCTGACGGTCGATTCGCGCATCATTTCCGATCCGGCTCTTTCCGATGATGGTTCGTTCCTTAAAGAGGCTGATCTTTGCCAGATCCTCCTGGACCGGTTCCAGGACCGCAAGCAGGCGGTTGTTCTCCGTCGTGTACCGGATGAATCCTTCCCCGTACCGCCCCAGCTGCATGCGGGTATACAGATCATCCAGAAGGAAGTTGCCGGACTGGCAGTCATCATAGAACTGCCGAATCTGGGTATCCATGATATGTACGGACTGGTACATCAGCTGCGCCAGCGTGAAGATCACATTTTTCTCATACAGTTCCCGCTCACTGATGGAAACCTGGGACTTTACAGGAATTACGATCAGCTTCACCCGACATTCCTTCTGATCCACAAAGATGCTGTTGATATTCAGCACCACGGTTTCGACGGGAAGCACCGTATTGTATTTGATCTCATGGAAAAATGTCACCACATCCAGCAACAGTTTTAGAAAGGAGCCCGCGTCGATGCTGTTCATTACGCGATCCAACGAGGTATACCGACTGACATCATAGATCAGTTTTTCTTCCCCGTTCTGCCTTATCTCATACGCCTTGACGATGCCTTCCACATCCGACCGTTTGACGATCTGCATGGCGGAATGAGAGACATTCTCCGCACCGGATATGATATAACCGATATAGTCTTTATTCTGGATTTCTTTTATTACATCCTGTTTCATGCTGTCCTCCGACTTCATGAATCTGATCCGGCCGTCTCACTGACGACAGGGATCATGCCATGATCCGCGATCTCTTTTTCTTCCTTCGTAAATACATTTATCTCCAGGAGTTTTCCGCTGCGCATCACATAGATCAGATCCCCGGCCAGACATACCACCTGGTCTGCCTTCCCCAGATTACGGCTAAGGCCCCCGCCCCGGAAGATCAGCTCTCCTTCTTCAAATGAAAAACTGCCGTCTCCCCGAAGATCCTGCTCCGGAAGCTTAACCTCCTTCATTTCCGCATCATAAAGCACTGTCTCCGGATCCTGTGCAGGCGTCCCCTCCCAGGGTTCTCCGCCTACCCTCGGATCCGTCAGATTTTTGCGATACCATGAGCCTGCGCTCGTGTATACCAGCCAGCGAAGACTTGAAGCGGTGGAAGTGATCTTCTCCACCGGTTTCAGATACCCATAGTATTTTCCGCCGTCCAGATAATAGACATCGGATACGTCGGATGAGAGCTGACGTATCGCATCGTCTGTTTTTCCGAACAGATCCCCATTCTCAGTCAGGAAGACCGCTTCTCCGGACTCATAGAAAACACCCATCTTCATCAGGCCGCCCAGATCCCTGGATTCTCCGTTATCCGTGAGCTCAAAGCTTCTGCCCTCTTCCGTGTCGTTGAAAATGAGCGCGCCCTGATCCGTGACTCCCAGCAGATCGATCCGTCCCTGTTCCTTTTCGAAACGGCACAGATCCAGACGTTCCCGGTTTTTCGAAAGCAGATGCAGTTCAAAGATGTATACCGTCTTTTCATGACCGCCCGCTTCCGAATGATCCTCCACCCAGTCCGTACGGGTATCCTCCGTCTCATACGCTGCATATTCACCGGATGTGCTTACGAAAAAATCCGCTGTGTCCGTCCCGGAAAGCATACTCTGATAAAGGCTGCGATTCTTCTCCCCCGGATCCGAATCTGAATCAGTCGACTCCTTAAAGGTGACACTGACATCCTTCAGCCCCTCTATATATGTTTTTTTCTTTTTATTCAACACAAAGAACACCGTTGCCGTCGCTATAAGCAAAACGCCGAGCAGCGCAGCGGTGAGTATGATCCATTTTCGTTTTTTCCTTTTTTTGTGATCCGAACTGCTTTTTGAGCCAGCCTTCGAACCGTGTTTTGGATCGTCGATATAATCAGGGATCACTGATCCCCATACTTTTTTCTCCGCAGCAGGAAATGCCGCCGCAGCCGTAAGACTCTCCGTCAGAGTCGGATTCTTTTTCCGAACCGGCGTGGCTGCCGCCGCACTCTCCTGACGGATCACGGTGGTGTCACCGACCGCTCCCTCCCCCGGAGGTTCATATGCCGGCTGATAACCGGCAACCAGCACATTCCGGATCGGTGTATCACAAAACGGGCAGACCTTCCTGTCGCCGATCTCTGCCCCACATGTCTGACAATGCATGTTTTAAACTCCGTAAAAAGAGAGATTGGGCAGAGCATCCCCGCCCAATCTCTCATATTAGCATGATTTAGTTGAATGCGTTTGCGATATTTCTGTCCATCTCGCCCATCATTTCGACAACCTTCTCAAGTGCCTGTGCGATATCCTCGATCAGATTTCTGCAGTCTTCCAGATTCGGCTTCAGAGCCTCATACTTGGCCACGTATGCTCTGGCAGCTTCACCTTCCCATACTTCCGTGAGTTCCTGCGTAAGATTATCCATTCTCCGGATAGCTTCCTCGAACTCTACTCCTTCTGTTCTGAACTTCTTTGCCTCTGCCAGGATTGCGGGCGCCTGTAATCTGATAACGTCTGCCATGTTTGTGTAACCTCCTTGATAAAATGTTTTTTTATATTTTATTTGTTTTTACTACCTGAGTGATACCCCGAAATCATATTATCATTTTCATTCTGATAATACAATCAGTATTACTGTCAATGATGTGATCAGTCTTCCGATGCGTCGAGGATCGCATCCCATACCCGGTTCATAAGCATGATCAGGAAGGAATCCTCCTTTTTTTCAGAGGACAGTTCCTTATAATACACCCCCCTTCTTGTCTTCAGATATGCTCTGATCCGGTTGCTGTCATAATACTCATAATCCTCCGTCAGTTCCATCGTATCCAGAACCTGCGGAGCACTGATAAACAGGGACTGCATGGCTTCCATCACCTTCGGATCCTTTTCCAGATCCGTTACCGCGCCGCCATTCCCGAAATAGATATGGGTGTTTAGTCCGAAAACCAGCCCCAGCGTCTGCGTCCGGTTTCCCTCGATCAGACTCTCGATCGGAACATCGAACGCTGCGATATAAATCTGCTCATCATTGTTCAGCATCAGATTGATATCCTCCGAAGTACATTTCAGAAGATTTCCCCTCAGCCTCACATATTCCTGCGAAACCATCATTTTCAAATTATTCCCCAATTATATTCCAATTATACGCTCATCATTTCATGACCGCGATCCAGGCAGATTCCGTTCTTCCATGTCTTCTGATGGTCGTCGTTTCAAACGAAAATCCCTTTGCTTCCAGATATGAGATCTCACGTGCAAATCCACTGGTCCATTCACCTCTGTGTTTGAAAGGATCCTGCGCAAGATATATGGTATTTCCGCTCTTGATCTGCATTTCCAGATACTTCTGGTTGATCCTCCACATCTGCGTTCCTGAATATTTTTCCGCAAGTTCATCCCATTCCCGTAAGTGGAATTTCTGCGATCCCGTTCTTTTGGCCATTTGTTCATAATCGCTTCCGGTCCTGGTATGTTTTCCGATGAACAGGGTGTTGGAATCCACTTTTCCTGCCGCAGCAGCCTCTGCGTATTTCAGCACTTCTTCATCCGTAAATTCATTAAACATCGGAGGAACATACTTTCCGGTGGAGCCATAACGCATTCTTACACTGTCACCGATCTCATGGGTTCCGCCCTCAAGTCCCCGCTTCAGCAGGAATCCAACACCTTCCTGAATGAAGGTCTTTGCAAATGCATTATCCGGAGTCGCATAATCCGTATACTTCTCCAGGCCGTAATCGATTGCCTCACCGCCCCAGGTGTTTGCAATCTCTTCTGCTGCCGTGGTTCCAAATGCCAGTCTGCCGTCCATTCCAAGTTCAATAGCTTCTCTCTTCGCCGTTTCTATGGTGCAGACAGAACCCCAGGCACCCTGAACGGTCTCCGTACCGGTCTTGATCAGTTCATAGAGCTCCTGATCCCCTTTTACCAGATCATTGTCACGGAAGGGATTATATGCCGAAGTTGACAGATCGTTACTGAAGCCCAGATAGATTTCCTGTCCGCCTTCCACGATCTCTGCCGTGTCCATAGCAACGACCACGGTGGTGATCCCCGTCATGATATATGCCGCAACTCCGGGGGCAGCCGTCCCGCATGTCATAACCGCCGTAACAATTCCGATCGTACCACCTACGAGCAGAGAAAATCCCTTCTCGATCCGCTCCTGTCTTGCCTTTTCCTGTGCCCGGATCGCTCTGTCATTATATACCTCATTGAGATATTCCACCCCGGCCTTCAGCTCTTCCTGATTACACTGCACCCGTTCCGCCGCTTCCATGACCGTCTCGTTAAGTTTATCCACATCCGTTGTCTGAAAGAAGCTGGCAGTATATGGGATGTCAAAGGATATCGTTCCGTCCGCGATCACTTTATCAACGATTTTTCTTGCCTCAGCGATCAGATCTTTGATATTTGCCAACGCATCATTTGCAGTCTGCGCATCATATTCTCCTACATCCGATCTGAGTTTTTCGATCTTATCACGGTAATCTTCGATCGGCTCCGCATACACGGTTGACTGCTGCAAATTAAATTCACTCACGCCATCCACATCCGAAACGTAATCGATCCATTTCTGCGCATCGGGAGTTGTGCTGTGAATGTGTTTGGAGATCTCATCAAACTTTTTATGGATCTCAATCAAAAGATCTTCATTTAAAAGTTCTTCATCTCCGAGATTTGCATCTCCGCCCCAGCCAAGCTCGGAAAATCCGGCAGCGTAGGGAACCACCGCACCGTAGAATTCCTGCAATGCAAGATTGATCAGTCCGATCGCCGTGATGTGGACCGAGGTCACATATTGTTTCATAGCCTCAGCTCCGCTTCCCGCGATGGTCGGATCGTCAACCAGTCTTTGGAACGTGATCCTCGCACACTCCAGACACTTCTCAAAACGATTCGCATTTGCCAGAGCATTCCGACTGAGGGTGTTTATATCATATCTGTCGATAATGTAGGACATCGTTTCATCTCCCTAAATGATCAAAGGCCTCCGGCCGTTTTATGACATGGATCCTGACGCACCGGCATCCGTATCAACCAAGGCCTCTCCGGCGGTTCTCAAATTGTCCACCGTGGTTGCAAGAGCTGCATTGTATAGTTTCACAAGTTCAAAAAGATCGTTATAGACCTCCACGAACGCATCCACCTTGGCGGAAACATTTCCTCCTTTTTCAACGGGGGATGCTCCGACCATATATTCAAACAGCCCATTACTCACAAAACTCAGATAATTGACTTTTGAATCAAATTCTTCCTTCGAAAACTTGATCATTTCTGAACCATTTCCATCCGGCATAAGACCACACTCCTGTCTTTGTATGTGTTCCGCAGTTTCGCGCACGGTCCATGTGTATTTCACATGTGTAACCGTCCGTCTACTTTAACTTCGCTGCTGCTTTGGCAAGTTCTTCCTCCAACCTGCGTTTTGCTTCCTCCAACGCTCTAAGCGCACTGATCTCAGCGTTGATCGCATCGATCTCCCGCTCCAGTCTCGAAATGTCACTTTTGATCGAACGAATATCACTCTCGATCCGGCTTTTTTTCAGACTCATATTATCCCGGGCGGTGATAATATCATCCAACATACGGGTATTACTGTTCGCATATTCGTCGTAAACCGTGTAATAAAAGTGGTTTTTTGTGTTTCCCGACCAGCTCTCATCATACACGTATCCGTCCAGAACGACCGTTTTGTCAGGGTACTGTTCCACATGGTCTCCGGCGATCATGTGGAGCATATTGTAAGAAGTCTCCAGACGGGCCACTTGATCTTCCAGTCCCGGGAGTCTACTTTTCAGCACTTCAATCTCTGCCTGCTTCGCACTTTTTTTGCTTTCCAATTCCGAAATAGACATAATTCTCACTCACTCTTTCATGTATTATATTCGTCTATTTTGCTTTTTACCCATTTTTTGATGGTGTCATTCATGATCTCATCATCCATATCCGTATATCCTTCAAAGACGATACGGTAGATATCCTTTTGATCGAAGAAGAGCATCTTTTCGTCCATAACCCCTTCCGGATACAGCGCTGCGCCGTAGTCATAGATCCTTCTGTTCTCGCCCTCCCCGGTAAGCACGCCTCTGGCCGTGATCATCAGTTTCTTTACGCTTCCGTTTAATACCACGATGGAACCCAGCGGTAAATATTTTTCAAGGACTCCGTCCATTTCAGCCTCCTATTCCATACTTCGCGCTTACGCGCTCCGTTTATTATCGCTGCGCACGTGATTTGCAACTACATGCTTTTCTCTTCCTGTTTGAGTCCGTGCTTTGCGATAATTATTCCATACTTCGCGCACAAGAAAAACGAGCACGATACGTTATTCACGCCTCGCCTCGTTTTGCACACAAAAACGGAAAGCAGCCCATTGTTCTGCCTTCACGCCTAAAATTGCAGGTCAATTCTGTTATCCCCAAATCTAAGAATTTCCTGATCATTTCGTAACCCCAAACGAAACACATTATGAAAGTTAAAACCATCCCCACGAAGAAAAATCTTCTCCGCATACATACTAACACCAAATATCTGATTTTACAACCGGAAACTATATTCATAAAATCGTTTCCCAAATTCCTCTCATTCCCCATACCATCCTTCGACCGCGCCTCGAATCACTTTCCCTCAGTTTCACAATCCATGATTTACAAAAAGTCTGAAATCTCGTACAATAAAATTCAGTTTAGAAAGCTGTCCGAAACATCCACTCTTATGATGGAGGCTCCCTTTATGATCGACCATTATAATGCATTTATCTCATACAGACACTCTGATCAGGATATCAAGGTGGCAAAAGCCATCCAGTCCGATCTGGAGCATTTTCATATTCCCCGGAAGATCCGGAAGGTCACCGGCCAGAAAAGGATCAACCGCATCTTTCTGGACAAGGACGAGCTCGGCGCGGCCAGCGATCTGTCCGCGGAGATCTCCTATGCGCTGGAGCATGCGGACAACCTGATCGTGATCTGCTCCACGGCTACGAAGGAATCTGCCTGGGTACCGCGGGAGATCGAGTATTTTCTGCGGAATCACAACCGCAGTCAGATCACAACGGTTCTTGTAAACGGAGAGCCGGAGGACGTGATCCCGGACATCCTGAAGTATGAGGATCGAACGTATCGAAACGAGTTTGGACAGGAGTACACCGTCCGTGTTCCTCTGGAGCCTCTCTCCTGCGATTACCGTCTTCCCCGAAAAAAAGCCAGAAAGCAGGAGCTGCCGCGTCTGGCCTCCAAGCTTTTACATTGTTCCTATGATGAACTGATGAATCGGCGACGCGCTTACAGGATCCGTCAGCTGTCCATCATTTTCTCCGTGATCCTTGCCGCACTGGTGGGATTCGGAGCCTATCTGCTGTACAGCCGAAACCGGATCCAGTCCAATCTGGAGGCTTCCCTTCGGAACCAGTCTCTGTATCTGGCAAATGAATCCATGTATGCCGCCAAAACGGAGCAACGGATCCTGGCACTCCAGCTGGCACTGGAGGCACTGCCCAAGGATGAAGAGGACCCCCGCCCCGTGACCCCACAGGCGATCCGGGCGCTTACGGATGCAACGCTGTCCTACACGACCGACTCCGGGGGGAATGATATCCAGACCGTCTGGAACTATCGTATGCCTGACTGGTTCGGCAAGGGACAGTGCATCGTATCCGATTCCGGAAAGGAACTGCTTGCATGGGACAAAAACCACGATCTCAAGGTATGGAGCACCACCACGCACGAGGAACTGTTCTCCCTGCACGATCCATCCGAGATCAACAACGCCATGTTTCTCCCGGATGCAAGGATTCTGATCTTCTTTGATAAGCGCATCGCCGCATATCGCCTGTCCGATCAGACGCTGCTTTGGGAACTAAAGGATGGTGAGTATTTCTATGGTTCCCTCAGCGCAGAAATAACGTCCGATGATGCCGTGCTCCTCAGGGCCTACAACCTTTCGGAGGAGCGGATCCATCGAATCTCCCTCTCTGACGGAACCGTTCAAAAGAGCTATGAACTGCCGACAAAAAAGGATGACAATTCCATAACCTACAGTGATTTTCTGCTTTCTCCGGATGAAAAAAAACTCCTGATAAAACACTACACGGATTTTCCGGAGCAGGCGATCATGCTCCTTGACCTCGGATCAGGTACCTATCGCGAGTTTCAGACCCAGCTGTATATTCGTGACATGGTCTGGGGAAATGATGCGCATGTTCTGCTTGCCATGTACGATTCCAAAACAACCTCCAGCGGTCGTACCGGATACTCAACTTTACTGAAAACGGATCACATCACGATCCAGTGTATCGGAACCGCCACTCTGACAGAACGCTGGAGTTATGATTTTACAAGTACAAATGTTGCCGATCAGAGCGGTTTCCTGGTTCTTCCGAAGAATGAAGCCGTAACCTATTATCACGGTAATAAAGCAGAGATCTTCCGTGTATCAGACGGCGGAAAGCTTGCAAGTTATGATGTAAATGATCCCATCATCATGGCGCAGGATCCGGATGGAGACGGCTGGCCCATGTATGCAACATCCACAGGCAGTCTTGCCATGCCGCAGACTACGGACACTATCCGGGTCACTACCTGGTTTGCGAATGATCTCAGCGATATCTGCTTCCGAAATGGCATCGGATTCATCGCTCATCCGTCCGGCACACCCGATATTCTTCAATACGGAGTTCATATCCGCGATAACGACTTCCAGGAGCTGGACCGCGGACTGGATATCAAATATGTGCAGCGGTATTACCTGGATGACCGGATCCTGGCTGTCCTCTCCGAAGATCGTGCGGAAGACGGCTCTCTGCAGGCCGATGACAAAAAACGTGTATCGATCGCCGATCCGAATACCGGCACACTTATGTACCAGATCTTCCTTGAAGATGAAAAGACCTTTTACTCCTTCCAGACAGAGATCTACGGAACCGTGGGCAATCATTTCTATGTGGGCTATATGCAGCCCGGTGACGGTTACCGGATCCTGGATGTGGATCTGTCTTCCGGAGATACAAAAACCATCCCACTGGCAAAAGGCGAATATGTGTCCCAGAACTTCTGCACGCTTCAAGGCAGCAAACTGTACTACTGCTGCAATGAAGGCTCGGAGCAGATAGCGTTACACACCTATGACCTTACCACCGGAGAAACCGCTTCCTACAAGATCCTGGATGACCTGAGATATGCCAACGTAAAAATTTCACCTGTTCCGATCCCGCTGCTGAATGCGGTACTCCTCAGTATCAACGATCAGCATCTGCTGGTCTATCTGGACGGTTCTCCGACGAAAACTCTGGAGATGCCGGCGGATTGGGACAGTTCGAGCGTCGCCGTGGATGTAGTGCATCAGCGATTTGCCTTCTCCGAAAAGGACCGGATCTTCATTACCGATCCGGAGGGAACGAATCCGGTTACTATCACCTGCTCCGCTC
Organism: Eubacterium sp.; assembly: GCA_024681515.1. Taxonomy (GTDB): domain Bacteria; phylum Bacillota; class Clostridia; order Lachnospirales; family Lachnospiraceae; genus Eubacterium_Q. The sequence continues at coordinate 9,099 of JAILAR010000146.1, read as the reverse complement.
AGCCTGTCGGTCTGACCTTCTATGATACCGGGAAAAAAGGGGAAGTTCCTGTTTTGCTGGCAGCTTTAACCAATGGAACTCTCTATCGCTTCAATGCAAATACCGGAGAACTGCTGGGTAAAACAGAACTTTCCGAAACCCTGAGCTTTATGAATCCTGCAACGTTCATTTTTGACCGGGGAAGCAATCTTCTGTATGTCAAAAACGGGGACCGCATGAGTGTGCTGGATACCGAAACATGGTACGAGGAGCTGTATCTTTCCCGTTGTCTGGGATACCATCAGCCCTCCGACCGATTCTACTCCTATTCGGTACCGGAAGCCAGTACGATCACCCTCGGATATTTCAAGCATTATTCCATGGAGGATCTGATCCAAAAAGCGAAGGATATCCTTCAGGGAGCGGAGCTTCCGGACGAAGTCAAGATGGAGTACGGTATCGAGATCAAGTCCGAAGAACCGTGACCATAAAACAATGTCATTAAGTCAAACCAGCCTGTCATCCTGAGGTGAGCAACGCGAGCCGAAGGATCCCCGAACTTAGTGAAGGGATTCTTCGGCGCTACGCTCCTCAGAATGACAGACTTTTTCTTATCTTAATGACATTGGATCATAAACACTTTCATAATAAAAGGAAGCCGCGGCGTGTGGATCATTTCTGACACACGCTGCGTCTTCCTTTTTTGCAGCCCGTTATTGTATCCATTTTCGTCATGCAAGCTGCAACCTGCATATCGTTCTTTGTTTTTATCCTACACCGGCTTGTACAGCTGGTCGAAAAGTCTTCCGCGTATGATATAGATATCGTGCGCGTCATCCTCACGGCAGGCGATGTAATCACCGGGATTCCCGGAATAGTATTTTTCTTCATCCCAGGCTGTAAAAAGCTTCACGTAATGATCCAGCGGCTTGGCAAGGATCCTGGAACCGCCGGAACTGATAACACCCATGGCGTATTCCATAACGTTTTTCCGTTCCTTTGTGAGAACGTTGGTCAGGCTCGGATCATAGTCGAAGACCCGGCTGTAAGGTTTGCCGGTGCGGGTGTAACTCTTATTCAGCTTCTCTTCATGGATCGGATAGACCTCGCCTTCCAGACCGATCATCATGTAGAGATCATCCTTTACGATCACATCCACATCGCCTTCCAGCGTACGGATCGATACCTGATTTCCTACCGGGAACAGATCCGTCAGCTTCGCGCAGCCAAGCTCCTGCGGCTGCTTCTCATAGAGGACCAGACCCTCCGGAGACAGGGTCGTATCCTTCGCATGCATCACTTCATAGAGATTGAAATAGCTTTCCATCCGTTCCATCAGAAGCCGGTCGGCCAGTGCAAAGATATCCTCTCCCGGCAGGGCGTATTCTTCCATCCGCTCCGGACGCAGGGTGCCTCCGGCCTTCAGGATATGTCCACCGCCGCCGCCCAGGCCGTCTGCCAGATACGCCGCCAGTTCATCCGCGTGAACCTCCTTCACGCAGCTCCGTACGGACATCTTCACCTCGAAGGGACTGACATAATAAGCCAGGCTGGCGTCAATGCCCTCCGTCTCCATAACGAAATCACTGATCACACCCAGGATGTTCGGATCACAGGGCTCCGTACGCAGGATCACATACCGGTGCTCCTCATGATATTCATATCCGGTGATGGCATGCCCGGTGATGGTCAGCTCATCCAGGGAAATGTTGGAGTTGCTCATTTCCGTGATCACGCTTCGGTTCACCACCAGATGGTCCCTCATGTCACGGTCCAGCGGATGGGACACCTCCGACAGCCGGTTGGTATCCGTGAACAGCCCGTAATACAGCGCAGTGGAAAGGTTCCGGTCATCGTCCACCGAAAGTCCCTCCTCCCGGATCATGTCCCAGAGAATGGTGGCGCAGCTTCCCATGCCGCTCCGAACCTCCGACAGCTCCGGAAGCTCTGCCGTCACCTGATGGTGATCGATCACCGCCACGGTTTCTGCCTCGGTACGCGTTACATTTTTCTGGCCGTACTGACAATCCACGGTCACAAGCAACTCCGGTACCATCATATAATCCGGCGCATAGGTGACGGGGATATCCAGGCGGTCCATCATGATCCGGAGATTGCTCTTATGCACCTCATTCCGGCCGCGGTAGATAAAATGTGCGGTCTTGCCCATCTGCTTGAAATACCACCAGAGGGCGTAACCGGAAGCAAGCGCATCCGCGTCGGGGTTGTCGTGACACTGGATCACGATGTCATTGTATTTCAGAAGTTCGCTCAGTCTCATAAAAAGTTTCCTTTCTATTTCACACGTATTCATCGATCACATGCTTTATTCTTTTGTTCGAGTCCGCGCTCCATGATTATATGTTATGCGCTCCGTTATTTCAGTGTTTCGGGACACTTACAAACACACGGAAGCCGTCTTCCTCCGTGATCTGCACCGTTCCTCCCATGCTCCGCGCCCGGGTCTCGATATTCGTCAGACCGATGCCCGGCGTTGCGGATTCCTTTCCGGTCACAGGTGCGGTCCTCCGCTGTCCGCCTTCCGAAAGATGATCATAAACGATCATCTGATAGAATCCCGGATGTTCCAGTACAGAGATCTGCACGGTATCATTTCTGCTGTGCCGAAGGATATTGGAGATCGCTTCCCGAAGGATCCCGATCAGTCCGTATTTTGTCTCCCTGGGCATATCCCCTGAAACATCGATCTCGATCGTAACCTGAAACGCCTCCTGCAGCGGCTCCGCCATCTGCCGGACGGTCCCCTCCAGGTCAACGGAAGAATCATGAAGATCATGCACACTGGAACGGATGTTGTTCATGGCACTGTCCAGTGTCTCCCGAACCCCCGACAGCTGACCGTGAACCGGTTCTTCCTTATGGATTGCCAGCAGCGCGCCCACCTGGAGGAGCGCCCGCGAAAGCGTGTGTCCCACATTATCATGGATCTCACGTGCGATCCGGTTTCGCTCTGCCAGCTGTGCGGTCACCACCTCACTGTCTCTGGCCTCCAGCAGCTGCGCATTCTGCCTCGACAGGGTCTGCTGCGTTTCTGCCGCATCGTCCCGAAGCTGTTTGATCCTTCTTCGATCCGAGAGAACCTGCAGGGATTTCAGACAAAGCCAGACGGACAGTCCCAGAAGGAGGAGCACGATGCCAAAGGTCTCCAACGTGGGATACCAACGTGTATCAGACATGCCCGCGATCCCCTGCCGTGCTTCATTTCCTTTGCCCGCAAGAAGATAAACTGCATTGATCATGGCGATCCCGGAAAGTCCCAGACCGACCCAGTGCCGGCACAGGATCAGATCATAGACCAGAAGCGGGAGGACGCCCAGAAACCCGGGCTGCAGAAAGATCAGAACCACCGCTGCATCCAGAAGGAGACAGGCCGCCCACACACGAGCGGGGCGTTGGGAAGATCCCGTCCCGCCAAACCACATCTGCCGGTCTCCGGTGGTCCGATTTGAGGGTGTCATGTCCGATTCTCCCGGGATCAGCCACAGCATGGCAGCCGTGAACGCCAGCGTGAAGTAAATATAAAACGGCTGCGTATCCTTTCCGAAGGTCAGGGACATCACGTACAAAGCGCCGACATAAAGTATGAACTTATCAATGGCACGTTCCATGTACGTGGGACTCCCTTTCCGTTAATTCCCGTGAAGGCACGATCATGAGTGTTTATAATAAAAAATCGCCAGATTCGTACGATCCCTCAGCTCCAATTTACTGAGTATGGAACTGATATAATTCCGCACAGTTCCTTCCGACAGGAAGAGACGCTCAGCGATCTCCTTATTGGACAGCCCCTCTGCCACACATTCCACGATCTGCGCTTCCTGCTCCGTCAGTCCGTAGGCATCGTGGTGAAAGCCCTGCTTCTTCGGAGAGAGCATCTCCGGCAGGCGATCCACCACCTGATCCCCGAATACCGTCTGACCCTCCTGCACTGCACGAAGCGCCGGAAGGATCCCGTCAAAATCCTGCTTTATGATATAGCCCTTTGCACCGATGGCCAAAGCCGTTCGGATATATTCATCATCATTGAACGTGGTGAGAAACAGGATACGCGCAGCAGGATCCTCCTGCAGGATCATCCGCCCCGCTTCCAGTCCGGTCATCCCTTCCATACGGATATCCATGAGAAGGATGTCCGGATGGTGCGACCGGTACAGTTCCACAGCCTCCGCACCGCTGTGGCCGGTGGCCAGCACTTCTGCGTCCCCGCCGGCTTCGATGATGGTTTTTAAAGAGACAGCCACGAGACTGTCGTCATCTACGATCACAAGTTTCATTGATACCCCCTGATTCCAGACTTAGCGTCTTCCGGTGTCTGTGTTCTCGCACAGCAGACCCACTTCTCCATCATAAAACGCTCACCCGGGAAAAGCAACACAAAGTGTTTTTCTCATCCGCACCGGATCCGAAACGCGATCCCTTCTCCACTTCTCTCTGCAGAAATGCTCCAGCCGTGCAGTTCGATGATCTCCTTTGCCAGTGCCAGTCCGATACCGGTATTACCGCTTTTTCCGGTATAGAACCGGTCAAACATATGCGCCAGGTCATTTTCACTAACGGCATTTACATCCGGCATGTCATTCCAGATCAGGATCTCTTTCACAGGTGCCCCTGAGGAAGCTGTCCCCGTTGGTTCCTGGGCTGCTGTCTCTCCCACATGGGCCGTCGGTCCCGTCGTCACGACGATACGGCTCCCTGCGTACTTGATAGCATTTGTGAAAAGATTCGTGATCGCATGCTCCAGCTGATCGGGGTCCGCCAGGATCTTCCGCCCCACCAGCCGGTCCATCACAAGATCCACCTGAAGGTTCCGGTTCTTTACCACACCCTCCAGGGGCATCAGGCAATCCTGTATAAAATCCGACAGCTCCAGTTCTTCTTTTTTCAGGGGCAGGGCACCGCTCTCGATCTTCGCAATTCCGAGGATCCCCTCCACCAGAGTACTCATCTGCTCCACCTGGGCATTGATCACGCGTCCGGTCTTCGGATAGTCCGTGATGACGCCCTTCTCGATCCCTTCGGCATAGCCGCGAATGGCCGTCAGAGGCGTCTTTAATTCATGAGATGTATTCTCAAAAAACTGCTTCTGTGCCAGCTGTGCCTGCTCCATCCGCTTTCCCAGCAGATATCCGGCAAAGCTGCCGAAGATTCCGATAACCAGCGCCGCACACAGAAAAATGACATTCACGCGCCGGATCATGTCGAATTCTCCCGTCACATCCACATAAGCGATGGCGGTTCCGTATTTCAGCGGCTCTCCTTTCAGATAATAGATCTGACCGTCGATCTTCTCCTGCCGGAGTTCTTCCGCCGTATGAGTTTTACTCCAATTTAAGATACTCTTTTCCTTCTCCGAAAGGAAGCTTTCCAGGCTGTGACCGATCCTGGAATCGGACGCTTTGGAATTCGGAACCAGCAGTACCTCCGCTGTATATAATGACTGTTCTCCGGAAATGTCCGCCGACGTGTAACCGTCCTCCTCAGAATAATCTCCGTTATCGCTTCCGAAAATTTCCTGTACCAGCTTTGAAATATCTTCCTCTGAGCCGTTAAAGATCGTTTCCAGGATCTTCATCAGCCCGCTGCCCTGCTCGTCCTCCGGAAGATCGCTGAGGAGCAGTTGCACCACGTCTTCCAGATTCTCACCGGAAAGGAACCCGGAAAGAATCCAGGACATCTCCGAGGATGATAGATATGTGGAATCCTGCATCGCCAGTGTGATCGCCGTTTCCGATTCCGATCGGATCTGCCGCCGCATGACCAGATTGAAGATCAGCAAAAAGAGCAGCAGTGTGACCATCACCACCGTGCCTACCAGGACTGCAATTTTAACCTTTGTACGTTTCATGTATCGTGTCCTTTTATATTCCATACTTCGCGCCTAAAGCGCTCCGTAACGAAGTATTTCGCGCGTGTATATCGATTTCACGCTTTCTTTTTCGATTTTAGTCCGCGCTCTATTATTATTCCATACTTCGCGCCTAAGGCGCTCCGTAACGAAGTATTTCGCGCGTGTATATCGATTTCACGCTTTTCTTTTTCGATTTTAGTCCGCGCTCTATACTTCGAGCTTATAACCGTAGCCCCAAACTGCTGCGATCCGTACCGCGCTTCCCTGCTTCTTCATCTTCTGGCGGATCCGGCGCACCGTCTCGTCCGTAACACGTGTCTCCACCTCTTCTGTATCGATTCCCCAGACGCGATTTAACAGTTCATCTCTGGATACCGCAGTGCCCGGATGCTCCATCAGACATTCCAGCAGGGCAAATTCCGTAACGGTCAGCTCCAGATTTTTTCCCTTACAGTATGCCGCGTGTTCACCGGAGGAAAATGTGATATCCCCGAAGTTCTGATTCTGCCTGATCTGTCCACGCATTCCGGCGCGCCGAAGCAGCGCATTTACCCGTACCACCAGGAGGGACGGGGAGAAGGGCTTGATCAGGTAGTCGTCTCCACCCAGCATCAGCCCCCGCATCTGGTCTGCTTCGCTTTCCTTCGCCGTCAGGATGATGATCGGGACCTCCGAGATCTCCCGCAGCATCCTGCAGATGGTCAGCCCGTCATTTCCGGGCATCATCACATCCAGGATCACCAGATCCGACGGTTTTTTACGAAACGCCTCATACAGCAGATCCCCCGTGGGAAAGGTCACCACCTCATAGCCTGCATTGGATAGAAATCCATCCAGCACATCCAGAATATCCTGTTCGTCATCTGCTGCGTATATCTTCTGTCCCATAATAGCTCCTTAATTAACACTTTGCTTATGCAAACTCATGGCCATATTATAACATGTTTTCTGTGATATAGTTTATCATCATTTCAATCAAAATTGCCTGCTCGGTTGAGCAGGCAATCCCGGTCACATATTCACGTTCAATATGAGAATTCTACTCCTCACCGAAGATCTTCTCCAGCAGGTCGGTTGCGTCCTCTGCCAGTCGGGTCAGTTCCGTCTCATGCTCTGTAACGAAATTCTCCAGAGATTCCTCGGTGGTATCCTTATCGAAGATAATAGAGATCAGGCCCAGATCCTTTGCCTGCTGATAGATACCCTTAACCGCATTTATATCTTCTGCTGTAATGTTCAGGACATCCTTCAGTTCATCCCCGCAGCTGTCAAGGAATTCTTCCACGTCTTTCTCATCGAAGTCGAAGATCGCATCAAGGTCTTCCTCACTGATATCGAACAGGTCGCTGAGATCGATATCTCCCAGATCATCCAGGGAGCCTTCCCACTCATAGGATGCAAACGGGATATCCTCTCCGCTTAGATCATAATCCCAACCTGCCTTCTTTTCCAGCTCTTCTGCACGCTTTTCCAGCTGTTGCAGTTCTTTCTCGTACTTCTTCAGGCCGTCTTCCAGTTTCTTCTCAAGTTCCGCTTCATCCATTCCGAAGACAGATGTCTCATCTCCGGAGAAGGCAGACTCGATCATCTGATCCAGATCAACGCCCAGGATATCCTCCAGGATCGCATCGTACCTCTCGTAAATGCCCTCCAGCTCCTTGATTTCCTCATCCGTCAGATCTCCGTAGTCCGTTTCCCAGTCCGCATCATCCCAGTCGATATCCCAGTCCGCATCGTCCCAGTCGATATCCCAGTCCGCATCGTCCCAGTCGATATCGTCCCAATCGATATCATCCGGATCTACCTCTGTGTCCCGGCCTTTGGAATCCGAATCGTCTTTCTCTTCGGCATCTGCCACCTTCAGAGCAGTCAGTGCCTTATCCGCGCCTGCATGAAGTGCAGTGCCTGCCGATGTGATCTCCGCAGCCCCTTCAGCATGCGGTGCAGCCGCAAATGCCGGCACGCTTGCTACCATCAAAGCCGAAGCTGCTACTGTCGCAACTGCGATCTTTCCGAATCTTTTCTTTTTCATCCTTGTACCCTCCTGCTTTTTGAAATAATAGAATGCTGCCGATCTCTGTATTTGTCTCCCGGCCTGACTATATCCTATCATTCTGCGCAGAATAAATACCCGAAAAACTGTAAGAAGAATGTCACAAAAGTGTCACAAAGCCGACCACTTTTCAAGAATTAAATATAATTCATCAAAAGATGAAGCGACATAATTTATATCGTATTCCTGCATCAACCGTTCCACATCGCCTGACGGCATGAACCACACCGAATCCATGGAAGCATTTTTCGCACCAAGCATATCCGAAGAAAGGGAATCGCCTATCATAATACATGATGCTCCGGGTTCTCCAATTTTATCAAGACAAATATTAAAAAACGATACGTCCGGCTTTGCCACACCCAGATCCTCACTGATAAACAAATAGTCTATATACTTATCCAGACCTGTAGATGCTATCCTGCCCTTTGCATTTATGGTTGCACCATTGGATGCGATATAGATTCCGGCATCAGGTATATTTTCTTTCAGTTTTCTGACAAATTCCAAAGCTCCATCCATCAGAACACCATTCACTGACATGGTCCGAATGAAGTCATCATTGATCTTCATCGGGTCAAGAGCCCTTGAATCTCCTTCACACAACGAAAACACGTACTGAAATCTCTTTATAAAGAGCTCCGTCCGCGTGATATTTCCTTTTTCAAGTTCCAGCCAGAGTGACTTATTGTATTCTTTGAACGCCTGATATATCTCATCCGAGAACGAAAGCCCATTTGAACTTAGTACAATTCCGAGCGCTTTGTACTCAGAGGCATGGAAATCCAGTAACGTCTGATCAAGATCAAAGAGAAAGTTGTGATGCATAGTATGCTCCTGTGTTATTTCTAATGTTAACCGGTAATACACATTTATTCTAACATAATTCAGGGCGAAGAGAGTGGGAGCATCATTTCCCGACCCCGCTCCCGTCAAACGGTGGAATGAAGCTCTCACTCGCTGCCTCGCCCTCCTGCATAAACCCTCTCGTCACACCCAGCTCTGCGGCATAGTCGATGAGACTCCGGTATTCTCTTCCGGTCACCTTCCGATCGATCTCCGGGTATTCCGAAAGCACCTCATGGTTCGGAGTATACTGACTCATAAGGCTGATGAAAACGTGGTCACCATAGGTCTCATGTAAGTAACGCACGATCAGCTTCGCCTGGATCAGCTGACCGGGAAGAAGCAGATGGCG
>JAILAR010000123.1 GCA_024681515.1 Eubacterium sp. | reverse complement strand
TACAACTGCATCATACAGCCGCGTCAGATCCTGCTCCGGCGTCATGAGCTTGCCTGCCTCCTCCATCAGCTCCAGATACCGATCCAGATCCCGGAGATTGGAGAAACGCTCCCCCTTAAAGAGAGACGCCGCACCAAGTCCAAATCCGATGTATTCACCGCCGGTCCAGTACACAATGTTGTGTCTGCATTCAAAACCCGGCTGGCAGTAATTGGAGAACTCATAACGATCATACCCGTTGGTCCGAAGAATCTTCTTCGTCATGGCGTACATGCGGCGGTCAGTCTCCTCTTCCGGAAGCATGCCCAAAAGATTCTCATCCGCTGCCAGTTTCGTTCCCTCCTCCACCTGAAGAGAGTAAGCGGAAATATGCTCCGGCCGGAACTCCATCACACGGGTCAGGGTATCCACATAGGAATGCATGTCCTGCCCCGGAATCCCCGACATCACATCCACATTGATATTCCTGAAGCCTGCCCTCCTTGCCGAATTAAAACCTGCAACAAACTGATCAAAATTATGGATCCTTCCCAACATCCCAAGAAGCTCATCGTCCGCGCTCTGCAGACCGATGGACAGCCGGTTGATGCCATAGGACTGGTACGCAAGAAGATCCGTATATTTCAGTGTTCCCGGATTTGCCTCGATGGTGATCTCCGCAAAGCGATCCACCCGGAAGACACTTCGGACCTGTGTCAGGATGGCTTCGATCAGAGATTCATCCAGGATCGACGGGGTTCCGCCTCCGATGAAGATCGTCTTTACAGAATACCGGTCTGCATAGGGCTGATATAACCGGATCTCCGTTCGCAGCGCGTCGATATAGCTCAGCTGTTTTGCGTACAGCACGTCATCAAAGGACAGAAAGTCGCAATAAAGACATTTCTGCACGCAGAAGGGGATATGGATATATAAACTGAGGTTTCGTTTCATAAATCTTTATTCTTTCATTATCGTATATATAGTCAAGGGATCCTTCGGCCCTTCTACGCATTCCCTGCCCATACGCGCTGCCGCGCGTACGGCACCGGAATGCTTGTACAATCTGCCTCAGGATGACATGTTGTATGTCATTCTGAACCGCCACAGGCGGTAAGGATCACTCTTCATCAAGCTTCAAAACGGACATAAATGCCTTCTGCGGGATCTCCACGGATCCGATCTGACGCATCCGCTTCTTACCTTCCTTCTGCTTCTCCAGCAGCTTCCGCTTCCGGGTGATATCACCGCCGTAGCACTTGGCCAGCACGTCCTTCCGAACCGCCTTCACGGTCTCACGGGCGATGACCTTTCCGCCCACTGCTGCCTGGATCGGGATTTCAAACAGATGCCGCGGGATCTCTCCCTTCAGCTTCTCACACATTTTCCTGCCGCGCTCATAGGCGGAATCCTTGAACACGATAAAGGACAGGGCATCCACCGTCTCGTGATTGATCAGGATGTCCAGCTTCACCAGATCCGATTTCTGATAGCCCTTCAGCTCATAATCAAAGGACGCATAGCCCCTGGACCGGGACTTCAGTGCATCAAAGAAATCATAAATGATCTCGTTCAGCGGCAGCTCATATTTCAGGAGCACACGGGTCTCCTCCAGATATTCCATGGAAATGTAATTGCCCCGCCGTTCCTGGCACAGCTTCATGATGGCACCGGTAAATTCCGTGGTCACCATGATCTCTGCGGATACGATGGGTTCCTCCATATAATCGATCTCCGACGGATCCGGCAGGTTTGCGGGATTCGTCAGTTCTATCATATCCCCGTTGGTCTTATATACGCGGTAAACAACACCCGGAGCCGTGGTGACCAGATCCAGATTGTATTCCCTCTCCAGCCGCTCCTGGATCACCTCCAGATGCAGAAGTCCCAGGAACCCGCACCGAAACCCGAAGCCCAGAGCGATGGACGTCTCCGGTTCATACTCCAGCGATGCATCATTCAGCTGCAGCTTCTCCAATGCATCCCGGAGCTCGGGATACTTGGCACCGTCCGCCGGATAGACACCGCAGAACACCATGGAACGGGCCTTCTTATACCCCGGCAAAGCCTCTGCGCAGGGACGGTCCGCATCCGTTACGGTATCGCCCACCTCGGTCTCCTTAACATTTTTCAGGCTGGCCGTGATATATCCCACCATGCCGGCGGAGATCTCATCCTGCGGAATGAACTGGCCCGCACCGAAGATACCGACCTCCACCACATCGGCCTCCGCACCGGTCTCCATCATACGGATCCGCTTGCCTTTTCCGATGACACCGTCAAAGACACGGCAGAAAATGATCACGCCCTTATAAGAGTCATACAGACTGTCGAAGATCAGCGCCTTGAAGGGGCCGTCCACATCTCCTGTGGGTGCCGGGATCTTATGTACGATCTCCTCCAGCACCTCCTCGATGCCGATGCCCTGTTTTGCCGAGATCATGGGAGCATCCTGGGCCTCGATGCCAATGACGTCCTCGATCTCATTCTTCACCCGATCCGGCTCCGCCGAAGGCAGGTCGATCTTATTCAGTACCGGGAACACCTCCAGATTATGCTCCACCGCAAGATAAACATTTGCCAGCGTCTGCGCCTCGATACCCTGCGCCGCATCCACCACCAGCACCGCGCCTTCGCAGGCCGCCAGGGAACGGGACACCTCATAGTTAAAGTCCACATGACCCGGAGTATCGATGAGATTCAGGATATACTCCTCTCCGTCCTGTGCTTTATAAATGATCCGCACCGCCTGGGACTTGATGGTGATCCCGCGTTCCCGCTCGATATCCATGTTGTCCAGCACCTGCTCCTGCATTTCCCGCTGGGTCAGGGTCCCGGTCTTTTCAATGATCCGGTCCGCCAGCGTGGATTTGCCGTGGTCAATGTGTGCGATGATGCAGAAATTTCTGATCTTTGTCTGGTCTAAATGTGCCATTTTCCATTCCTTTTCTTCTGTGTCTTTTATATCTTCTAGTTTTTTTCTTGTCGTGTGTATAGGTTCATACGCTGTTAATGGTTCGTCCGAAATTATATTTATCGAAGCTTTGTTTATCGACATTCACTGCGATCGTTCATATCATTTCAGACAATCGAGAGCCCCCGTCATTTGAACCTGCTACCGAATGTCCGTACTTCAGCTAGTTTGGCCGGACTCTTCGATCGGAAGCTCCAGGATAAATGTCGTCCCCTGCCCCTTCTTACTGTTTGCAGATATGGAGATGCCCAGCAGCTCCGTAATCTGCCGTACCAGTGCCAGGCCAAGTCCGTTCCCTTCTCTGGTGTGAGACTTGTCTCCCTGATAAAACTTGTCATACATATGAGCCATCTGATCCGATGTAAGGCCGATCCCCGTATCCCGAATGGTCACACAGACCACGCCGGTCTCCGACGGATTATTCTCCATCCGGATCTGCAGCAGGCCGCCGGGTTTGGAAAACTTTATGGCATTGGAGATCAGATTCGTCCAGATATGATAGAGAAGATCCTCATCTCCCACATAGGTTACCGGATCCATCTCGATATCCAGTTCCATTTCCTTCTTCGTCCATGCCTCTTCCATGGACAGTACGATCCTCCGGATCTGCTCATCCAGCCGGAAGGTTTCCTTCTTCGGGATCATGGTCCCGTTATCCAGCCGGGAGATCATCAGGATATTTCCGGTCAGCGCCGTAAGCCTTCTGCAATTGTACAGGATGCTTTCCAGATGCTGATCCCGCTCCTCCTTTGTCAGATTCGGATCCTGAAGCAGGGCCGCATAGCCATCGATGGCCGCCACCGGCGTCTTCATTTCATGAGAGACATTTGCCACAAAATCGTTCCGCAAAGTCTCGATGGTTCCGAGCTCCTGCACCATCTGATTGAAGGACGCGCACATATTCTCGATCTCGGCGATATGAAGGTGTTCGTCCGGCTTCAGCTGTACATCAAAATCCCCTTTTGCCACTTCATCCATGGCCTCGCTGAGGGACGTCACCGACCGAAACACCTTGTTCATTTTGCTGTAAAGGATCAGATTCGCAACGATGGTACAGACCGTGATCCACAGAAAAAAGAGGATCGGCATCAGCCGTTTCGTGTCATCGACCTGATCTTTGCGGTGCATATAGATTGCAATGATCGCAGACAGGAATATGATCAGCACGGACATGATGATCAACTGGAGTAAAAAGAAAGAATTCAGTTTTCGCTTTTTCTTTTCCATTTATTTTTCCATACTTTGCGAACCCGCGCTCTGTAGTATATACGCTCACACCGACAGTTCTTTGCTGTTCATCCACAGTTTCACGCGCTTCACATTGAAGTGAGCTCCGTAATATATGCGTTCATACCGGAGATCATTTGCCTTACACCCGGTTTTCAGTCTCTCGCACTTCACACTGATGCCCGCTCAGATTTTTTGTGTCTTACTCTCAAGTACGCACTCACGCATCATGGTGGATGAGTTTGTAGCCAAGTCCCCGGA
>JAILAR010000130.1 GCA_024681515.1 Eubacterium sp. | reverse complement strand
TATCAAATAGGGCTTGATAATCAGATTGACTTTTTTCCTTTACCATAGTATTATGTTTGCAAAGGAAATGGGTTTTTTGTCTGGTAAGCGATTATTCGCTGAGAGAGTTGCTCGTTTCTTTTTTTATGTCTATAACATCATACAAATATAATTTTCCATCGTTCGAATGACGTACCAACATAGATGCATGAAAAATATTATATCTTTCTAGTTCACCTTTATCATCATAAACTGGGAGTGCAAATCGTGAATCATCAATGTCATTGCTAATGTTCTCCGCCCGCAAGTCAATATCGGTTGTCGCTCTTGCATAATCCCCCTCATAAACTGCGTATAGGAAAATACCGCCTTTCAGCGTAAAATGTTCCTTGTACTCTGAAACCGACAATCTGTATATTGTTCTTTCCTGGCCATAAAGAGTAAGCATTTCCTGCATCGTCTTGCCGGTTTCTTTGCTTTTATTACTTAGTCTGTCTTTTACAGACGCCACACTGCTCAAAGCAGCACCTCCAAATACGTTTCCAATATTTTTTTGCATCCGAGTTCATCTGCGTACCGACGAAGTTGGATAAGATTTCTATCTTCTCTTTGCAGATAATTCTTGATTATTTCTTTCGTTTCTTCAATCCCTACTTTGTTACGATAATACAGTATGTCTACCACCGTCTTTTCTATATCATAAATGCGAAATGTCCCTCCTATATCGGAAGCTTCGCTGATCCCTTTAGAATATCTCTTTTCCGAAAAATACCAAATATTAACATTCGGCCAATCAGGAAGCGTAGATATTTTCATTGTCCTTTCTATTGCCACATCAACTGCATCAAGCAGAAATGTCGTCAGACCATGATACCTCGCTGCACTCATCATGCAAAATACGCCTTTAGGCGCAAAGGCTGACACTATTGAAAAATCTGTCTCATCCCCTGCAAAGTTTGTGTTCTCATACATGCTCTTGTTAACTTTTACCAGTTGCCCTGCTTTCACAAGCCTATTTATCTTATAATAAGATAGGCCAAGCTCTGCAAGCTCGTTTACCGAAATGAAATGACAGTTTGAGGGTATCGCAGTAATCATGCCTGGTCCATCCTTTCTTGTTTTCTAAAGATTACCATAATGGAGTCAGGATTTCAACATAATTCTGCAGTTTCGCAATTATGCAGAATTATATTTAATCATATGAATGTCAAACTGTATCAAAAACTGTGTCAAACCGATTTTCAGGGGAATTAAAAAGGGCAAAAAAATGAGAACTCAAAACACCCGCAATCCCAGTATTTATGCAGAAAGGAAGATGGACAGCCACTTTCGTGACTGCCCATCTTGGAGAAGGTATTTTGTTACTTATGGGGTGTAGCAAAAAACTATAATGTATTGGGGGTTACAAGTATTATTATACGCAAAACCGTTTTGAAGTGTGCCCAAAGATAAAAAACTTTTCAATTCTTTTTTGGTAAATCTGACAATGCGTTTTGGGCACTTTGTCGGCTTTTAGGCATTGTGATGGAGTCGCAAGGCAGATTGTATACATTTTATACAAAAGCCTCCGGACTTATGTAAATCCAGAGGCTTTTTTCTTGGTTCTTTCATCCAATTTTCTATTCAAAGAGTGCAGCGAACTCCTCTCCCGTGATCTTTTCTTTTTCCAGAAGCAGCTCCGCAGTCTTGTGCAGAACATCCATGTGTTCTTCGATGGTGTTCTTTGCCTTGGCATAACATTCATCGATGATCCGCTTCACCTCAGAATCGATCAGGGACTTGACGGTTTCACTGTAATGCGCTTCATGCCCGATATCACGGCCCACGAAGACCTGATCATCCTCTGCGGTCTCGTAATTGATCATGCCGACCTTGTCAGAAAAGCCATACCGTACGACCATATCCCTTGCAGTCTTGGAAGCCTGACGGATGTCCTGCGACGCACCGGTGGTCACATCCCCGAAGATCAGCTCTTCCGCGATCCGTCCGCCGAAATCCACCTGGATCTCCTGCAGCATCTTTTCTCTTGTATTGAATACATTGTCATTTTCCGGAAGGGGCATGGTATAACCCGCAGCTCCAACGCCCGTCGGGATGATGGATACCGTATAGACCGGACCCATTTCCGGAAGAACATGGAAGAGGATGGCATGGCCTGCTTCATGGTAAGCAGTGATCCGCCGTTCCTTTTCCGGAACCAGACGGGATTTCTTCTCCGTTCCGATCCCCACCTTCACAAATGCCTTGTCCACATCGGACTTCCGGATATATTTCCGATCCTGACGTGTGGCGTTGATGGCAGCTTCATTCATCAGATTCTCAAGATCCGCACCGGAGAAGCCAGCCGTCGTACGAGCGATCTGATGCAGATCCACATCGTCCCCCAGCGGTTTGTTCCGGGTATGAACATGAAGGATATCCTCACGTCCCTTTACATCCGGCTTACCGACCGCGCACTTCCTGTCAAAACGTCCCGGACGCAGGATAGCCGGATCCAGGATATCCACGCGGTTGGTGGCGGCCATGACGATGATACCTTCATTCGTCCCAAAACCGTCCATTTCAACCAGCAGCTGATTCAGCGTCTGCTCACGCTCGTCATGCCCGCCGCCGAGACCTGCACCACGCCTGCGGGCAACGGCGTCGATCTCGTCGATAAATACCATGCACGGAGCATTCAGCTTCGCGTCTGCAAACAGATCCCGGACACGGGAAGCACCCACACCGACAAACATTTCCACGAAATCCGAACCGGAAATGGAGAAGAACGGTACGTCCGCCTCTCCGGCGATAGCCTTCGCCAGCAATGTTTTACCGGTTCCCGGAGGACCCACCAGAAGGATGCCCTTGGGGATACGCGCGCCCATATGCGTGTACTTCGCCGGATCTTTCAGGAAATCTACGACCTCTGCCAGTTCTTCTTTCTCTTCCACCAGTCCGGCCACATCGTTAAAGGTAATGCCGGTCTTAACATCCTTCTTTGCGCGGCTCTTTCCGAAATTCATCAGCTTGGAATTCGTACTGCCGCCTCCGCCTGCCCCGACAGACTGTGCCATCACGAAGAAGACCACGATCAGCGCCAGGATCACGCCGAAGATATAAGGCATCAGCTTCATCCAGATTGAGGAACGTTCCACATCGCTGACCGTAAAAGGAACTTCATTCTTTGCTTCTTCCAGAACCTTCACGGTCTCCTTTACGTCCGGCGTGTAATATACCAGATCCCCTTTGGAACGGATAACGGCAACGGTTCCGGTGGGAACCTCCGCGTTCTGGGAGATCTCGACCCGGATCACCTCTGAATTACTGATATCCTGTTTTAATGAAGCATCGGTATAATCCGTACGCACATTTCCCTTGCGGTTAAAGAGCGTATTTGCGATTCCGAGCAACAGGAGGATCAGAAGGATATATACGAAGATCCCTCCGATCTTTGGTTTCTTTTCCATGTTCTTTCCCCTTTAGTTATTTCAAAACTCGCATGAGTCAGTCTATGACTCCGATGTACGGGAGATTCCGGTACTGCTGCGCGTAGTCCAGCCCATAGCCCACCACGAACTTGTCCGGGATCGTGAACCCTGTCATCCAGGGTTCGATCTGTACGACGCGCCGGGACGGCTTGTCCAGAAGCGTGATGACCCGCAGGCTCGCGGGGTTCCGCGTCTTCATGACATCCACCAGATAGCTGAGTGTCCGTCCGGTATCCATGATATCCTCTGCCAGGATCACATCCATGCCGTCGATCGGATCATCCAGATCCTTATTGAACCGGATCACACCTGTGGAAGAAACTCCGTTTCCGTAACTGGAAATGGACAGGAAATCCAGTGTTACCGGGATCGTCATCCGTTTTGTCAGTTCACAGAGAAAATAAACGCTTCCCTTCAGGATCCCGACGATGCGAAGCTCCTTCCCCGCATACACCCGGTCCAGTTCTGCCGCCATCTCTGCAATCCGCTTCTCCAGCGTTTCCTGATCGATCAGGGTTTTGATATTTACTTCCATTATTGCTCCTTACTTCGCACCTTCCGGTGCTCCACCTGTCAAAGGTCTTCTATGCGGAGAAGGTACACTTCTCTGGTCTTCTCCGTCACCTTACAGCACGCACTGAGGCGGAGTCCGACCACCCAAAGTATTTTTTCGTCATCTGCAACTACCGGCCACTTCGTCCGTTCTTCCCGTGGGATCTTCTGATCCGTAAAGAAACGGTTCAGTGCCTTTGATCCACCGGACGCATCGATCACGATCCGGTCTCCGGGCCTGGGTGTCCGAAGCACCGGCGTTCCCTTAATAGCAGCAGCATCGATCAGTTTCCGGTCCTCCCCAGCGGGAATGTCCTCTCCCACCCGATACACGTGCCTTGCTACAACCAGTTTTTTTCCTGTATTTCCGACGCCTGATCCAAGGGCATCTCCTTCCTCTGTCGATCGATCACAGGATACGGACTCCTGGTTTCTCTGTCCGGTCCGGAGGCACACACCTGTATAACTGCGAACCGCTTCAAGCCCGTACGGCAGGTTTACCTGTTTTCCCGTCTCTTTCTCAAAGAGCGCCGTCACTGCATCGATATGCTTTCTCGTGATATCCTTTCGCTGCCCGGCAAGGCACGCCAGCTCCTGCATCACAAATTCACCAAGGACAGCCTTGCTTTCCGAAAGCGTCGCTGCATCCGGTATCTCAACCTCCATCGTCCGTTGCCCGATGCCTTTTTCCTGAGGCGGGCACACCGTTCCGTCTGCCATCCGATACAGACACCGGCGGCGTAGCCGCTCCACGCCAGCCTCCTGTATATCATACAATTCTTCCGCTTCTTTCGCAAGCAAAAGAAAATGCACCTTTGCTCCGGCATTGATCCTGCAAAGCTCCGGAAATACTACATTCCGAAGCCGGTTTCTCGCATATTCCGATTCCAGATTTGTGGAATCCGTTCGCCAACGAAGCCCCTCAGCCCGAAGCCAGGCTTCGATCTCCTCTCGGGATACGCAAAGCAGCGGCCGCACACGATCTCCCTGCACCGGCTCAATGCCCCGCAGACCGCGCAGACCCGTCCCACGCAGGATATGAAAGAGGATCGTCTCTGCCTGGTCATCATTCTGATGTGCCACAGCGATCCAGTCCGCACTGAGTTCCGCTTTCAGTTTTTCCAGACAGTCATATCTGGCCAGACGACCGGCTTCTTCCGGAGACAACCTCTGTTCCTCTGCCAGCGCAGGCACATTTCTTCGAAATATCCTGCATTCCAGTCCCAGTCGCTTCGCTTCGTCACTTACAAACGCAGCATCTTCCTCCGCTTCTTCTCCCCGGATACCATGGATCACATGACAAACCGTAAGACGGAGTCTGAGCTCATCGGACAGCCGATGCATCACATGAAGCAGACATACAGAATCAGCCCCGCCGGACACGGCAAGGATCCCGCTGCTTCCCTGCGGGATCATGTTCCGTTCTCTGATATAGGAAAGGACTTTCTTTTCCATGTACAACTCCGTTTCACACTTCTCGCTAAATCAAAACCCAAAAGAGCAGTGCCGCTTAGGCACTGCCCTTCATGATTCTTATTGTTGATATTATTTCTCTTCGGCAGGCCGGATCACGATCTCGTCCGGGTATACCAGACTGAGTTTCTTTCTGGCCTCTTCCTCAACATACCGGTTCGTCTGCATATAGTTTTCCTGATTCTTAAGTTCCTCCGATCGCCGCTCTTCTTCCGTGATCTGCGTTTCGAGCTGGTGTTCGATGAGCTGCATATCGTCACTTTTCTCCTTGAGATTTTTGGTCCTGACCGCACAAAAAACGATCACTGCAACCATCGCAAGCAAAATAATGATCCAGCCCTTCTTCGGATTCCTGCTGGCCCGTCTTGCACGTCCCTCTCTGGCAGACTTGATGGATCTTACCTTTTCGGAAGCTCCGTGCGAACTCTCTGTCCGTGATTCAATTGATTCATATCTGGACGTTCTTGCCATATCGTCTCCTGTTTTTGAATATGAGTGCCGATAATTGGATATTTGGTTACCATAAAATGTGTTACATTTCATTTTGACACATTTTCGAAAAATATGCAAGAACAAAAATAAGAATCTACACCTGTTTACCGAAGCGACTACGGGAGGATCCGGAACATTTCCCCTGCTTCCTCTTTGCGAACAGCCTCCGTCACCTTGATAACCTCCGCCTTTACGGTTTTATTTCCAAAGGCGATCTCGATCACATCTCCGACCTTCACATCATAGGATGCACGTGCAGCCTTGCCGTTCACGGATACACGGCCGGCATCGCAGGCCTCATTTGCTACCGTCCGCCGCTTGATCAGGCGGGACACTTTCAAATACTTATCCAGTCTCATGTCTGCCACCTCCAACTTCTGCGAGTTCCCTCTGCCGTTTCCTGAGTCAATCGATCATAAATCGATCACTCATTGACCGCTTCCTTCAGCGCACGTCCTGCCTTAAACTTCGGCACCTTTGTAGCTTCGATCTGCATGGTTTTTCCGGTCTTCGGATTCCTGCCTTCTCTGGCTTCCCGCTCCATAACCTCAAAGGTTCCGAAGCCTACCAGAGCGACCTTATCACCCTTCTTCAGGGTCTCCGCAACGATCTCCGTGAATCCACGCAGCGCCTTCTCCGCTTCCGTCTTCTTCATTCCGGTCTTCTCCGCGAGCGCGGTAACAAATTCTGCTTTATTCATAATAAACTCCTTTATAATTATTATTTCATACTTTATTTCATACTTCGCGCCTAAAGCGCTCCGTAAAATATGCGTCTGCACACCTGTTAATGGTGTCTGGGAACCATGCACTGAGCCGTGCTACGGGCAAGACGCACGTTATCATTTATATCGGGAATTCAGGAGTTTGTCAAGGACAACTTATTTCCCTTGCATTTCCCGCCGCAAGTTTCTATAATATATGGATAGGGCTTTGTTCACCCGAGAAAACATTTATGATCATCTCTGATCCATATATAAGGAGCAAGACATGAAAAATATAATCAAAGTACTGATATTGATCCTGCTTGCCGTCGGTGCCTACCTGATCGTAGACTTTATCGTCGCAAAAAGCAACAAGGACGTTGCCGTCCCGGATCTGACCGCCATTTCTTCCGAATATGGTAAAGTGGAACAGGTAGAACTGAACGAAGAAAAATATGTGGTTTACAAGAACCTGCTCACCTCCCCCAGTGAATTCATCAACAAGGAGATCAACGCTCAGGTTGAGAAAGAAGCGGAGACCCTGATCAATGACAGCGGGAAGATCGAAAAGGTAAAGCCCGCGGAGAAAGGTGTCTACATCAATTCCATCGATACCTATCAGGTTACGGACAATATTGTCAGTGTACGTCTGACGTCCATGACCAAACCGGTTTCTTCGGAGCACTACACGAAACTGATCCACGTTTATAACTACGATATCAAAAAAGGACAACAGGTCGCACTGGATGACTTCTTCAAGGAAGGGTATAAGACGCGGATCGAAAATGTATACTCCGACACCTACCTCCTGAACCATACCAGCATCGAGTTCTACAAAGGACTGGAAACCTCCACATGTACCTACAACATGCTGAAGGATTACCTGAAGGATAAAGATGTGCTTACCGCTTCCAATCTGGAGGTTTCGGAGGATGACTATTCTGCCATCTTCGAACCCAAGACGAATGCTACGGTAATAATCACCACCGCTGAAACGGACACGGCAACGGACAGCCAGACCGAGGCTACGGATACAACGGATACCGCTTCGGACTCCCAGACGGAGACCACAGAGAAGCAGACTGAAACCACGGAAAAGCAGACCCAGCAGGCAAACCTTCCGGTGGTTCAGGATACCGGCAAGATGATCGCCTTCAGCTTCGACGACGGTCCGCACAAAACCAACACCGACGAGATCCTGGCGCTGCTGGCAGAGTACGGCGCACATGCAACCTTCTTCATGCAGGGCTGCAACGCCAGCTACTATCCGGAGGTCGTACAGCGTGTATACGCCAGCGGAAATGAGATCGGAAACCACACCTGGGACCACGCAAACCTGAAGAAGAGTTCCGTGGAAACCATCCATCAGCAGGTGGATGACGCCGCAAATGAGATCCAGTCCATCACAGGTGTCCGTCCGTTCTTCGTTCGTCCGCCTTACGGCGCCGTAAATGATACCGTTCGCGAGGAAGTAGCCGAACCCATGATCTACTGGAGCGTGGACTCCCTGGACTGGGATTCCAGAGATCCGGATCAGATCGTTCCGCTGGTTCTCAGTGAGGTCGAGGACGGAGACATCGTTCTCTTCCATGACATTCATGCAACAACGATCCCGGCCATCGCAAGACTGCTGCCGGAACTGACTGAGCAAGGTTACAAGATCGTATCCGTCGGTGAACTGATCGCCGCACGTGGATATGATCCCTACTCAAAGGAAGTATGGTACAGCGTCCCCAAACAGGAGTGACAGCGACACCGGGGACTATTCACAGCCATAAAAAAGAGCGATTCGGCCGCATGCTTGCATGCAAGGCTGAAATCGCTCTTTTTTGTGGTCTGCGAAGCAGGGACCTCACGTAGTGCCGCGGATGAGAAGCGCCGCAGGCGCGGCCGACGCACGTCAGTGCGGCGGTATCCGCGGCCGCTATGTGAGGCTGTGAATCGTCCCCGTTCTATCCGCGGCCGCTACGTGAGGCTGTGAATCGTCCCCGTTCACTTCACGGAACGTTACGCCTCTACCGCATATCCCTTCTTCTTTATCACGTCAACCACCGCGTCCACATGTTCGCGGCAGACTTCCTCCGTCGGTGCTTCCACCATGACTCTTACTACCGGCTCCGTACCGGACTCACGTACCAGAATCCGTCCCGTATCACCCAATGCCGCGGTAACCTCTTCCACCTTTGCCTGGACGTCCGCATCCGCCTGTGCTTCCTTCTTATCGCTCACACGGACATTTTCCAGAACCTGCGGATAGATCTTCAGCGGTGCCACCAGCTCAGACAGTTTCTGCTTCTTCGCCATCATGACTTCCATGATCTTGAGAGACGTCAGAATTCCGTCACCCGTTGTGGCATATTTTGAGAAAATGATATGCCCGGACTGTTCACCGCCGATTCGGCAGCCGTTCTGGGACATATACTCGTAAACGTATTTATCACCTACATCGGTCTTTGCATAATCGATCCCGATCTTGTCAAAGGCCTTATACAGACCGAAATTGGACATCACCGTAGTAACCACGGTATTGTTCAGCAGTGCACCGCGCTCCTTCAGATATACACCGCACAGATACAGGATATGGTCTCCTGTGATAACCTCGCCCTTATCATCCACTGCCAGGCACCGGTCCGCATCCCCGTCATACGCAAAGCCCGCATCCATATGGTTTGCCAGCACATATTTTTGGAGTCCCTCGATATGAGTGGAGCCGGCATCGCGGTTGATATTGGTTCCGTTGGGTTCCGCATTCAGCAGATAGGTCTTTGCTCCCAGCGCATCAAACACCGCCTTTGCGATATTCCATGCCGCACCGTTTGCACAGTCCAGCGCGATACGCTTATCCTTGAAGGAGTACTGACCCAGGGAGATCAGATATCCCACATAACGATTTCGGCCTGCCACATAATCTACGGTGCAGCCGATCTTCTCCCGCTTCGCCAGCGGAAGCTCGGACCAGTCACGGTCAAAGAGGTGTACCGAACCGTCCAGGAAATCTTCGATAAGTGCGATGGTGGATTCCTCCATCTTCTCACCGGAGCCGTTCAGCAGCTTGATGCCGTTGTCATAGTAGGGATTATGGCTGGCCGAGATCATGATCCCGCAGTCAAAACCATCCATCCGGGTCACATACGCCACCGACGGCGTTGTGGTCACATGCAGCAAATATGCATCCGCACCGGATGCCACCAGCCCGCCTACCAGCGCATACTCAAACATGTAGCTGGAACGTCTCGTATCCTTCCCGATCACGACCTTCGGCATCTCGTCGATGCCGTTCTGCCGTTTCAGTTCTCCGTAATACCATCCGAGAAACCGTCCGATCTTATATGCATGATCTGCTGTCAGGCTGCAGTTTGCTTCTCCGCGGAAGCCGTCCGTACCGAAATATCTGCCCATTTCTCTATTCCTTTCTTAATGCCCTTTCATTCCAAAACATGAGCCATGCTGTCATCTCGCATCGCTCGATGCCGCGGCATTCGCCGCTTCTTATATTCACAGTTCTAGCCCATTATACACACAACGCGCCTGAAAGGCAACCGATAACCACCGGATTCATTCTCCATTTATTCTTCTTCGCTTTATCTTGTTTTTCAAGGCCTGATTTGCTATCGTAATATCATACCCCGTCATATAATAAGGAGTTTATTATGCAGAATCTGGAGCGTTTACTCAATCAGTCCGACC
>JAILAR010000087.1 GCA_024681515.1 Eubacterium sp. | reverse complement strand
AGAAGTCCGGAGGATTCTTTAAAGAGGATCATAAAGCATATCAAAAAGGCTCTGCCGAAGATGGATGAAGAGGAGCTAAGACAGTTACTTAAAGTATAAGAAATAGCAGGCAGGAGGGCAATAATGCAGTATTCAAAAGCGTGTGGAGAAGAGATATCAAAACTGGCATTTGGAACCATGAGACTTCCTCTTAAAGAAGACGGGAGTATTGATCCGGATCAGTTAAATGCCATGACGGATTATGCCATGGAACATGGTGTGAATTACTATGATACCGCATACCCGTATCATGATGGCAGATCAGAGATAGCCATAGGGAAGGCTCTTGCGAAGTATCCGAGGGAGAGCTTTAAACTGGCAACGAAATTCCCCGGACATCAGTTCATGAAAAAATATGACTGTGAAGGGATATTCAACGAACAGCTAAAAAAATGCGGCGTGGAATATTTCGATTTTTATCTGCTTCACAACATCTATGAGAACAGTCTTTCAACATATAAGAATAAAGAATACGGTATAGTGGACTATTTTGTAAAGCAAAAGGAACTCGGAAAGATCAGGCATCTGGGATTTTCGACTCATGCAAGAGCTGAGAATCTGGAGGAAATCCTTGATTTTCTGGGAGACAGAGTGGAATTCTGCCAGATACAGCTGAACTATTTGGATTGGACGCTGCAGGATGCGAAAAAGAAGATCGAACTGTTGGGTGCCAGAGGAATACCGGTCATGGTCATGGAGCCTGTAAGAGGCGGAAAGCTTACAGATCTCGGTGAGGAGAACAATGCCAGACTAAAAGAAGCAAGACCGGAGGAATCCATCGCATCATGGTCCTTCAGATGGCTGATGAGTATTCCTGAGGTGGCTGCCGTCTTAAGCGGCATGTCAAACCTTGATCAGATGAAGGACAATATCAAAACATTCAGTGAAGGAGCATCGCTTAATAAAGAAGAGTGGGATATGATGCTTGATATCGCAGAAACCATGAAGGTGGGAGTTCCATGTACCGCGTGCAGATACTGCGTCGCCGGCTGTCCAATGGGACTTGATATACCCATGCTTTTGGCAGGATATAACGATCTGAAGTTCGCCAATGCCATGACGGTAAAGATGCAGATGGACGGAACTCCGGAGGATAAGTGGCCGGATAAGTGTATCGGATGCGGTGCTTGTGCGGCGGTATGTCCCCAGCACATTGATATCCCGGGAACCTTGAAGGAATTTGACGAGATGCTTCATACCGGGCCGACATGGGCAGATATGTGCAGGCAGCGTGAAGAAGCAGCCGAAAAGCTGAGGATATAAGTTTATGGAATTAAGAAGACTTAGAGACAAAGAAATAAAATTACTACAGGATTTTCTGTATGAGGCAATATTTATTCCGGAGGGTGCAGAGCCGCCTGCCAGAGAGATCATATATCTGCCTGAACTGAAGATCTACTATGAGAATTTTGGAACGGGAAAGGCGGATTACTGTATTGTTGCGGATGATGGCAGCAGGGTGATCGGAGCAGTCTGGACGCGGATAATGAATGATTACGGCCATGTTGATGATGATACACCATCATTTGCTATATCACTATACAAGGAATACCGGGGGCAGGGTATTGGAACGCGGATGATGAATGAGATGCTTGCGCTGCTTAAAGAAAAGGGATATAAGCAAGCGTCTCTTGCTGTACAGAAGGCCAATTATGCGGTTCGTATGTACGAGAAGGCCGGATTCAAGACCGTGGATGAGAATGAAGAGGAATACATTATGGTTTGCGTGTTATGAAAAAAATGATAGGAATCTAAAATGGATGTTTATACGATAGAACAGATCGCAGAGGCAGATTACGGCTGTGAAGAAACGGGGCGGAAAGAGCCGACGGCACTGCTGAAACTCGTGTCAGAAGCGGGAGAAAAATACATCGAACTGACGGAAAGCGAACTGCAGAAAAAGGGGATCAGTGAAGGAAAGAAAGTGATCTTTACTGCAAATGGAGAAGTGCTGAAGTATGTTCGTGTGGTTGCAGCAGTGATACAGAAAGATTTGGAAGGTGT
Organism: Eubacterium sp.; assembly: GCA_024681515.1. GTDB lineage: Bacteria > Bacillota > Clostridia > Lachnospirales > Lachnospiraceae > Eubacterium_Q. The sequence continues at coordinate 239 of JAILAR010000087.1, read as the reverse complement.
ACAAAGGGTTTTTTCGACAGCCAGAGGATATGGAGAGTATAAGGGGTGGTGGGAATTCCCGGGAGGAAAGATAGAAGAGGGAGAGACGCCTGAGCAGGCTTTGGTCCGTGAAATACGTGAAGAATTAACGGCTGAGATCGAAGTGGGCGAGTTTATCCGAACAATAGAATATGATTATCCGGGATTTCATCTTTCTATGGATTGTTACTGGGCCAGAGTGAAAAGCGGACACTTGGAGT
>JAILAR010000086.1 GCA_024681515.1 Eubacterium sp. | reverse complement strand
CGTCGTCATCACACCTGTCACTGTAACGTAATGATCCCGCATAGAGCTCGCCCGTTCATAGGCTCCCTCCGGCGTCCTTCGGTAGAGCGGCAGACGCTGCCCCTTATGGAAGAAGCCGGGGCCCACGGAAAGCAGCACCGGGATATCGGCCTCCAGCATTTCATAAAGCCTCCGCTCCAGACGTTTTCTTCCGACAGACCATTTGGCACGGTATGGAAGCTTCTCCCGACGGAAGATCCGATTCATACGCCGCGTAAGTCCGAAACCGGTGATTCCTAGCTTCCCTCGCACACGAAAGTCCGGTGCCAGCTTACGGATATCATCTAAATAATCCTGTTTCGACAAAGAGCCGGAACCCATTCGATCAGAATCGACAGCAACGCGATTGACTGAATCCAAATCGGCGGAGTCGAGTTTGGCAATACCCGGACCTGAAGATTCAATATCCTCCGGAACATCGACGCTCATTTCTTCAAAATTGGAATCGTCGGAGCGTCCCCTCAGATATCGCAGAATATCCGCCGCCGCAATAAAACCACACCCGAACGAACGCTCCACCTCCGTGGAAAGCCACGCCTGGTTTCCCCCATAGGTAAACGTGCCATCCGGTTGTTTCACCTCGATATATTGTTTTTTCAAGGATAGATTTCTCATCTGTCTACGCCATATCGTGCATGAAAATGCTGGATTTTTCGCTCCCGGTATATTACAATGATTCTCCGAGGTTTATTATACCCCGTGCGACATTTTATCCGCAACCCCGAATAACCGTCGCACACAAGCAAAAAATCATGCAGAGAAGCATGTATAGAAAGGACCTGAAACATGATTGAACAGATTTCCATCTTCGCAGAGAACCGCAAGGGTTCCATGCGCGAGATCACACAGCTTCTGACAGAAAACGACCTGAACATTTACTGCGCCATCACCAACGACAGTGCCGAGTACGGAATCGTGCGCCTGCTGGTGGACGAGACCGAGCGCGCATTCAAGCTTCTGAAGGATAATGGTTTTACCTGCAAGATCTCCCGCGTGATCTGTGTGAAGATCCCGGATGCCGTCGGCAGCCTGAACCAGCTCCTGAAGGACGTGGAGGACAGCAATATCAACCTGGATTATCTCTATGTATCCTACAGCCGTGAGGACGCAACACCGGTAGCCGTTATGCATGCATCCGGCTATGCCGAGGTAGAAGCCTGCCTGAAGGCTCGGGGATATTCTCTTGTCTGACGGTATGTCATACATCTGTCAACCACAGACAACCATATGACTCTTACGTGAGGAACGCACATGAAACTTAAGATCTGGCTGCATGAATATCACCAATTATCCTACGCAGAATACAAAGCTTTATCGGAGGACCAACAGATCGAACTGGAAACTGCATTCCGGAAGTTCAACCGATCACAGCAGATCCACGCTTCCGCCGCAGTAAAATACAACCGCCGTCCCATGACAGAAGAAGAAAAGCATGAGACGGAGCGCATGCTGAAAGAAGAACGCGAATGCTATGAACAAAGCCTGAAGATCGGTGGGATCGATGAACGAGGCAATTACACCGCGCTCTCCCATCGCTGGTTAAACGGATGACCACTGATTAAACAAAGCCAAAATAATTGCCGGAAGTGAGATGACCAACCATCCCGCTTCCGGCATTTTCATTGTTATCATCCTGTTGCTTTCACCACAGGAGCATCACCTCTTACGGATTCAGGCACACTCCCTCAGCGTCAAACTCGTACACCTTGGAACCGATCTTCCGGTCCCCTGTCACCATCACACCGGACTGGTCGAAGAAGTACCATTTTCCGTCGAACTTCGCCCAGCCTGTCAGCATGACACCGTTCTTGAAGAAATACCACTTTCCGCCGATCTTCTGCCAGCCGCGCGTCATCGCTCCGGACTTGTCGAAGAAGTACCACTTTCCATCCAGCTGCTTCCAGCCGGTGATCATGACTCCGTCTTTCAGGTAGTACCACTTGCCGTCGGTCTTCAGCCAGCCAACCTGCATCGCGCCGTCCTTGAAGAAGTACCACTTCCCACCGACCTGCGTCCAGCCACGCGCGGCGGAGCCGTCCGTATTGAAATAGTACCAGGTTCCGTCGAGCTGTTTCCAGCCCGTTACCATGACACCCTTCTTCAGGTAGTACCATTTTCCGTTCATTTTCTGCCAGTCCGTCTGCATGGCACCCTTCCGGAAGAAATACCATTTTCCACCGATCTGCTGCCAGCCGTCGACCATGACACCTTTCTTCAGGTAGTACCAATTGCCGTCAATCTCCTGCCAGCCCTTCTGCATGATACCATTCTGATCAAAATAGTACGTTTTCTTTCCGATGGTCTTCCAGCCGACGTCCATCTTATCTTTCGTAAAATGTCTTTTGCTTCCGTCCTCCCCCACAATCCATTCGTCATAGGGGATCACCGCTACGGTAAAGCATACCTCCTTGCCGCTTTCATCCAGTGCGAAGAACCGGATCTCCGCCTCTCCGATCTCTCCCGCCTCGATACGGAAGACATGATCCGCCTCCGTCAGTCCTGCGCATATATCGGAGATCTCCGTCACGGTCAGACCGATCGCATTTTCCTCATTGTACAGATAACCAATCGTCTTCACCGCCGCATCCGTATTCACGCACACACGAAGGTACATCTCCGGATCGAGGTTGTGACGAAGCTGGATCCTTCTTTCCTCAGCAACGTCCTCTTCTCCCCAGAATACCGTGGACCCATCCACATCTTCCAGAATTCCCCTTGTAGCACGGATCATGTTGACCGCAAATGCCACCTTTACCGGGATCGTACATGTAACTGACGGATCATAAATCGACGACACCGTGATGGTGGTCTCACCATTGGAAACCGGTGTCAGAACACCGGCAGCATTTACCGTTACGATCGTCGGCGCGCCTGAGGTCCAAGCCAGAGAATCCTTCTGCAAATTCTCCACATCGGTCTCCACATCCAATGCTACCGTAGAACGTGCGGTAATATTCAGAGATTCCGGCGGGATCCGGATTTCCGACGGAACCTCCGCCTTCAGAATACCCTCTGAATCAAAATAATACTTCTTTCCGTTGATCATCTGAAAACCGGTCTGCATGATCCCGTTCTCGTTAAAATAATAGGTCTCTCCATCAATCTCCGTAAAATCGGTATCCATCCGTTCCTTCGTGTAATGCCTCCTTCCGTCATTCCCCTCGATCCATTCATCATAGGGGATCACTTCCACGGAAAAAACAGTGCTTACCCCGCTCCCATCTGTCGCAGAAATGGTGACCGTTGTCTCTCCGATGACACTTACGTTGAAATAATATACCTTCTCTCCCGCCGAGAGCCCGGTGCAGTCATTTGTAACTTCCATGTGGTACAGATTCTTACCCATGGCAGTTGAGTCATCCACTTCAACCTGCAGATCCTGCACAGCCGCATCTGCATTGACCGCAGTTCGAATATAGAATCCGATTTCCCAACCATGCCTCAGGGTGATCTTTCCGCCGTCCGAAACAGCCGCTTCCTCCTGAAAGACTTTCCCGGTTCCCGAGGATACCA
>JAILAR010000063.1 GCA_024681515.1 Eubacterium sp. | reverse complement strand
GTTTGATATAATCTGATGCGGACTCTGCATTCAGATGTTCAAATACGGTTCCGTATCTGTCACCGACACGCACGATATCAAAGGGGATCGCTGTAGGGATTCCCTTTACAAATGCCCAGCGCGCCAGTTCCCTTTCCTTCAGGATGGAATCCAGCGGAACATTTTCGGATATTTTCGGATTCGTGTAGCGCTTTTGTTATCCGATCTGTGATATGCTCGGAAATGTAAGTATAAGGCGCTTATCAGGTGTTTCTGGTTGCGTACCGAAGGAGGTGATGATATGCCGATCATTGGTCTGAATGGAAAAGTAATAAAGGAAGAGGATATCGGGTTCCTTACCGAAATGCTTAGGGGGTCCCTGGAAAATCATATCTATCATCTGACTGAGTGGCAGAGAACAGCAGCAGCCCGTGCAGAGGATCCGGCATTCTATGACAGGATCCTGCAGCATTTCAGGAATGGTGTGGATCACTTGTCGGAGAAGATCAATGCTGCAAGGGAAGGAAACCGGAAGATCAAGGTTCCCGACCTGATCAAAGAGGTCTATTCCGGTATTTCCCGGGAAATTGTGGAGCAGCTTCGTCAGGAGGATATGAATCAGCTTGGTATTTCTGTGGCAGTTGATTCATTTCTTAACTATGAAGCTTCTGAATGGGGTGACGGCAATCTTGCCCGGGAATATCCGAATAAACAGGAAATGAAGATAGGAGCAAAGGATACGGATGCCGGGTATACGCGGACGGAAAGTGCGTTCCGGTTTGTAACGGAGCCTCTGGACGGGATCGAGGAGATCGAAGAGTATGATCCGGCGAAGGACAGTGTAGCCGCTTTATACGGCGGGCGTGCGGGAAATTCCGGGACCCTGAATCCTGCCAAAGAGGGGTATCAGGAGAAAATGGCAGGTCTTATCATTGGCGGAGAGACCGCCAGGGGGCGCTCAGTGGAGCTTCGAAATAAGGCAGAGGTCAGCTTCGGAGATCTTTTTGAAACCCTCACCAGGCTGAATAAAGTGGTTATGACGAATGATCCGCAGGGCGGAAAGCTTCGGGGCTTTGGTATTACTTCCAATGATGTGATCGGTTCCGGTACATTTGCTGCGCCTGTAAATGTATATAAAACCCTGTCCCAAATTGCGGACGGGATCAATCAGATAAAGAAAGTGGAGGATCCGGCTCTTCGTAAGACCCGGGCAATCCAGCTTGCCGCATTTTCCTATCAGATGCTGGTGTCGGAGCATGTGTTCGCGGCTGCCAACGGAAGAACCGGACGCCTTTATGCAGATACCATCCTGAAGGACTACGGGATCGACCTTCTTGAAGCAAACGGGAAGTCCTATCTCCCCCTTGCCACACTGAACGATCTCTTCAGCCTCAGCTACAACGGCGCCCTGTATATATCGACTGCACCAGCACGGTAAACGGCGTGATCACCCGGACAAATAACACCTTTGATCTGAATCTGGACGGAAAGTTCGACAGTGCGGATAAGAAAGTATCCTATGACTTCAACTATGCAGTCATGATCACACGAAATTCCTACTCCTGCGGAAATCTCTTCCCCTTCATCGCCGAGAAGAACGGCATCGTTCTGCTGGGTGAACGCAGCGGCGGCGGGTGCTGTGTCGTTGAGAAGGGCTACACCGCGGACAACCGCTACTTCAATCTGTCCTCCGCATCCAAGCTCTATATGGGAGACGGGATCGATGTAGATAAAGGGGCAGCCGTAGACTACCACCTTGCGGATAAGGATGAGAAAGCAACGGCAGAGATGGCGCAGGAGGGCTATCTCAACGTCGAGGCCATCAACTATGAACGACTCTATGATCTTGCTTCCGTAAGCGCCAAGATCCATGAATTCTACGGCGATTGCTCCTCCGAATGGGTAAGCGGCAGATGGTTCGACAAGAAGGGAATCATGGAAAAGGATGCCTACCGCAGCGGCTACTATCTGCAGAAGAACGGTGCCTGGGATGGAAAAGGCAAAGTCAGCGGCTGGATCCAGGATGAAGAGGGATGGTATTTCGCCCTGAACAAGAGCTCCTCCTACCTGAAGAATATCTGGAAGAAGATCAACGGCAGCTGGTACAGAAAGAAGAACGGCTGGTACGCGAAGAACAGTACCTATACGATCGACGGAAAGGCCTACAGCTTTGACACCAGGGGCTACCTGGTAACCAAATAAGCGGACCACTTCGTGCGACAAGGCGGAACAGAGGGACCATCCCTCTGTTCCGTCTTTTTTGTCCACTGCAAAGGACCGCCCTGGAACAACAGATATCGGTACGCTGACTGATCGTTCAGCCAAAGATCCATCCGAAGAAGGGAAACCATATATCTCCGGGCTTTACTCCATTATTTGTTCCCATAGCTTTGCTCCTTTCGTGGTTGTTGTTTCTTTTGTTTCTTTGCTTCTGAAACGTATAATACGACCCTCATCCTTGCAAAATGCTTGCAGGGCGAAATTTTTTATCTTGACATTTCAGACTAAAGAAAGGCTTCGGGCCCGGCCGTATAATGGCTGGTCCGGAGCTTTTTTGAGAAAGGGACGTTCGATAAAGGAAAGATTTAGTAAGGTGAAGAATAAAATACTGATCTCAATATGGAGCTGAAGGCGGAGGAACTGAAGAAGCTGATGACAGGGGAGTAGTGCTTTATTTTGATGGTATTGTGGCACTAAATGTGTTATCATAAAGAGGATGATCGGGCAGGGACCTGATCAATTCAAAAAAGAAGGAAAATTGTTATGGGCGAAAATGAAAATGTATTGGAAAATGTATCGGAAAATGTATTAAATGATGAGATGCGGATTCCTCTTCCGGAAGGCTTCTACGTAATGAGTGACGAGGAAAGAAACTCCATCAGCAAAGGGCAGACGGCACCGGAATGGGTTATGGCAGATAAAGAAAGGCATATCCTGTTCTCTGTATCCTGGAAGAAGCTTCCTTCTCTTGCATCATTAATGCTCGGATCCAAGGACATGGCAAAGAATATGAAGAAGCGGTACGGAGAAGTAGCTGAGGGCGCAGGTTACACCTTCGGTGAGATCCGCCAGATCATGATCGGCGGTGAAAAGGCTTACGGTTATCCCTTCGGTTATGAGACAGAAGGCGTTGCCATGTGCGGGGACAGTATTGTGGTTAAGAGGGGAAAGACCTGTTACTTCTTCCATACATATTACCGCGAGGCTATGAAGGAAGAGAGCGAGAAGCTTCTGGAAGAACTCTATGAGTCCATCAGCTTCGAAGGCTAAGTCCGGTAAAACCTATTTGGCAGCGATGCGGCAATTGTATGAATTGCCGCATTACTGTTTTTTACGCGATCGGTTTTCGGATAAAGGAGACTTATAATGGGTAAACTGCTTCATAAGTTATTCGGAGGCCTGAATATGACCTGGCCGAAGGTGATCATTTTTGCCATTGCTGCAGGTGTTTATACCGCGCTGATGGCTTTGTGGGTTCCGGCGTCCTGCTCCTTCCATGACATCGCTGTTACGGTGGAGGCGTGGATCCCGCTGGCACTCATTGTCATGGTGAATTGCAAGGGACCGCTGGAATCGGCGCTGAAGACCTTCGTCTTCTTTCTGATCTCACAGCCGCTGGTGTATCTGATCCAGGTTCCCTTCAGTGACTTGGGATGGGGACTGTTCGGGTACTACCGTTACTGGTTTTACATTACGCTTTGTACATTGCCGGCGGCTTTTATCGGCTGGTATGTGAAGAAGAATAACATTATTGCAGCGCTGATCCTGTCTCCCATGCTGGTATTGCTGGCTTATCACGGATTAGCCTATACGATCACCCTTCGGCATGAATTCCCGCACCATTTGATCTCTGCCATTTTCTGCTTTGTGATGATCCCCGTTCTGGTCTTCGGGATATTTACCAATAAGAAACCGATCCTGCTTTCCCTTGCCATAGGTATCGCAGCGATCATCACGCTGTTCATCCTTAAATGGAACGCCGGTGGTTCGTTGTCCCTTTCCGCAAATGTACTGCTAGCCTCTGAAACCTATGACATTGACAGCAGCTGGAGTGCATCCATGGAGGATGAGGACTTTGCCACGGCGGAGATATTTACCCATCCTGACGGAGAAATAATCGTGATGGTGCATTACAAAAAGGCCGGAACAGGTGTCCTTGTGCTGACAGACGGAGAAGGAAATACGCACAGGATCCGGCTTACCCTGGATGAGGATAAAAATCTGGATGAGAAACTGATCGATTAAAAGGTGATCATCACAGAGCACGGACTCGATTGGTAGAATAAAGCATATAGCGAACAGTTACGTGCGTAGTGATGATTCACGGAGCGCCGGAAGGCGCGAAGTGTGGAATAGGGGAAAAGCGTATGGAGAACATGGCGGAAAACTTGCCTGAAAACAGCATGAAGCAGAAGCTTCGGAGATTGGAGAACAATCTGGTGATCTCCGGAACGGGACTTATGGCCTTTACGGTATGGAGTTTCATCCGGGTCCTTCTTTTCGTGTATACATTTCGGGATGAATTGATGGAACTGATGCGGCAGCAGGATGACTGGGACGGAGATGATATTCCGTTTTCTCTGGTGCTTCTGGTCGTTGTCATCCTCCTTGCGATCGTCGCGTTACCGTCGCTCTATGTGGCGAAGGCTGCGAGGGATGAGGGACGGCGCAGGAAGTCGCGAAAGGCATACATCGTTCTGGCCATGATCATGTTGATCCCGCAGGCGCTGGGAACTATCAACAGTATAACGGACATCTTTGTGGCGGAGGACGCCTTTTCTGCAACCGTGACGGCGATCATAGATATTACGGTACTTGCGGTTTTTGCCGAAACGGTTACCACGGCGATCCGTGTCAAGAAGTACAGGAAAGAGCTTGGAATAGAGATCGAAAAAAAACCTGAAAAAGATCTCGGAATCAAAAAGAAACAGTAGAGGAGGCACATAGAATGCAGAAAGATTTTCATTACTACGCCACCTACTGTGCGGCGTATCTTGCGGGATATTCCCATGAGGACAGCCTTCAGATCGCATACAGTGCTGCCCTGGTGGATTTTTGTTCCGATGATTTTCTGGCGGAGCTTTCCGCACCGGCCACGGCTGCGACCACACAGCTTCAGCTGGAAATGGTGGATACGAAGACGGACTGGTTCGGGCGCACCAGGATCACGGAGATTTGGTCCTCCTTCCATTTTCTGCCCGGAGATCTCTATGCGGAACCGGGAAAGGGCGGACGTCGTTACAAGGACAAATACCGGCTGATCTGCAATGTGAACAGTGATCTTCTGGTGAAGACCGTGGAGCTGGCCCGCGGAGAAAGCCTGCAGGCCGTGGGAGTGGCCATGCATATTCTCGCGGATACCTGGGCGCACCGCTATTTTGCGGGAACGCCGTCACTGGTGATCAACAACATCAATTACAGCTTCTATGAACGGGTTCCGGAGGGGGACAAAACCGTGGACCGGCTTATCACCTTCCGTCATAATCCCAAGGCAAAGGATGATCCGGAGAAGAGCATTTATACGAATACCATCTACAGAGGCTCCGAGAATTCCGTTATGAATCTGGGACACGGACGGGCGGGACATCTGCCGGATTACGGTTATGCCGTGTACCGGTATCTGCCGGCCTGGGCGGATTACAGGGAGATTGTGAAGAACAATCCTGAGGATTTCCATCACGCATTCTGTCAGATGGTCTATGCACTGAAATGCCTGCGGGCGCAGGATGCAGTCTTTGAGAAGGACACCTATGACACGGAAGCTGTGGAGCCTTACGAAGAGGAGATCCAAAAGATCCTGACTAAGCGAAATGTAGCAGCGGATCTCGGGTGGAAGGTCCTGGGAGGGCGGCTGTCAGGACAGGAGATTCCGGAGTTCCTGACCGATACCTGGCGGGAGGAGTATCTAAAGGCCGGGCAGGAAGCGAAGGAACAGACGGTTTTGGGCAGGTTCTTCAGAGCAGCCATCCGGCAGAAGGGGATGGTGGTTGAAGAGATCAAGGCCTCCGGCAGCCGGATCCTTAAAACAAAGAAAAGGAAAGGAGACAGGGCATGAGTTTGATGAAAAAGATCATTCAGATCGTCATTTCGGCCGGGATCATTCTTGTAGCGCTGATCCTGATCCTGGCTCCGAAGGGGGCTCTGGAGGACGTCGCAGTGATCATCAGCCTGCTGCTTTTTGTGGCAGGAGTCCGGTATATGGTGATGTATTTTACGCTGGCAAGACATATGGTAGGCGGAAGAGCACTCTTTTATATCGGCCTGATCATGCTGGATGTTTCAATCCTGAGTGGCTTGGTTCTGCAGAAATCCCAGCGGCTGATTCTGCTCTATCTGGTGGGAATGCACGCTTTCTACGGCGTGGTGCAGCTTCTTAGGGCATTTGAGGCGAAGAAGTATGAGACCTCCGCATGGAGATTCAAGTTGCTGAATGCACTGGTTAATCTGGCGATCTCCGTTGCCTGCATCTTCTTCATCCGTCAGGAGAACACCATGGCACTCATCTTTGCCGCAGGACTGATCCACACTGCGATCGTAAGGGTGATCGCGGCATTCCGAAAGGAAGAAGAGGTCGTGATCCAGTAGCCAAAGCAGGGCTGTTGTAGTGTTGATGTAGAGACGTTGTTATACTGCGATCAGAAACATAAAAACAAACGCTATTTCCCATATGGGAGAAGAAAGGAGAGAGATCACATGTTTACAGCGTTTCTGGTCGTCGGCGGAGGCATATTGCTGACAAATGTTGGATTCCTGGGATATGTTTATTTCAATGGAAATCCGTTCCAGTAAAAAGAAGTAATTTACAGGCTCAGATGAAAGCAGCCGGTCGAGGAGAGATCCCTGGCCGGCTGCTTTTTTAGTTTTGATCCCTTTCGATCATATGGAATGAGCAGAGGGTCTGTGATAGAATGGAAGAGGATCGGAGGGAAGAGCGATGAGGATCGAATTGGTTCCTGCGGAAAAACAGGATATGGAAGAAATATGGAGGATGCAGGTGGAGGCCTTTCAGGGGTTGTTGGAAAGGTATCAGGATCATGATACGAATCCTGCGGCTGAGAGCGCGGAGCGGCTTCTGGAAAGGTATGAGCAGCCGGGGTCGGTTTATTATTTCATCATGGACGGGGAAGAAAAGGTCGGTGTGATCCGCGTCATTGACAGGAGGGACGGGAGCAGGAAAAGGATCTCTCCCATCTGGATCATGCCCGCATACCGGGGGCACGGCTATGCACAGCAGGCAATACGGAAAGCAGAGGAACTCCATGGTCCATACAACTGGTGCCTGGATACGATCCTTCAGGAGAAGGGGAATCTGTATCTGTACGAGAAAATGGGTTATCATCAGACCGGCAGGGTAGAGCGGATCAATGACAGGATGGATATCGTCTTCTACGAGAAGGACTGAGGTTTCATCCCTATTTTTTATGAGTTGACAGGCTAATACATGTTAGCTATAATAGCTGTAACAAGGCTAACAATCATTAGCGATATACATAAGGAGGGATCATGTCTACAAAAGAAAAGATACTGGACGCAGCATTAACGCTGTTTGCAGAGAATGGGTACGACGGAACAAGTGTGGAGCAGATCGCGACTGAAGTCGGGATCAAAGCTCCTTCTCTTTACAAGCATTATAAGGGCAAGGAGGACATCCTGAATGCCTTAATCGATTCTGCGGAGGCGCGATATGAGGAATTGTTCGGCTCTGAGAAAAATATCGGGAAAGTTCCTCAGAGCGGGGAAGAATTTATACAGGTGACTATGGGAAGGATCGCATTCACCATTAAGGATCCGGTCATCCGGAAGACACGGATGTTCCTTGTGCAGGAACAGTTCCGGAATGAACGTATCTCCGAAGTGACTACCAGGCATCAGCTGGACGGGATCCAGCGGATGTTCGCGAAGATCATCGAAGGAATGATGGCGGAAGGCATGTTCAAAAAGGATGATCCGGCACTGCTTGCGGTAGAGCTTACAGCCCCTGCAGTTCTCTGGATCGCCCAGTCGGACAGGCAGCCTCAGCTTGAGGATGAAGTCATGGGGAATATCGAGAAACATATCCGGCATTTCTGCGGCGTGTATATGAAGAAATGAGCCGGACAATGATAATGCATGGTTGAGCCCATGTGCCTCGGGAATTGTGATATGACAGGATATGGCTAAGTGGAATTGAAGGGGATGATGATTTGATGAAAGTATCGATATACATGAATGACATCAGCGAATATCTCAAATGTAACGCGGTGGTTGATTTTGATCATCCGTCGGTCAGCAGGCTGGCGGATCAGTTATATGACGAATCAGAGAATGAAACGGATTTTATCCGAAGATCGTACGAATATGTCAGGGACAGGATATCTCATTCTGCGGATGCAGGTGAGGATTCCGTAACCTGCGCAGCCTCGGAGGTTCTCGGTGCCGGGCATGGGATATGCTTTGCAAAGTCACATCTGCTTGCGGCCATTCTTCGAAGTAAGTCCGTTCCTGCGGGCTTCTGTTATCAGAAGCTGATCCTGGATGATGAGACGGCACCGGTTCTGATCTATCATGGTCTAAGTGGGGTATATCTCAGGGAATATGAGAAGTGGATACGCCTGGATGCAAGAGGAAATAAGCCCGGAGTGGATGCCCGGTTTTCCGTGGATTTTGAACAGCTGGCATTTCCGATACGTCCTGAAAAGGGTGAAGCCGATAATTTCGTTATATATCCGGATCCGGATACAGAGGTGGTACGGACGCTGAGATCACACGATTCCAGAGAAGAGCTATGGAAAGACCTTCCTACGCGGCTTGGATATGAAACGATAAAGGGGTAAAGGGAGTTAAAAAGTTAAGGAGAGGGTTGATATGGATAAAGGCTGGTCAGAAAAGAATAAAGAAGTACAAAAGCTGCTGGCGAAGGAAGCAACCTTCGATGAGGCGATCCAAAAGCTTGCAAACTTCCGTGCGGAAATGTTTGAACAGATCACGCAGATCGTGAACGGGTATCCGAAGAAGGCTTTTTCCGAGATGCCCTTTGCGGGGGCAGATGGATATCATAGTAAAACCCTTGCGTATTCCATCTGGCACATTTACCGGATCGAGGATATCGTGGCCCATGAGATGATCGCAGGCGATGATCAGGTGCTTTTTGCGCAGGGTTTCATGGGTCGTATCGGTTCTCCAATCATTACCACCGGTAATGAATTACAGGAGGATGGGATCGTGGAGTTCTCGAAACAGTTAAATATCCGGGAACTATATCTCTATGCAAAGGCAGTGACGGAGTCTACGGATCAGATCCTGCAGCATCTGACTTTCAAAGAATTGAAACAGAAATACGGAGAGGATGTGAGGGAGAAGCTGATCCGCAGCAAGTGTGTAAGTGAGGATGAAAATGCATTTTGGCTCATCGATTACTGGTGCGGTAAGGATGTAAAAGGTTTGATCCAGATGCCTTTCAGCAGACATTGGATCATGCATATCGAAGCCATGCGCCGGATCAAGAATAAACTCTGTAAGTTGGCGCGGAAGGGCGTGGATCCCATCGCCTACTGCGGTTTCTCCTGCAATCACTGTTTCCTTGCAGAATGGTGCGGATCCTGCAGGACCGAGTATAACACCTGTTCCTTTGCTACTTGTTCAGAGGACAGGATCTGTCCGAATGTGAAGTGCTGCAAGGAAAAGGGTATCGATGGATGTTATGAATGCGAGGACATGGAGACCTGTGAGAAAGGGTTCTATATCCCCTCGAATGACGGCGCCAACGCAGCCAAGGCTCAGGCACTGTATATCCGGAAGTATGGGAAGAAAGCTTTTCTTAAGCTTCAAGACAGGCTGCATGAGAAATATGAGTTTCAGAAGACCCAGGAGATCCTGGGACAGGATTATGAAGAGGGACTGCGGATCCTGGAAGAGATTTAACTGATGGAGGACATTATGAGACTGAGAGACTTTAAACAGGAAGATGCCGCAATCATAGCCGGATGGCTTCGGACGGAAGAAGAATTATACAGATGGTCTGCCGACAGGTTTAATAAATATCCGCTTTCGGGAGAGGATATCAACGAAAGCTATACACCGCAGATTGAATCCGGCCGGTTCTTTCCTCTTACGTTGGTGGATGATAATGGTGATGTGTCAGGACATTTCATCATAAGATATCCGAGAGTGGATGATGACAGCTCGGTACGTTTCGGCTTTGTTATCGTGGATCCTTCGCTGAGGGGAAAGGGATACGGAAAGAAAATGCTTCAGCTCGGAATCAAGTATGTAAGGGAGAAACAACTTGCGTCAAGGATCGATCTGGGCGTATTTGAGAATAACGAGGCGGCAAAGCGTTGTTATGAAGCGATAGGCTTTCGGGAGTATGCCCGGAGGGAATGCGAGATGCCCATCGGAACCTGGACCTGCATCGATATGGAGATTGTATGATCTGTCGGTGCTTAAAAGAGTTGAGCTTGAGTGACCCGGCAGAACCCGGGAGAAAGGAAAATCCGATCATCCATCGATAATTGGAAAACAAAAACAAAAATGAATTATCGTGTTATAGATAAAGAGAAGTATTACCGGAGCGGTGTATACCGCCATTTTACGGAGGATTGCAAATGCTCCACTTCCATGACGGCGAGGATCGATGTTACGGATCTGGTGGAGTATTCAGGGCGGACAGGGACCAAATTCTACATCAATTTTCTGTATGTGCTTTCAAAGGTGCTGAATTCAAGAGACGACTATAAAATGGGATATCTCTGGCAGTCTGGGGAGCTGATCTGCTATGACAGCATCAATCCGATCCAGTATATCTTTCATGAGGATACGGAAACCTGCACGCCGGTGTATACGACGTATTATGAGGATTATGAAGAGTTCTACCGAAACGCCGTAAGCGATGTGGAGAACGCAAAGAAGACAAGGGAATACGGGCTGGATCTGATGAATCATCCCAACTGGTTTGATGCATCGTACATCTCCTGGCTGTCCTACGATTCCCTGAATGTCGAGCTGCCGGACGGATACTTACATTTTCCGCCCATCATTAACTGGGGAAAATACCGGGAGGAAGGCGGCAGACTGATGATGCCGGTGAGCGTCCGACTGAACCATGCCATAGCAGATGGTTTCCTGGTGGCAAATGTTTACAGGATGTTGGAACGTGAAATTTCGACGTGGACGAGATGAGTGGGATGAGGGTATTCACGTGAATAGTTACAAACGGACAAATAAAGACAAGAAAAGTCGGGCAGGAACAATTTCCATGAGATTAGATAGGGGCACAGCAGGCGAAGGGAGTAAGCAACATGGAATGACCGGATTCCATGGCGTGTCTCCGTCTTCTGTTCGGAAAGATGGGGTACTTCTGAAAACCTTTGCTCCGCTGAAACTGAAGATTTCATTAGAAGGAGGCTATCTCATGGATTACAGGATCGTCAAAAAGGAAGCATTTACAGTGATCGCGAACGCGAAGACATTCTCTTACGAAGGCGCGAAGGAAAGTGTCCCGAAGTTCTGGCAGGAGCATTATCAGGCGGGGCTCGGCAGGTACGTTATGGGTATGTACGGAATCAATATTGATGCGGATATGGGAAAGGAAAATTTTGAGTATCTGATCGCTGATCCCTACAATCCGCGTGTGGAAGTACCGAAAACACTGGTTACCAGGACGATACCTTCCTTTGACTGGGCGGTATTCCCCTGCAAGGGAGCGATGCCCAACGCTTTGCAGGATGTGAACACCAGGATCTTTACGGAGTGGCTGCCGGCGCTTAAAGAGTATGAGTTCGCTGCCGGATACTGCGTGGAGTATTACGATGACCCGTCAAAGTACGAGAAGGGAACGCAGGACGAAAACTACTACTGTGAGATTTGGATCCCGGTGAAGAAGAAATAAGGGAAGACGTGAGCAGCCGTCAGATGTGATGATCTGACGGCTGCCTTTTTGTTTCTCTTTATGCAGATGTGTGGTGTCGGATGGCATTGCTTCGTTATTGGTCTGCTCGATTGGAATACGATGATGGAGGTCAGTTTCCTGTGTCTGTCCACTCCAGTGTATAGCTATCCTGTGTGACAGTGAGACGTGCCTTCTCACCCATCAGCAGGGGGTAATTATTTCCCCCCATGACCTGCGGGGAATCCATATGCGACAGGGACATCCAGATCCTTCAGGAATTGCCGGTAGATCATATCATATACACCGCTAAACTTTCCGCCTCTGGAATCCCCCACGTAATCGCCGGGCATCGGATCCGTATCCGTCCATTCTCCCAAAATTATCCCGGCTGCATGATCCAGAACACCGTTGTTCTTCAGGACCGTCATGCTGTAATGTACCTGGTGGTAATCACATTCGCAGTCCTCCAGGAAGAGGATGTAAGGCTGATCCAACTTCGTGCTGTCATATTCGGTATTGGCAACGGTGGTCATGATGGTCAGATTTCCGCCGATCAGAATTCCCTCTGCAGTGCCCTGTCTGTCATACTCGCTGCCTGCGCATTTATAGGTCGGTATCTCTCCGCGCAGCATGTTTCTTTCCGTGTCTGCACAATCCTTCGGAAGATCGGTAAATGCGGCGCTCATGGATGCGTGTATGGAAGGAACCCCTGCTCTGGTCCAGGTTGAATGACAGGCCGTGATGTCGCTGAACCCGATGATGGGTTTTCGGGCCTCTGTGATTAGTTTCCGGTCCGCCACTTCCATAACCTCGCAGGAGGCATATCCGCCCCGCACGCAGAAAACTGCTTTAATCTCAGGATCCGAGAGAGCCCATTCCAGATCCTCCCGGCAGTTATCCAGTGTACGATCCACTGTACAGACATATTTCCCCTCTACCGGAACATAGCCCCATTCCGTAAGCCCCCGTATCGTGGCATCCGCCTGCTCTCTGGTAGGGAGAGATGACGGAGAGATCACTGCCACCTTATCTCCGGCTTTCAGAAAGCACTCTGCATCCGCTCCGGTATACTTTTTAAATCCTGTTATCTCAATGACAGTATCCACTCCTTCGGAGAACAGGCGTGCTTCGCCTTCGGCCTGCGTATCCGCAGGCTCTGCTGCTTTTTCCTCTTTTCTCATGCACCCGGAAAGCATGCCGCAGACCAGCGCTGCCGAAACAGTGACCGCAAGTATCTTTCTGAATTTCATTTTTGTTTGCATTTTTATTCGCATTATTCTGCTCCTACGTTTATTATTACGTTTACATCGATCACACATCTGATTATAAACGAAGCAACCATACTTTGGAAGAGCGTGGTGTGGCGTGGATGTGCCAATATGGAACGTTTTTTGTTCGGCAAATTGCTTTCTCCTCTTGGAATGAAAAAGATGAATGGTTATAATAAATATGACATACAGATGACATATTTGATCTGGTATGATACATATGGAACGCGAGAGAAAACTGCGAGGAGCTGATAATATGCACTTTGTAGATGCAAAAGGGATCCTGACCGGCAGCGGCGGATACTTTGGAATGAATATATATCGTGGATGTACGCATGGCTGTATCTACTGCGACAGCAGGAGCAGGTGTTATCAGTTCACGCATCCCTTTGAAGATATTGAGGTGAAGCAGAACGCACCGGAACTGTTGGAAAAGGCTCTGAGGTCGAAGCGAAAGAAGTGCATGATCGGAACCGGTGCGATGTCGGATCCGTATATGCACTGCGAAGAAGAGCTAAAACTGACAAGGCGGTGCCTGGAGATCGTTCTGAAATACGGATTTGGAATTGCGATCCAGACAAAGTCCGACCGGATCCTTCGGGATATCGACTTGCTGTCGGAGATCAACCGATCCACAAAATGCGTGGTCCAGATGACGCTTACAACCTATGACGATGACCTGTGCCGGATATTGGAACCGAATGTCTGCAATACGAAGCGCCGGATCGAAGTGCTGGAAGAAATGCAGAGAAGGGGCATTCCGACCATCGTCTGGCTTACGCCGATCCTGCCGTTTATCAATGACACAGAGGAGAATATCACGGCCATTCTGAATGAGTGTGTCAGAGTCGGCGTAAAGGGTGTTATTGATTTCGGCATGGGACTTACACTTCGGGAGGGTGATCGGGAATACTATTATGCGGCTCTGGACAGGCATTTTCCGGGAATGAAGGAGCGGTACATTAAGAGGTACGGGAATTCGTATGAACTGCCAAGCCCGAATGCAAAGGAGTTGCTGGGGATATTTCAGAGAATCTGTAAGGAGAATGGGATCCTGTCGACTCCGGATGCGTGTTTCAATTATATGCGGGAATTGCCGGACAAGTATCCGCAGATGAGCATATTTGATCTGTAAAGGGGGAATAAAATGTTATCTGAATATAAAGCTGTACAGAGTTACGCAAAAGAGACCATAGAATATATCAAAACCAGGATCACCACGGGTATGCCTCTCTTGGAGGTACGCCGGTTATGTGAAGATAAGCTGAAAAACCTTGGAGCGGACTCCTTCTGGTACTACGATATCGGAGCCTTTGTTTTTTCGGGAGATGAGACCACCGTTTCCGTGTCCGGGCGCGAGTATTCCGCTTCGGACAGAGTGATCGGATCCGATGATATCATCACCATTGATCTCAGTCCGCAGGTTGGGGATACCTGGGGGGATTACGCAAGGACTGTCATTGTGGAAGACGGCAAGGTTGTGCAGTCCGTTGATGAGATAAAAAACGATGAGTGGCGCAGCGGCGTGCTAATGGAGAAGAAGCTTCATGATACGATGACACAGATCGTGAGTCCGCAGATGACATTTGAAGAGCTCTATTATCGGATGAATGAATTCATCAAAGCGGAGGGATATATCAACCTGGACTTCCTGGGAAATCTTGGTCATTCCATCGTTCGCAGGAAAGAGGATCGGATCTACATTGAAAAGGGGAACAACGCAAAACTCGGCGATGTCAGCTTCTTTACCTTTGAGCCGCATATCAGTGTCAGCGGCTCGAAATATGGGTATAAGATGGAGAACATCTACTACTTTGATGAAGGATCAATCAGGGAACTGTAAAAATGAAAGATAAATATCATTTTTTATTTGCATCAGATTCTTTCAAGGGAACGCTCTCCTGTCAGGATACGATTCGACTGTTAACGAAGGCGGCAAAGCAGGTTTTTCCGGATGCGGAATGTGAGGGCGTGCCTGTGGCCGACGGCGGAGAGGGTACGGTGGATGCTGTGCTTGCTGCGGAGGGTGGAAAGAGGGTGAAGGTTCTTGCCCATGATCCGCTGATGAAGAAGCGGGAAGCATTCTATGGGATGATCGGCAGCGAGCGGGCGGTGATCGAAATGTCCGCAGCCTCCGGACTCCCGCTGGTTCCGACCGAGCAGAGGAATCCGCTTCTTACATCCAGTTACGGAACCGGGGAAATGATCCGCGACGCACTGGACCGGGGAATCCGTGATATCTCAGTCGCTATCGGAGGCAGTGCAACAAATGACGGTGGTATGGGATGCCTCCGCGCACTGGGGATCCGGTTCCTTGACCAGGGCGGAAATCCTTTGGAGGGCAGAGGTGAGGATCTGGAAAAGGTGTGCAGCATTGACCGAAGCGGTCTGGATCCACGGGTAAAGGAGGCTCATATCACGGTGATGTGTGATGTGACAAATCCGCTTACCGGGCCGACCGGTGCCACCATGACCTATGGAAAACAGAAGGGCGGCACGCCTGAGATGCTGGAACGGCTGGAGGCGGGGATGTGTAATTTCCGGGAGGCGGTGCTCCGGGAGACGGGCGTGGATGCTGACAGGATCCCCGGAAGCGGCGCGGCCGGCGGACTCGGCGCGGCGCTGGCGATCTTCCCGGGAGGGAACATGCGCTCCGGCATAGAAACGGTACTTGATCTGGTACATTTTAAGAAACGGCTTTCCGGCGTGGATCTGGTGATCACCGGAGAGGGCTGTGCGGACAGACAGAGCTGTTACGGAAAGGTGATGCAGGGCGTAGGCCGACAGGCCAAAGCCATGAATATCCCTGTGATCGGTCTCTGCGGCTCTTTGGGCGAGGGCCACGAGGAATTGCTGAAATTTGGGATCACGACGCTCCTGACGACAACGAACACGAGTGTTCCGTGGGAAGAAGTCATGAGCCGGGCGGAAGAATTTTATTTTGAAGGCGCAGTCCGGATGTTTGAAATGATCAGGGCAGATGCTGACTTTTTAGTGTGATCAAAGAACCGTAAACCGGCAGGAGAGGGCACCCTACTCTGCGTAGGTACCATATACTCCGAAAATGATCTATACTCCATTTCAGAATCATGATCACGGAGCGTGGGTAGGCGCGAAGTGTGGAATGGAGGTAAGAAATTATGAACCATTTAAGTTAGAAATATCGTCACAAATGGACATTCTTATGATTCGCCATATAGAGTACCTTTCGTCCTTCTTTCACCGCGATCAGATACCCTTCTGATTCCAGGCGCTTCAGTACTTCATTCCGAAAATATGTAGATGGTGTGATTCCGATCTTCTCAGCGATCTCTTTCGCATCTTTTGGTTGTGCATAACAGAAAGCAAGGATTCGATGATCATTTTTTCCTGTCAATATGCCATCTACATATACATGTGCAATCTCTGTATTCTCATCCACGACTCCGCCTTTAATAGTAAGGTCCGGCAGGCAAAGTGTGAAAGAAGTTGCATCCGATGATACATATGGAGAGTAAGCCTCGCCATACGGAGAATACTCCTTTTCGATGGTATCAAACCCTGAGCCTTTATTCTCCATTAGTTTCAGCATGGACAGTATGCTGCAGATCACCTCATTCCGTCTCCTGGGAATTATCGAAGCGATATTTTTCTCTTTTCTAAGCTCCCGAACTCCCAGGAGAGAACCGGGGGATTGAATCTCAAGACGGTCTCGAAAGAGGTTAATCTCAATCTGTGAACCGGATATGAAATAATTTCGGTGACCGATAGCATTTACAATTCCTTCTGTGACGGAACGCATCGGATAGGATATGTAATCTTGCCTGCCATCTTCCTCTTTTTTGTACCCATTGGACGAACGATTCCGAATGAATGCGGTTGTATTCCTTATGATATCGATCAGGTTTCCGCTATAAATTTCATCTGCTTCCACTATCGCGCTTCCCTTGTCCAACCCCGGCCATTTGGCGGCTACAGTCAAGGTTCGGCTCTCAGAATAATCATCCGCGAAAAGGAGTGCACCCTCCGACAAATATTTATCAGCTGACATAAAGCCAACGGAGATCAGAGCTTTCTCGGTGATTTTCGCCCCGTGCTCCTCTGCCATATCGTAAAACTTTCGGAAATCTGATTTTTTGTATAACCGTTGCGTAAATGGTTTATCAAAAGGAACATTTTCACTAAGGAGAACCATATCCCGGATCTCCTCATGTGTTGCAAGCCGTGTCTGTCCGAATTCGCGAATATAGATACCCAGCAATCCGTCTTCATGCAATACCACCGGAAGGTTTCGATTCTTCTCCACTCGAACTTCCAACACATATCGAATTGGGGTAGTGTTGGGAACCGGGTGAGAAATAATATCATAATGAATTGTCGGAGACACTTTCTCACGCACAAGTCGATGGATCAGTAATACTACCTGATCTGCCTTGTCATGTGTAAGTGAAACTAGCTTATGCGTTTTATTATCCACGCCGATATATAATGCTCCGCCATCTGTATTGGCATATGCCACAAAGGTTTTCAACCATCCGATTTCCTTCTTCTTCTCATTTTTAGTCGATCCTTCTTCTATGATTCCTTTAAACTCGGGTTCTTTTGTTTCCAGATTGATTCCCGGTATCAGTTCCTCAAGCTGCATAAGAATCCTCCCCCCCTTGTACAAGCGGATTTTACACTTTTGATACCTTTAGTATAATGAAGTGAAGTTGTAAAGAGAAACTTCACTTCACTTCACTAAAAACTTCACTGAACAACGCTCTACTTCGCTAAGAGCTTCACTTTACTTCGTCGAGTTCAGGAGTTCTGTGATTTGTGAACATGGATAAGAGAAGAACGACCGGCTCTACTTTCCGTAGGTTGGCATGAGGGCTGTCGTTGTAATATAAATAATGTGTTGCGAGATGAATTTTCGGGAAATGTCCGCTGAGGACCTGCTCTGCCGGGGACACTTTTTCCGAAGCAATTCGAAGGAATATTATTTCAGGAGGAAAAGCTGATGAATCAGTATGTTACAGGAACTATCATTAAGGAATTGCGGGAACAGAGGAAGTTGACGCAGCTGCAGCTCGCAGAGCAGCTGGGCGTCAGCGACAAGACGGTTTCAAAATGGGAAACCGGCAAGGGGTATCCGGATATCACTCTGCTGGAACCCATCGCGGAGGCGTTTCGGATCTCGGTCACGGAGCTGATCTCGGGCAACACGATCCACAACGAAAATGTATCGGCGAATATGATGCGGTCGAAGTTCTATGTCTGCCCGGTTTGCGGAAATGTGATCCACAGCATGGGCGAGGCGGCCATTCATTGCCACGGAATACAGCTTACACCGCTTTTTGCGGAGCCGACAGATGAGCATCACATGATCCTGATCGAACGCATCGAGGATGAGTATTATGTTCGGATCGATCATGGCATGACGAAGGAGCATTACATTTCGTTTATTGCGGCGGCATCGACCGATGATATGCAGATGCGCAAGCTTTATCCGGAAGGAAGCGCAGAGGCGAGGTTTAAGATCAGAGGAGTCAGAAGAATCTTCTTTTACTGCAACCGGGACGGCCTCTTTTCCATCGATCCGGTGAAGGGTATCGATGATAAGGAGAGCGGCTACGACGACTCGCAGGAAAGAAGAGAGCTGGAGAAGACGGCGGATATGCTGTTTGGGTAGAATGCATCAGATGGCAGGCAGTGGAACTTTGAACACTGTCTGCCATTTTACGTTGCACGGAATAAAAGAATGCTATATAGTAGAGTTGTGGGATGAAAACGGAGGAAATAAAGGACAGGTAACACCCTAAATGAAAAAGTACGTAATATCCAAACGACAGGTCGTATCCATCCTTCTTAATTGTCTGATCATTGCGTTCGTAGTGACGGGAACGGTTGTGATGCTTTCGCCGCGGGTATCTGCTGAGGGCGAGGTGCTTGCTTCCAGAGGGTGGAGGAATCTGCGCTATTTTACCGCCCTGTCTAATGAGTTCTGCGGGATCGTGTCGATCCTCTGGATCGTGCAGAATATCCGTGGGAAGAGGTTTTCCCCGCTCCTGAAGCTGATGGCGGTTGCCTCGGTGGGGCTGACATTTGCCGTTGTGGCGTTCTTTCTGGCACCCATGAATCCGCATATGAACCTGTATCAGGGCGGAAATTTCTGGTTCCATCTGATCGTTCCGGTAACGGCGATGATCGAATTCCTGATCCTTGATACGGAGAAGCTTCCTGTGAAGAAAACCCTGGTCGCGGCGCTTCCGTCGGCGGTCTATGGCCTGGGATATCTCATTAACGTTCTGATCAACGGGAAAGGGGAGTGGCCGAATACGAATGACTGGTACGGGTTCCTCTCCTGGGGTTATCCCATGGGCTTTCTGATCTTCGGATTTATCTTTCTGATGAACTGGGGAATTGCATGTCTCATGCAGCTTCTTAACAAATGGGGGCAACGGATCGTGACTCTGATCGCCATGTGCCGGCGGTGAGGGGGAGATAGATGAAAGATCGGGCTCTGCGGCGCTTTGGGCGAAAAATGCGAGAAATTATTGAATAGGGCAAAGGGGATCTGAATCATGAACCTGGCATATGAGATGAAATATACGCATCCGACGCAGGAAAGATCATCTGTTTATATGCGTCCGTATTCTTCCGGGTTTCAGGAAGCATACAAAACGATGTATAATGAATGTTATCATGAGATGAGAGAGGCTTTGCGTATTCAGCCCTACGACTTTATACAGGATGATTCGTTTTTTGAATCAGGCATGGACGGGGTGTTTCTTCTGGTGGAGGACGGGGACCTGATCGGCAGTGTGACCCTGAAGGAGAGTGAGATCGATGACCTGATCGTAAGGAAAGCGTATCAGAGACAGGGAGTTGGAAGGCAGATCCTGCTCTGGGCGTTGGAGCATATGAAGCCGGTGCCTGTTTTTCTGCACGTGGCTGGCTGGAACAGGAAGGCGATCATTTTATACCGTAAAACAGGTTTTGAGATTACAAATGCGACAGCGATCGGAGGAAACAATATGATACGGGAGGCAAGAAAAGAAGACCTTGCGCAGCTTCTGGAACTATATCTGTTCCTGCATGAGGACAGTATTCCGGAGCAGAGTGATCATCTCACCAAAACCTGGGATCAGATCATCGGAGATCCGAATCATCATCTGATCGTGAATGAGATTGGTGGAAGGATCATATCCTCCTGTGTCTGCGTGATCATCCCGAATCTGACCAGAAATGTCCGGCCGTACGCCTTTGTGGAGAATGTGGTGACGCATGGGGATCACAGAGGACATGGGTATGCCGGAGAGTGCCTGGCATTTGCAAGAGAACTGGCAGAGCAGGAAAATTGTTATAAAATGATGCTGCTGACCGGATCAAAGAAACCGGAGACGCTGCATTTCTATGAAAAGGCAGGTTATAACAGCAGTGATAAGACCGCATTCATTCAGTGGCTGGGGATGTAATAACAAAATAACGGAATGAGGAAGGAAACTGCCTATGGATGTAACCATGACATGGGGGAACTTTATAAATGTGATCATTATCGCGGTGGGTATCGGCGTTTGCGGCCTCAGTGTTATGCAGGTCGGCTCCGGGATCCACATCCGGCCCGAGGTGAAAAAGTATTTTCAGCTGTTCTTCAGTATGATCATCATTTACATTTCCATGCATCTGACCAGACAGATGATGGACGGGCAGAGCGGACAGGGGATCCATGTGGCGATCATGACCGTAACCTTTATTGAATTTCTGGTGTCCGGTTTTATGACCTATATGATCTCCATGCTGATCCTTTTTGTGGCGAATCCGCCGGAGCATAAGAAGGGGATCGAGAAGTACTATCTGGCACTGCTGATCCTTCATGCGGTGCTGTTGATCATTTCTCAGTTTACGGATCTTTTCTATTATTTTGATTCGGTCAATACCTATCACAGAGGGTCAGGATATATCCTGTCCAATCTGGCGCCGATCCTGCTGCTGGTTTCCAATCTGGTGCTGCTGATCCGTTACCGGGAGAATATCCCGAGAAGGATCCTGATTGCGTTCTGGATCTACATCCTGGCACCGCTGGTGGCCATCGGGCTCCAGGCGATGATGAGCGGTATCCAGTTTATCATACTTGCAACGGTGGGAGCTGCGGTTTACATGTATTCGGCCATCATTCGGGAACAGACGGAGCGTTACGAGGCACAGCAGAAGGAGGCGAGCCGTCTCGAGACGGAGCTTTCCATGGCGACCCGGATCCAGGCAGATACACTTCCGAATATCTTCCCTGCATTTCCGGATAGAGATGACTTCAATATCTATGCATCCATGAATCCGGCGAAGGAAGTTGGTGGAGATTTCTATGATTTCTTCCTGATCGATGAGGATCATCTGGGGATCGTTATGGCGGATGTGTCCGGAAAGGGTGTCCCGGCCGCGCTGTTTATGATGATATCGAAGATCCTGGTCCAGAATTATGCGTCCATGGGACTGGAGCCGAAACAGGTTCTGGAAAATGCAAACCGTCAGATCTGTCTCAACAATCGGGAGGAAATGTTTGTAACCGTATGGTTCGGTTCCCTGGATCTCAGAAACGGAAAGCTGGTGGCTGCAAATGCGGGGCACGAGTATCCGGTATTGAAGAAGCCGGGTGGGCATTTCGAACTGATCCACGACAAGCACGGATTTGTGATCGGCGGTATGGAGGGTGTGAAGTACAGCCAATATGAGCTTCAGATGGATCCGGGTGCGAAGCTGTTCCTATATACGGACGGTGTGGCGGAAGCGACAAATGCGGAAAACGAGCTCTTCGGAACGGACCGGATGGTGGATGCGCTGCGGCTGGCCGAAGAGGATACGCCGAAGGATGTGCTGGAGATGGTACATGCGGCAGTGAACAGTTTTGTTAAGGAGGCGCCCCAGTTTGATGACCTGACCATGCTCTGCCTTGAGTATGTGGGAAGAGAGCCGGCGGCAGAGTAATATAAAGAAATCATCACGAGCAAGGACTCAAATAATAGAGTAAAGCGAATAATATGCTAATACGTGCGAAGTATGGAATAAAAGGAGATTAAGAATATGGAATTGATCAAAAGCTTTTCAGTAGATCATATGCGGATCGTACCCGGAATATTTGAAAGCAGAGTCGATCATTTAGGCGACTATGCTGTAACGACCTATGATATAAGGTTGAAAAGGCCGAACAGGGAGCCGGTCATCGATGTTCTGGCCATGCACTCGCTGGAGCACATTATCGCTACGTTCCTTCGCAACGATCCGGACTGGAAGGATGAGGTGATCTACTGGGGGCCCATGGGCTGCCTTACGGGTTTTTATCTCATCCTCAAAGGGAACCGTGCTCCGCGACAGATTTATGACCTGCTGCTGAGATCCTTTAAGTACGTAAATGAGGTACAGGAGGTTCCCGGTACCACTGCGGAAAACTGCGGATACTACCGTATGCACAATCTTGAAATGGCAAAATGGTATGCCAATGAGTTCGCTGCGTATCTCGAGGCGAATGCGGATAACAGTGCCATCTTTGAGTACCCGAAGGCGGAGCGTCTGGTGACCGATGACGGACAGCATTTCTATGATTCGTAAACTATACTAACTTTCTATTCAAAAAGCGGAAAGAATATGATACAATCCATTTTTAGAGAAATTTTATGATAAGGAGTTACCTTTGAATGGCAGAAATGGGTGTATATGAGGAACTGATCGAGCGTGGACTGATCGCTCAGACAACAGATGAAGATGAGATCCGTGAACTGGTGAACAGTGGAAAGGCGGTATTTTATATCGGCTTTGATCCGACTGCGGATTCCCTGCATGTGGGACATTTCATGGCCATGTGCCTGATGAAACGTCTGCAGATGGCTGGAAATAAGCCGATCGCGCTGGTGGGCGGAGGAACGGCAATGATCGGTGATCCGACGGGGCGTACGGATATGCGTCAGATGATGACGAAGGAGACCATCCAGCATAACTGCGAGTGTTTCCGTAAGCAGATGAGCCGCTTCATCGATTTTGGTGAGGGAAAGGCCATCATGGTGAATAATGCAGACTGGCTTCTGGATCTTAACTATATCGATTTTATCAGGGATATCGGCTCCCAGTTCAGCGTAAATAAGATGCTGGCAGCGGAGTGCTACAAGCAGCGTCTGGAGCGGGGCCTGAACTTCCTGGAGTTTAACTATATGCTGATGCAGAGCTATGACTTCCTGATGCTGTATCAGAAGTATGGCTGCAACATGCAGTTCGGCGGTGATGACCAGTGGTCCAATATGCTGGGCGGAACCGAGCTGATCCGTAAGAAACTGGGCAAGGATGCCTATGCCATGACCATCACACTGCTGCTGAATTCCGAAGGCAAGAAGATGGGCAAGACCGCAAAGGGTGCGGTATGGCTGGATGCGGAGAAGACCTCTCCGTATGAGTTTTACCAGTACTGGAGAAATGTTTCCGACGAAGATGTCATCAAGTGCCTGAAGCTTCTGACCTTCCTTCCCATGGAGCAGATCCGGGAGATGGAGACCTGGAAGGATGCGCAGCTGAACCGTGCAAAAGAGATCCTGGCCATGGAGCTTACCACCATGGTTCACGGAGAGGAAGAGGCAAAGAAGGCAGAGGCCGGTGCAAAGGCGTTCTTCGGCGGCGGAAGCGCGGCTGACATGCCGGAGGCAGAGATCACCGATGCGGATTTCAGGGACGGAGTCATCGATGCCATTCAGATCATGGTGGCTACCGGACTGGTGAAGACCCGCAGTGACGGACGCAGAGCCATCGAACAGGGCGGCGTCATGGTCAACGGCGAGAAGGTGGCGGATGTGAAGCAGAGTTATACAAAAGATGCTTTTGCTGAGGAATTCATCATCCAGAGAGGAAAGAAGAACTTCCGCAAAGTGGTTTTGAAATAAGTTTTGAAATAAGTCGCAGATCATTCCGAATGCAGGAATTGGAAAGATGAGGAACAGGAAATGCTCGAGAATCTGAAAGAAAGTGCATTAAAGAAATTAAATCAGATCCGCGGGATCGAAGAGGAACCGGAAGAGGAACCGATTCCGGAGTTTAAGCTGGATCAGAACATGGGCAAGTGCTATGTGCTTCTGATCGACAAAAAAGGAGACGACCTGATCGAACTGAAGAAACTGTCGGACAAGCTGGGGTGCATCACGACGGTTTCGCATACCGGTATGGCGTGTATGGAGCGGGTGCTCAAGGATAAATACGATATCATCTGTATCGCAAAGGATCTGCCGCTGATGGACGGCGCACAGACCCTCAGAAACATTCGCTCCACAAAAGAAAGCAAGTGTCGTGATTCCAAGATCTATGCACTGGTGGATCCGACGGACCGGACTCCGGAGGAGGAGATCCTGAAAAACGGATTCAAGGGTGTGCTTCGCATGCCGGTGGATGAATCGCTGTTTTGCAAAGTCCTTCTGGATAATCTGCCTCAGAAAATGCTTCCTCAGGATCCGCGCCTCATCGCACAGATCGAGGAACGCGCAGGTGCGGCCAAGGCCCTGCAGCCATGTGGGATCTCTTTCACAGACGGACTGGCTGCGAATGGCGGAGACATGGCAGAGTATAAGGTTCAGATGGGCAGGTTCTGCGATCTGTATGAGGAATACCGTGGCAAGCTGTCCCTGTATGTGTTCGGAAACGATGTGAATTCCTATATGGAAAGCGCCCGTGAGGTGCGGGAGTCTGCGAGAGTGATCGGTGCCAGATATCTGGCGGATGTATTTGACGATCATGTGAATATGAGCAAGGATGACAGCCTGGATGTGGCGGAACACATCTGGGGACGGACGCTGCTTACCTGGGAACGTGTGGTTTCCGGTGTGGCCATGTATCTCGGCAGAAATGTGGAACTGGTTGCGACCATGACGAAGAAGGCCAGGACCAACGGCATCTATCTGCATTGGGGAGATGTGGAAGCGATGGCGAAGGATGTGCTGGATCTTCTGAACGAGTCCGAGGTGGAGGATGCGGTTGCAAGCATGGACCGACTCCAGACCTATGACATGTCGGAAACTTCCAGACTGAAGATCCTGAAGGCCAGCCGGGCCCTCAATCGGGGAGATGTGGCAGGTGCGAAGGAGGCTCTGACGGTGATCCTGTCATGAGAGTGCTTTGATATGATATGAATGAGAAAATGAGCGGTGGACCACCGCTCATTTTCTGTTGTTTTTTTGCGGACGAAGATCAGGATTCCGTCTTCGGATCGGATTTCCGGTCGGATTTCGGATCGGATTTCGGATCGGATTTCGTGTCCGGCTTTCGGGGGGATTTCCCGTAATAGGGATGCACATCCGCCACCAGATGGACAGGTCCGCTTTGCAGATGCCGCAGCGGATCCATGGCTGTATCCGGCTGGTACAGGATCCGGGAATTGTCGGGGATTCCGCTTTCCGGAGCGCTTGAAGAAGCTTCGGTTTTGACATCGCTGCCGGTTTTGCTGCCTTTGGAGGGCCTCAGGATATATTCCTTGCGAAATCGCTGTTGCTCCTCCAGGTATTCCGCGGGCAGACATCGGTAGACGTATTCCAGCAGGTTGATCCGATAGATATAGGACAGAGCTGCGATCTCCTCCGCGGAGGGTTGTGTGCGCCCTGTCTCCACACTGCTGATATTTTGCGGCGTGCAGTGCAGGACAGGTGCCAGTTGCTTTTGCGAGATTTTGTAGGAGTCTCGAAGCTGCCGAAGCAGGGGACCCCAGTAAACTACAGGAAACATGGCGGTACCTCCTTTTCTCTGAAAAAACAGTGTATTAGTTGGGATTTTTATGGTACTATATGCAGAGGGTCTGGGTGTATGATTTGGTTTATATGGAACGGATCCGCGTTCCGTTGACGTTTTTGGCAAAGTGACCTGGGATGTTTTTGTGATTCGAACGCCCCCGATAGGGGGTTTAAATGCAAAGAATGGAACAAATCATCGGAGCACGGACTTGAACAAAGAATAAAAGCATAAATGCGATAAATACATGCGAAGTGCGGAATGGAGGTCTACTAATATGAGCAGAGCGGATGATCTGTTTATCAATATGTGCAGGGATATTATCGATAACGGTTTCAGTACGGAAGGCGAGAAAGTCCGTCCGAAATGGGAGGACGGCAGCTATGCGTACACGATCAAGCGGTTCGGTGTGGTAAATCGCTATGATCTGGCAGAGGAGTTTCCGGCAATCACGCTCCGGAAGACCTATATCAAATCTGCCATTGATGAGGTTCTCTGGATCTGGCAGAAGAAATCCAATAATGTCCACGACTTAAAGAGTCACATTTGGGATGAATGGGCAGATGAAACGGGTTCCATCGGAAAGGCGTACGGCTACCAGATGGGTGTAAAACACCATTACAAGGAAGGGGATTTTGACCAGGTGGACCGGGTGCTTTACGATCTGAAAGCAAATCCCTACAGCCGTCGGATCATGACAAATATGTATGTGCATCAGGATCTTTCGGAAATGCATCTTTATCCGTGTGCGTACAGCATGACCTTCAATGTGACCGGGGACCGTCTGAATGCGGTCCTGAACCAGCGATCTCAGGATGTGCTGGCTGCAAACAACTGGAATGTGGTGCAGTATAGTGCCCTGCTTATGATGATCGCACAGGTGACGGGCTTTAAACCGGGAGAACTGGTTCATGTTATCGCAGATGCACATATTTATGACCGGCATATCCCAATCGTTGAGGAACTGATCCAACGTCCCACGTTCCCGGCACCGAAGGTGACTTTGAATCCGGAGATAAAGGATTTTTACCAGTTTACGCCGGAAGATTTTGTGGTGGAGGACTATCAGACCGGACCGCAGGTGAAAAATATCCCCATCGCCGTCTGAAATCACGCGTTATTCGAAAAGAGAGATCGTTAAGAATCAAATAGACTCGAAAAGGAGAACCTGTCATGATCGCTATCGCTGCCGTAGATAACAACTGGGCCATCGGATTTCAGAACCAGCTTCTGATCCATATTCCGGAGGATATGAAGAGGTTTCGGAAACATACGCTGAACCATGTGGTGGTTTTGGGAAGAAAGACCCTGGCGGGCTTCCCGAACGGTCTTCCGCTGGCGCAGCGGACGAATATCATCCTGAGCAGAAAAAAGCAATTTACGGTTCGGGGCGGGATCGTGGTACATGACCGGGAGGAACTGTTTCGGGAGCTTTCCGGGTATGACACAAATGAGATCTATGTGATCGGCGGCGCGAGCATTTATGAAATGCTGGTTCCGTACTGCGAAAAGGCGTTGATCACAAAGATCAATTACAGTTATCAGGCCGATGCATTTTTCCCGAAACTGGATACGCTTTCGGATTGGGAACTGGTGGAAGAAGAGGAAGAGGAGACGTATTTCTCCATAGAATACTGTTATCAGACTTATGTAAACAAGAATCCGCTTCCTCTTGCCTGAAAAACACACACAGGTGCGGCGTTTTGTTTTATTTTTTGGTTTCATTTGCGTGGATTCTATGCTATACTTTAGAAGTGTACGTGCAAAGTGCAGGAGAAGGGCGGAATTTTATTGATTCTGCACCATACTACCTGGAAATTTGTTACTTAATGGGAGGAACAGAAAAACATGTCTGACATAATGCTGACTACAGGAACGGGCTTTGAGGGGTATGAAGTTGCAGAGTATCTTGGGGTCGTATGCGGGGAAGCAATCCTGGGATCCAATTTTATCAAAGGTTTCGCCGCAAGTATGACGAATGCATCCGAGCAGGATCTCGTAAAAGTTGAAAAAGCCAGAGAGGATGCCGAGAAGCTTCTGATCAAGGCTGCAAAGAAGAAGAAAGCAAATGCCATTCTCGGAGTACAGGCGATCTATACAACTCTTGAGGGTGGTTCTTTTGGTGCGGTGATCTACGGAACCGCAGTTACGCTTCGGGAGCTTCCGAAGCCGGAGCCGCCGGTACACAAGGAACTGGTGGTTATGAACTATTATGAGCGGCTGGTTCCGCGTCCGGTGCGTGTGACATTGGAAGGCGATAAGGACAATATCAACATGAAGGTGCTGTTCTTTAACTACAATAAGGATGATATCCTGGCGATCCGCGCCAGTGTAGAACTGACCAACGTCTATGATGAACGTCTGGTGATCAAGGATATCGATTTTGTATTCGATAAAGGAAATGTGCAGCAGATCGAATCCGGACTGGTTCCGGCACAGATCTCCGCCAATGATGTCCGTCTTCTGAAAGAGGCAAAGGTGATCGTCAGCAAATATGCAACGCCGCGTGCGATCTATGCATGCAATGATACACCGATCAATGTCTCCATGTCGGCGCATCGTCTGGAATCCCTGAAACAGAAACGAGGGATCGATGCGGTTGAAAAGTATCAGACCGACGGCATGATCTGGACCTGCAACTGCGGTCATGTGAACGAAGCGGGTACGGATGAATGTATTGTATGCGGACGGAAGCATGACGATATCCGGATCACGACCACCTTCAATTATGAAGAGATGATCGAGCGGATGCGTGAGAAAGAGTATGTCATTGAGATCAAGGATGTGCTGATGGATTATATCAAGTCCATTGAACCCAAGCATCGTCTTCAGCTTCTTGAGATCATGGAGTCCGGCCTGCAGTACGAAAAGACGCGCGGCAACATGAAGGATACCGTGATCGAGAAGGTTGAAAAGGTATTTGAGGAAGAAGATCATTAAGATTTTTCATAAATATTCAAATTAAGTTTCAAAGATTTGAGGTGAAGTAACTTGAGCTCCGGTCTGAGTATGACGAGTGTAAACAAAATAAAGGAGCTGGCGGAAGCAAGAGAGTACAGTCTGGCCGTGGAGATCCTGGATTCCCAGAATCTGGAGAAATCCCTGAATCCGCAGTTTTTGCGGGTGTGCGGCGAGATTTATGAAAATGTAGGGCGCCTCGCGGATGCGAGAAACATGTATGTGAAGGCACATATCATGGGGCCGGAATCCAACCGGATCCTGTTCTCCATTATCACATTTTACCTGAAACAAGGGTATTTTGATCTGGCAGAGCAGTATCAGGAGCAGTACATAGCAAACGCAAAGGGAAATGAGCAGGAGATCAGTAAGCTTACATATGTGATCCAGAAGTCACGGCATGCCGGACTGGATGAACTGAGGGGGCTTCTGGAACCTTATTACACCCATGCGTTGGACGAAGAGTGGAGTTTTGAACTGTTCCTGCTGATGACGATGCAGGGTGAGGATACGGAAATACTGGCGGCGGATTATAAAGCTACTTTCCGAAGAAGCAACCGTCTGGATGATATTCAGGATGTCACCGGTGGAAAGAAAAAGGCGGAGGATCTGTTCTGGATCTACGCAAAGGAGAAACGGGCAGACAATCGTTCTGAGGAGGAAGAAATCCGAACTCTGGAGAAGGAGCAGCTGAAAAAAGATTATCTGCGGCTTCATCCTGCGGCATTGGAAGAGGAACAGGCAGATACGGTTTCTGATCCGGGAGTTGACTCAGAGACGGCTGAAATTCTGGAAGAGTCGGGAGCAGAGAAGAAATTTAAATCCTTCCTGAAGCGGAAGTTCCGCAAAAAGAATGCGGATGAGGCAGACGCAGAGGAAACGGACGGCAAAGCTTCTGACGGTGAGGTGTCTGATCAGCAGGAAGGCTCCGGAGACGGTTCGGAGGCTCAGGAATCTGCCGTTCAGGAATCGGCCGATAACGGGAATTCCGGAGAACAGGATGCTGAAATAAAGGACGGCGCGGCAGATACAATGCCGGCTGATAAAGAGTCGGATAAAGACACGGATAAAAAAATGACGGATCAGGGAGAGGGTTCCGCCGGGGAAGCAACATCCGGTGCGGATTCAAGTGTGAAGCCGGAACCTGATTCGGAAAGTGTTCCGAAGGACGAAACATCTGCCGGTACGGCCGGAAAAACGGATGGATCAACAGCGCCCGAATTGAAAACGGAACCGGAAAAAGATCCTGATGCAGAAGCTCAGGCAAGGCTGGAGCAGATGATCAGCGTTGATTTTGATGACGGATTCGCAGCGGAGACGGATGACATTTCCGCTCTGGATGAAGTGGAAGAAGAGGCTGATCAGAGTCCGCTGAGCATTTTAAATCTGTGCGCTGCGATCCGACAGGAAGAGCAGGTTGTGACTGAGGAAGAACCGGAAGCCTTGGCTGAGGAAGAACCGGAAGCTGTGGCCGAGGAAGAGCCGGAAGCTGTGGCTCCGGAAGAACCGGAAGCCGTGACAGAACCGGAACCCGGGCTGATCATTGATGAAGAGCCGGAGGAAGGGTTCGGGGATGAGGAGCCGATCTCCTGGGAAGAGACCGAAATCCAGACCACAGAGGAGGAACCGGAACCGATCGTAGAAGAAGAACCGGAACCGATCGTAGAAGAAGAGCCGGAACCGATCGCAGAAGAAGAACCGGAACCGATCGCAGAGGAAGAACCGGAACCGATCGCCGAGGCAGAGCCGGAACCGATCGCAAAAGAGGAACGGGAACCGATCGTTGAAGAAGAACCGGAACCGATCGCCGAGGCGGAACCGGAACCGACCACCGAGGAGGAACCGGAACCGATCGCAGAGGAAGAACCGGAACCGACTGCAGAAGAAGAACCGGAACCGATCGCCGAGAAAGCTGCGGAGACGGAAAAAACCACAGTGGATGCACTGGCGGAAAATGAAAAACTTGATGAGGGACTGTTGGAAGAAGAACGGCTTCAAAGGGAAGCGGAAGCTTTGCTGGCATCTCTGGGCATCAAGTTGTAGATAGAATTTTGGGAAACTATAATGGGGAATCAGTCTGAATATTCAGAATGAGAAGGAGGTAACATCAGTGGCAATCGACCAAAGAGAAGCGCTCATAGCTGCGGTACGTGCGCAGGTTGAGAAGGAGAAGGCGGAAAAGGCTGCAAAGCTGAAGAAGGAACAGGAGGCGCGTGCACTCCAGAGAGGTGCAGCGGCAAAAAAAGAAGAAGCGGGTGGAAAGCCGAAATATAAGACGCTGACTCCGGAAGAACTTGCCAAGATCGAGGAACGGAAGCGCAAAAAGAGAGCGGAAGAACTCGGTATCCCGTACGAGCCGGAAGACGAGACAAAACCGGAAGAAGCGACCTCGGAAGCGGCAGGAAATGACGAGCCGGATGATGATGTCGGCGAGACGGAAGTACTTACCGGAGGCGGCCTCGGCGGTGGCCTTGGTGGTCTCGGAGGCGGCCTTGGCGGCGGCCTCGGCGGTTTGGGTGGCCTTGGCGGCGGCCTTGGTGGAAAAGAGAAGGAGTCCGGAGGACTTGGATCCAGGCCGTCCGGAGGTGGTCTTGGCCTGAATCTGGAACCGGAAAAAGCATCTGACAAAGATGACAAAGTGAAGGTCGTAAGCGGAAAGACCGGCGGCTCCAAAGGAAAGGAAACCGCAAAGTTTTCTGCTGACGGAACCAAGGTTGTTAACGGAAGCGATGCAAAGTGGGAAAAGGGTGCGTCCAAATCGGCAAAACCGACGGAAATGGACAGCATTCTCCCGACAAATCGTAAGACTCCGACCAATGACGTGGACAGCATGTATGACATCGATGATGATGACGATGCATTCGATGCTCAGCTGAAAGAAGTGGCGGATCACGCTCCTGCGGGTGAGGAGAAGAAGGAAGAGGCTCCGGAGCAGGAACAGGCTGCAGGCGATAAGAAGGATAAGCCGAAGAAGAAGGCTACCAGTGATATCGACGAGCAGCAGAGACGTCTTGCGGAAGCGCGTGAGAAAGCAGCAGCCAAGAAGAAGGCTGAAGAAGATGCAAAACACGCAGAGGAAAACGCAAAGAAGGCTGCGGAAGAGGCAAAGAAGAAGGCGGAAGAAGAACTTCGCCGCAAGGCAGAAGAAGAGGCACGTAAGAAGGCGGAAGAAGAACAGAAACGGCTTGAAGAGTCCAGGATCCGTTCGGAAGAAGCGAAGAAGAAGCGTGCTGAAGAGGCTGCAAAGAAGAAAGCTGAAGACGAAGCAAAGAGAAAAGCGCTTGAAGAAGAGAGAAAGAAAGCGGCGGAAGAGGCGAGAAAGAAGAAAGCAGAAGAGGTTCGGATCGCTGCAAAGGAAAAAGCGCTGAAGGATGCGGAAGAGGCTCGCAGACAGGCGGAAGAAGCAGAACGTATCATTGCTTCTGTTGCGGAGGCTGAAGAAGAAGTAAGAAGACTTACCGAGGAAGGTCTTCAGGCAAAGCAGAAGGATGAGGAGATCATCAAAGGCGTTGACGTAGAACTTCAGAAAGCTATCGAAACTGCAAAGGCAGAGGAAGAGGCTGCAAAGAAGAAGATCGAAGATGACGAGAAGCTCTTCCAGGAGAACGAAGCTAAGCGTCTTGCCGAGGAGGCTGAGAAGGAAAAGGCTCAGCAGGAAGCGGAGCGGAAAGCGGAAGAGGAAGCTGCAAAGAAGGCGGAAGAAGAGGCTAAGAAGAAAGAAGCTGAAGCGGAAGCAAAGAAGGCAGAGGAAGCAAAGAAAAAAGAAGAGATCGCAGCAAAGCGCAAGGAGGAAGAAGCGCAGCGGCGTGAGGCAGTAAAGGCTGCTGAGGCTGCTGCAACTGAGGCGCATGCAGGCGTAGAGGCGGCGGAAGGCAAAGTTACCGAAGCAAAGGCCAAGGTCGACGAAGCAAAGGCCAAGGTTGAAGAGGCCAAGAAGCAGGTCGTTGAGGCAGAAAAGCATGTTGCTGAGGCGGCAAAGAGTCTCGATGATGCAAAGAAAGCCGAAACAGCTGCAAAGCAGGCCATCGATGTGAAGAAGAAAGACATCGAGGAAGCTGCAAAACGATACGCGGAAGAAGACAAGAAGGCGGCTGCCGAGGCTGCAAAGAGAGCGGCAGAAGAGGAAGTACGGAAGAAGGCTCTGGAATCTGCTGCAAAGAAAGCAGCTGATGAGAAGAAGCATCGTGAAGCCGAAGCGGTAACACGGAAGGCTGCGGCAGCAGAGAAGAGAAAGTCGGAAGCAGAAGCGCATAAGAAATCCGTTGAAGAACTGATCGCAAAGGCAGTCCGTGCAACCGCGGATAAGATCAAAGCGGCAGAGAAGAAGAAAGCGGATGATATCGCTAAACAGAAAGAAGCATCCACGGCACGTAAGAAAGCCTGGGAGGCAGCGGTACAGAAAGCAGCGGAAGCTTCGAAGAAGGCGGATGAGGCACGTAAGGTTCTTGAGAACGCAAAGAAGGCAGAGGAAGAGGCAAATAAGAGAGCGCAGGAAGCAGACCAGATCGATATTGATCTGACTCAGCCGACTGAAGAGGGAACCCTTCCGCTGGCTGCATATTATCTTGAAAAATACCTCGGTATCGATAATGCATCCGAAGCAATCGTTGAATCCTTCAATGCCATTGCTGCCGCACCGGAAAAATCAAGAAATATTGTGATCTTAGGAAAGTACGGCTTCGGCTCGGTTTGTGTCGGCGAGGATTATGCGAGAAGTTATCACGACATGGGGCTCAGCAGTTCCAAGGTTATCGCGAAGATCGGCGCAAAGGGTCTTAATAAGTGGGCGGATGACAAGCTGGAAGCAAATATGGCAAAACTTGCCGGCGGCTGCATAGTTGTTGAAAATGCCGGGCTTCTCGCTCCTGAGCGCCTGAAAAAGATCGTAGAGCTTGGAAAGAAGGATAAGCATGATTATGCACTGGCACTGACAGGAGAGATCGATTCTATCTCCAAACTGTTTGCCGACTGCAAGTCCGTGGTTCCGGAATTCAGCTATCTGATCGATCTTTCAGAGATCACAAATGATGAGATGTTTACCGTTGCATTTGGTTATATCCTTCAGAGAGGATATACCGGAATTGAGAACATCGAAGCCAAACTTCGCAACATGTTCCTTGCAATGGAAACCGGAAACCTGGATCGTTTGCTGAAGGCAGTGGATGACGCGATCGAACGTTGCGATATCCGTGAGAAGGCAGACGGAAATACGAATAAGAAGGTTCTACTGGCGGAGGATTTCCAGTAGAGACTGAAAGCTGTGGGGCAGAGGCCGCCCGTCAGGGACGGACATACCGTATGGCCTTTGCAAAGCACGGATGTTCACCCCGATGCGGCATTGTCGCTCGGGGTGAATCTGTGTAGGAGACCGGCACAGGTGTCGTTCGTTTTCGGATATGTATTACGGAAAATGGATAAACGCCGAGTACGGTAGATAACAAAGGTGGTAATATGTATCGGATCGATATGGGAATTGATCTCGGAACTGCAAATGTCTGTATCTATATGCGGGATAAGGGGATCGTGATCAACCAGCCGGCAGTAGTTGCTTACCAGCCGAAAGAGAAGAAGATCCTGGCAGTCGGCTCCAAGGCAAAACGTATGCTGGGGAAAACTCCGGAAGGGATCGAGGTGGAGTATCCTTTGTCCGGCGGGGTGATCTCAAATTACACACTGGCGGAACGGATGATCAAGGCGTTTGTAAAAAATGCTTTGAAAAAACGGAAGATCTGGGGCAGACCGAATATCTGCGTATGTACACCTACCGGTATCACGGAGGTGGAACGCCGTGCGGTGGAAGATGCAGTGGTTCGTACAGGTGCAAGACAGGTCTTTGTGCTGGAGTCGTCCATCGCGGCCGCAATCGGAACCGGCGCGGATATCATGGAAACGCTGGGACATATGGTAGTGGATATCGGAGAAGGAACCACGGATATCGCTGTCATTTCTGCGGGAAATATTGCGGCGGGGACCAGTGTGAAGTGTGCAGGCGGGGCATATACCGAGGCACTTGCCAGATATGTGAAACGCAAGTACAATGTGGAACTGGGTCGCCTTTCTGCGGAAGATGCGAAGGTGGAGATCGGGTCCGTGATGAAGCGGAAGCAGGATATTACCTATGAGGTGAAAGGAAAGAATCTGCTCAGCGGACTTCCGGTCAGGCTGGAGCTCTCGGCGAATGAGACGGTTGAGGCGTTTGAAGAGCAGACGAATCAGATCGTTACGGCGATCACCGGTATTCTGGAGACGGCTCCTGCGGAACTGATATCTGATGTGGCAAAGGAAGGGATCTTTCTTTCCGGCGGAGGAAGCCAGCTTTACGGCATGGCACGTCTGCTGCAGGAAAAAACGGGCGTCAAGGTGGTTCCCGGGGATGAACCGGAGAATGTGGTTGCTGCCGGGGCCGGAATGGCCGGAGAATACATCATGATCCAGGATGAGGACAAACGCACGGATTAAACAGACGGATCAGGTGCGCGAAATACAGGAATCATACAAAAAACCAAAAGAATCCCGAGGGAATTACGGAAAAGGAATTGCGGGAACAGGGAAACTATGCTATAATCACATGGCTTGACTTTGGGCGCAACCGCTCGAGAGCCTGCATGGCTCGCCAAAACGGACGGTTTTTATAAAAAATCTTATTAATTTACGAAATGGAGGATAGGTTTATGGCAAAGAAGGTTGTCCTGGCAGGTGCATGCCGTACAGCAATCGGAACAATGGGAGGAACACTCAGCACGACTCCGGCAGCAGAACTCGGTGCGATCGTTATCAAGGAGGCTCTCAAGAGAGCAGGGGTTGATCCGGCTGCTGTGGATCAGGTCTACATGGGCTGTGTTATTCAGGCAGGCCAGGGCCAGAATGTAGCTCGTCAGGCATCCATCAAGGCAGGCCTTCCCATTGAGGTTCCGGCAGTTACCGTAAATGTTGTTTGCGGTTCCGGTCTGAACTGTGTAAATATGGCTGCTCAGATGATTCAGGCAGGTGATGCTGACATCGTAGTAGCAGGTGGTATGGAGAACATGTCCATGGCTCCGTATGCCGTTATGCAGGGTCGTTACGGTTATCGTATGAACGACGGTAAGCTCGTTGATACCATGATCAAGGATGCTCTGTGGGATGCATTTAATGACTATCATATGATCAAGACCGCTGACAACATCGCTGAGCAGTGGGGTCTGACCCGTGAAGAACTGGATGAGTTCTCTGCAAAGAGCCAGAACAAGGCTTGTGCAGCAAGATCAAACGGCGAGTTCAAGCGTGAGATCGTTCCGGTAGAAGTTAAGAAGAAGAAAGAGACCATCATCTTCGATACCGATGAGGGCCCGCGTGAAGGCTCTTCTCCTGAGGTTCTTGCACGTCTTCGCCCTATCAACCCGGACGGATTCGTAACCGCAGGTAACGCTTCCGGTATCAATGACGGTGCAGCAGCAATCGTTGTTATGTCCGAGGAGAAGGCAAAAGAGCTGGGTGTTAAGCCGATGGCTACTTTCGTAGCAGGCGCGCTGGCAGGCGTTGATCCGTCCATCATGGGTATCGGACCTGTTGCTGCAACCAGGAAGGTTATGGCTAAGGCCGGCTACAAGATCGAAGACTTCGACGTGATCGAGGCAAATGAGGCATTTGCAGCTCAGTCCGTAGCAGTCGGCAAGGATCTTGGAATTGATGTTGACAAGCAGCTGAATCCGCGTGGTGGTGCTATCGCACTGGGCCATCCGGTAGGTGCTTCCGGAGCGCGTATCCTGGTTACACTGCTTCATGAGATGGAGGATAAGGATCTGAAGAAGGGTCTGGCTACCCTCTGCATCGGCGGTGGTATGGGATGCGCAACCATCGTTGAGAGAGACTAATTTCAGAGATTGATCGGTACTGCAGGTGCATTTTGTGTCTGCAGTATCGTTCGTTTAGATTATTTATTCATTAGGAGGGGAAACCATGGCATTTGTTACCTATAAAGAAAAAGGCTATGTGGCAATCGTTACCATTAACCGTCCGAAGGCACTGAATGCACTGAACAGCCAGGTGCTGGAGGCACTGGAACAGGTATTTTCCATCATTGATACGGATAAGATCCGCGCCGTTGTTCTGACCGGTGCAGGACAGAAATCCTTTGTTGCGGGCGCAGATATCGGAGAGATGTCGGCTCTGACACAGAAGCAGGGTGAAGCTTTCGGTAAGAAGGGAAATGACGTGTTCCGTATGATCGAGACGTTCCCGATCCCTGTGATCGCTGCGGTTAACGGATTTGCTCTGGGCGGCGGTAATGAGCTGGCAATGAGCTGCGACATTCGGATCTGCTCCGACAATGCAATCTTCGGACAGCCGGAGGTTGGCCTGGGAATTACACCGGGCTTCGGCGGAACACAGCGTCTGGCTCGCCTGGTAGGTGCGGGAATCGCAAAGCAGCTGATCTATACCGCAAAGAACATCAAGGCGGATGAGGCATATCGGATCGGTCTTGTAAATGCGGTTTATCCGCAGGCAGAACTGATGGATCAGGCAATGAAGCTGGCTGAGACCATCGCAGCACAGGCACCGATCGCGGTTCGCAACTGCAAGCAGGCGATCAATGAAGGTATGGACGAAGAGGATATGGATAAGGCTATTAAGGTTGAGGAGCGTCTCTTCGGATACTGCTTCGAGACCGAGGATCAGCTGTCCGCTATGGCAAACTTCCTTGAGAAGGACAAAGAGAAGAAACTTAAGGTAGTTCCGTTTAACAATAAGTAATCATTATTTTAAGTATCAAATGGTACACTGTACCTTGAATAAATATTTAGGAGGATGCATATATGGTAGTAGGTGTTGTAGGCGCAGGAACCATGGGTTCCGGTATCGCACAGGCATTCGCAATGACAGACGGTTATGAAGTTCGTCTTTGCGATATCAAGCAGGAATTTGCAGATGGCGGCAAGGCCAAGATCGAGAAGAACATGAAGTTCCTGGTTGGTAAGGAGAAGATCACACAGGAGAAGGCAGATGAGGTGCTGGGCAAGGTGAAGACCGGCCTGAAGGATATCTGCAGTGACTGCGATCTGGTCATCGAGGTTTGCCCCGAAGTTATGGCCATCAAGAAGGATACATTCAAGGAGCTGCAGGGTATCGTTCCGGCGAACTGCATCTTCGCTTCCAACACATCCTCTCTGTCCATTACCGAGATCGGTGCAGGACTGGATCGTCCTCTGATCGGTATGCATTTCTTCAATCCGGCAGATCGTATGAAGCTGGTTGAAGTGATCGCAGGTGGAAATACACCGGACGAGCTGGTAGAAACCATCAAGAAGATCGCAACCGATATCGGCAAGACTCCGGTACAGGTAGCTGAGGCTCCGGGCTTCGTAGTTAACCGCATCCTGATCCCGATGATCAACGAGGCTGTCGGTATCTACGCTGAGGGCATCGCTTCCGTAGAGGATATCGATACCGCTATGATGCTGGGTGCATCTCATCCGATGGGTCCCCTTGCACTGGGTGATCTGGTAGGTCTGGACATCGTCCTGGCTATCATGGAAGTTCTGCAGGCAGAGACCGGCGATTCCAAGTATCGTCCGCATCCGCTGCTCCGTAAAATGGTTCGTGCAGGCAAGCTCGGACGCAAGACCGGTATCGGATTCTACGATTATTCTAAGAAGTAGGATGAAATAAGCCCGGAAGCTCCAGCCGCGCCCGCTTGCGGGCTGGCGGCAGGGAGCTTATCGGGCAAAACAACCCGAGCGCGAAGCGGTGACGAAGTCACCGCGGGAGTGCGAAGGGGTGTCAGGATTGCGGGAGCTGCGAAGCAGCGGAGCAATCCGTATTTCTTCCGTAAAGGGATGAAGCGATTGCAGAGCAATCCGTATTTCATACACATATATTTTAATTTTAAATTGGAGGACAAAATTCATGGACTTTTCGTTAGACAAGAAGCATGAAATGGCGAGAACCCTGTTCCATGACTTTGCAGAAGCAGAAGCAAAGCCGCTGGCACAGGAGATCGATGAGCAGCACAGATTCCCGCGTGAGACCGTGGACAAGATGGCTAAGTACGGCTTCCTCGGAATTCCGGTTCCGAAGCAGTACGGCGGACAGGGCTGCGATATCCTGACATACGTTATGTGTGTTGAGGAACTTTCCAAGGTATGTGGTACCACAGGTGTTATCGTATCCGCACATACATCTCTTTGCGTAGATCCGATCCTGACCTACGGTACGGAAGAGCAGAAGCAGAAGTATCTTCCGGATCTGGCTTCCGGTAAGAAGCTGGGTGCATTCGGTCTGACCGAGCCGGGCGCAGGTACTGACGCACAGGGACAGCAGACCAAGGCTGTTCTGGATGAGGAAGCAGGCGAGTGGATCCTGAACGGTTCCAAGTGCTTCATCACAAACGGTAAGGAAGCAGATGTATATATCGTTATCGCAGTTACCGGTATCGTTGAGAAGCGTGGTAAGAAGATGAAAGAGATCTCTGCATTTATCGTAGAGAAGGGTACACCGGGCTTCACCTTCGGTACAAAAGAGAACAAGATGGGTATCTGTGGTTCTTCCACTTATGAGCTGATCTTCTCTGACTGCCGTATCCCGAAGGATGCACTGCTGGGTCAGAAGGGCAAGGGCTTCAACATCGCCATGCACACTCTGGACGGCGGACGTATCGGTATCGCTGCACAGGCACTTGGTATCGCTGAGGGCGCTCTGGAGCGCACCATCAACTACACCAAGGAGAGAAAGCAGTTCGGCCGTTCCATCGCTCAGTTCCAGAACACACAGTTCCAGCTGGCTGACATGGCTACCAAGGTTGAAGCTGCAAAGAACCTGGTTTACAAGGCAGCTATGACCAAGGATCAGTATACAAAGGATCACACAACCTCCTACAGCGTAGAAGCTGCTATGGCAAAGCTGTATGCGGCAGAGGTTGCTATGGAAGTAACAACCAAGGCAGTACAGCTCCACGGTGGTTACGGTTATATCCGTGAGTACGAAGTAGAGCGTATGATGCGTGACGCTAAGATCACAGAGATCTACGAAGGAACTTCTGAAGTTCAGCGTATGGTAATCTCTGCAAATCTGTTAAAGTAAGGAGGGTACGAACGTGAAAGTTGTTGTATGTGTAAAGCAGGTACCTGATACAAAAGGCGGAGTTAAGTTTAAACCGGACGGAACACTGGATCGTGGCGCCATGCTGACGATCATGAATCCGGATGATAAGGCAGGACTTGAGGCAGCTCTTCGTCTGAAGGACGAGTATGGCGCTGAGGTTACTGTGGTTAC
This sequence comes from Eubacterium sp., assembly GCA_024681515.1. Classification (GTDB taxonomy): domain Bacteria; phylum Bacillota; class Clostridia; order Lachnospirales; family Lachnospiraceae; genus Eubacterium_Q. Next base: position 15,244 of record JAILAR010000063.1, on the reverse strand, counting down.
CATGGGTCTTCCGAAGGCTGAGGAAGTTCTTCGCGAGGCTATCGCAATGGGTGCAGATAAGGGTATCCTTGTTACCGACCGTGTACTCGGCGGTGCTGATACCTGGGCTACTTCCCAGACACTGGCAGGTGCCATCCGCAATCTGGAGTATGATCTGATCATCACCGGCCGTCAGGCAATCGATGGTGATACCGCACAGGTTGGTCCGCAGATCTCCGAGCACCTCGGAATTCCGGTAATCTCCTATGCAGAGGAGATCAAGATCGACGGCGACAGCGTCATCGTAAAGCGTCAGTATGATGATCGTTATCATATGCTGAAGGCTCAGATGCCGTGCCTCATTACCGCTCTTTCCGAGCTGAATGAGCCCCGTTACATGACACCGGGCGGAATCTTCGATGCATATGATGCAGAGATCACCGTTTGGGGCAGAGCGAACTTAGTAGACGTAGAGGATTCCAATCTGGGTCTGAAGGGTTCACCGACACAGATCGCCAAGGCTTCCGACAAGGTACGGAAGGGCGCAGGCGAGAAGGTTACCCTGGACACACCGGATGAGTCCGCTGACTACATCGTTTCCAAGCTTCAGGAAAAGTTCGTTATCTAATCGAAGGAGGGTAATTCAAAATGGCATTAGAAGAATACAAGGGCGTATTTATCTTCGCTCAGCAGGTAGATAACCAGATCAGCAACATTGCATATGAATTACTCGGTAAGGCGAAGGATCTCGCAGCAGACCTTCAGACCGAGGTAACGGCTGTCCTGGTTGGTTCCGATGTTAAGGGACTGGCAGATTCACTGGCAGAGTACGGTGCAGACCGCGTCATCGTTGTAGATGATCCGGAACTGAAGGAGTACCGTACAGAGCCTTACACACATGCTCTGGCTTCCGTTATTCAGGAGTTTAAGCCGGACATCTTCCTGATCGGTGCTACGGCAATCGGCCGTGACCTGGGTCCGCGTGTCTGCGCTCGTATCCACACCGGTCTGACCGCTGACTGTACACAGCTGGATATCGGAGATTTCCCGCTGGTTGCTATCCCGGGCAAGGAGCAGAAGCACAATCAGCTGCTTATGACCCGTCCGGCATTTGGCGGAAATACCATCGCAACCATCGCTTGTCCGGACTTCCGTCCGCAGATGGCTACCGTTCGTCCGGGCGTTATGCAGAAGAAGGATAAGGTAAAAGGCGCTAAGGCAAATGTAGTAGAGTTCAATCCGGGCTTCACACCGAACAAGAACTATGTTGAGATCCTTGACATCGTTAAGGCTGTCAGTGACGTAGTAGATATTCAGGATGCTAAGATCCTGGTATCCGGCGGCCGTGGAGTAGGTTCTCCGGAGAACTTCAAGATCCTTGAGGAGCTGGCAGCAGCACTGGGCGGACAGGTTTCCTGCTCTCGTGCGGTTGTTGATTCCGGCTGGAAGCCGAAGGAGCTGCAGGTAGGACAGACCGGTAAGACCGTTCGTCCGCATGTATACTTCGCTATCGGTATCTCCGGTGCGATCCAGCACGTAGCCGGTATGGAAGAGTCTGATATCATCATTGCCATCAATAAGGATGAGACAGCTCCGATCTTCGATGTTGCTGACTACGGTGTAGTCGGTGATCTGAACAAGATCGTTCCGGATCTGACCAAGAAGATCCTGGAAGCAAAGGCTGCAAAGGCTAACTAATATAAGATGACAGAATCGGCTGCCGTATCTTTGGATGCGGCAGCTTTTTTTATACTACGAGACATAGAAAAAGAGGTAGACTTCCATTGACAGGTATGCTATAATTTCGTGGTTAGTGGGCAAATACCCGCTCCGTATTACGAGTTTAAGCGAATGCCGGGGGACTCGTAACATTTGAACCGAGTCCCGGACATAACGCGAAATTATAGGAGGAAACAAAAAATGAGTTTATCAGTTGAGAAGTTGGAAGGCAGCATGGCGGATCTGACGATCACCGTACCGGCTGAGGATTTTGTGAAGGCTCTGAAGACGGCTTACAATAAGAGCAAGGGTAAGTTCCAGATGGCCGGATTCCGCAAGGGACATGTTCCCATGGCTTATATCGAGAAGATGTATGGCCCGGAGGTGTTCTATGAGGACGCTGCCAACGACCTGATCAACAAGACATATCCGGAAGAGGTTGAAAACTGCGACCTGGATATCGTTTCCCGTCCGGAGATCTCCGTTACCCAGATCGAGAAGGGCAAGGATTTCATTTATGTGGCTAAGGTCGCTACACGTCCGGAAGTGAAACTGGGTGAGTACAAGGGCCTGGAAGTTGAGAAGGCTGATATCACCGTTACCGATGAAGAGGTAAAATCTGAGATCGAGAAGACCCGTAAGGAAAACGGCCGTAAGGTAGAGGTGACTGACCGTGCAGCTCAGCTGGATGATGATGTAAAGATCAACTTCGAGGGCTTTATTGACGGCGTTGCATTTGAGGGCGGCAAGGGCGAGGACTATGCTCTGAAGCTTGGTTCTCATTCCTTTATCGATACTTTCGAAGATCAGATCGTCGGCAAGAATGTGGGCGATGAGTTCGATGTAAATGTAACCTTCCCGGAGAACTACCAGGCGGAGAATCTTGCAGGTAAGCCGGCTGTTTTCAAGGTAAAGCTGCTCAGCATTACCGAGACACAGCTGCCGGAGCTGGATGATGATTTTGCAAGCGATGTCTCTGCATTTGATACATTTGCAGAGTACGAGGAAGATACAAGGAAAACTTTGGAGCTCCGCAAGAAGGATCAGGCAGAGCGTGAGAAGGAAAGCAAATGCATCGAGAAGCTGATTGAGATTTCCGAGATGGAGATTCCGGAACCCATGATCGACATGCAGCAGGAGCGTATCCTGGAAGACTTCGGAATGCGTCTTTCCTATCAGGGTCTGAAGCTTGAGCAGTATCTGCAGATCACAAAGCAGACCCGTGAGGATATGAAGGAGCAGATGAAGCCGGAAGCAATCACACGTATTAAGTCCAGTCTGGTGGTTGAGGCAGTTGCTGAAGCTGAGAACTTCGAAGTGACTGATGAAGAAGTTGACGAAGAGATGAAGAAGATGGCTGAGGCTTACCAGATGGAAGTCGATAAGCTTAAGGAGCTTATGGGCGAGAAGGAACTGGATTCCGTACGCCGTGACCTTAAGAACCGGAAGGCTGTAAAGTTCCTGGCTGAAAATGCAGTAGAGGTTGAGCCCAAGGCAGAAGAGAAGACAGAGGAGTAGAGCACGGGCTGATAACGAACAGTAAGGCGTGTGATCAGTAGATACGCGAAATATGATTCGTTGCGGAGCGCCGAAAGAATTGAACTTAGAAAGGGGTTATAATATGGCATTAGTACCTACCGTCATAGAGACCAGCAGTCGTGGGGAGCGGGCGTATGACATTTATTCGAGACTTTTGAAGGAACGTATCATTTTCCTCGGAGACGAGGTCAATGATGTGACCGCGAGTCTGGTTGTGGCTCAGCTGCTGTTCCTGGAGTCTGAGGATTCCACGAAGGACATCAATCTGTATATCAACAGCCCAGGTGGTTCCGTGACCGCGGGTATGGCGATCTATGACACCATGAATTATATTAAATGTGACGTATCTACCATCTGTGTGGGTATGGCTGCGAGCATGGGCGCGTTCCTGCTTTCCGGCGGTGCAAAGGGTAAAAGGTTTGCGCTTCCGAATGCGGAGATCATGATCCATCAGCCCCTGGGCGGTATGCAGGGACAGGCGACGGATATGCAGATCGCTGCAGAACACATTTTGCGGACCAAGCAGAACCTGTACCGGATCATGGCAGAGAACTGCGGTAAAACCGTGGAGGAAATGGCTGCGGACTGCGAACGTGACAACTGGAAGACGGCAGAAGAAGCCTGTGCTTACGGGTTGATCGACAAAGTGGTTACAAACCGTAAATAATACTGACGCGGGTTATAAATCATAATCATAAGCATAAGCAGAATCATAATTAGAGTAGAGAATAGAATACGGGGTAAAACCAGTGGCAAATCGAAATGAAGAGAAGTTGGTCAGATGTTCCTTCTGCAACAAATCACAGAACCAGGTTCGGAAGCTGATTGCAGGTCCGGGCGTATATATCTGTGACGAGTGCGTTGACATTTGTATGGAGATCATCGAAGATGACAACGCAAAGGATATCGACAGCGGAGAGATAAACCTTCTGAAACCGAAGGAGATCAAGGCGTTTCTGGATGAGTATGTTATCGGACAGGAAGAAGCAAAAAAAGCGCTTTCGGTTGCGGTTTACAATCATTACAAGCGTGTTCTTTCCGGACGGACATTTGATGTGGAGCTGCAGAAAAGCAACATCATCATGGCAGGACCTACCGGATCCGGTAAGACCTATCTGGCTCAGACGCTTGCAAAGCTTCTGAATGTACCGTTTGCGATCGCAGATGCAACGACGCTTACGGAGGCCGGCTATGTCGGTGAAGATGTGGAGAACATTCTTCTGAAACTGATCCAGGCGGCTGATTATGATATTGAGCGCGCAGAGAAGGGCATCGTCTATATTGATGAGATCGACAAGATCACGAAGAAGAGCGAAAATGTCTCCATTACCCGTGATGTTTCCGGTGAAGGCGTACAGCAGGCGCTCCTGAAGATCATTGAGGGAACCATGGCATCGGTTCCGCCGCAGGGCGGACGTAAGCATCCGCAGCAGGAACTGATCCAGATCGATACCACAAATATCCTGTTCATCTGCGGCGGCGCATTTGACGGATTGGATAAGGTGATCGAAAACCGGATCGGAAAGAAATCCATAGGATTTAATGCGGATATTGAAGATAAGAAGCTGGGAGATACCGGTGATATCTTCAAGGAAGTCCAGCCTCAGGATTTCGTAAAATACGGTATCATTCCTGAGTTTGTCGGCCGTGTGCCGGTGATCGTAACACTGGATCAGCTGGATGAGGAGGCGTTGGTAAACATCCTGACCAAGCCGAAGAGTGCCATCACAAAACAGTATCAAAAGCTGTTTGAGCTGGATGACGTAGAACTTCATTTTACCGAGGATGCGCTTCGGGAGATCGCGAAAGAAGCAATGGCCCGGAACACCGGTGCCCGCGGACTTCGTGCGATCCTGGAAAAGGCAATGATGAATCTGATGTATGAGATTCCTTCGGATGATATGATCCAGAGCTGCCTCATTACGAAAGAGACCATTACCGAGGGTGCAGATCCTGAGGTGACACAGAGAAGTCAGCCGCGGACCCACAGAAGCAGGATCCGTCAGGCAGATCCGTCCAAGAGGAAAGCATAACATGATCATAAAGCAGGCAGAACTGGAGACAGTATGCGGCGTAACAAGTAAACTTCCGGAGCATGATGCTCCGGAGTTTGCTTTTGCCGGGAAATCAAATGTAGGGAAGTCTTCTTTGATCAACGGGCTCATGAACCGAAAGAATCTGGCGAGAACCTCGGGGCAGCCGGGGAAGACCCAGACGATCAACTTTTACAAGATCAATCAGGAATTCTATTTTGTGGATCTTCCGGGCTATGGGTTCGCGAAGGTTTCCGAAGCGGAAAAAGCAAAATGGGGTAAGATGATCGAACGGTATCTGACGAAGAGCAGTGCACTGAAACTGGTTTTTCTTCTGGTGGATATCAGGCATGAGCCGGGAGCAAATGATAAGCAGATGTACGGCTGGATCACGGCAAACGGTTTCACACCGGTGGTGATCGCTACAAAACTGGACAAGATCAACCGGAGTCAGAAGGATAAACAACTGAAGCTGATCCGCAATGCCCTGGGATGCGACAGTTCGGTGAAAATCGTGCCTTATTCGGCAGTGACCAAGCAGGGGCGCGAAGAGATTTTGTCGCTGATGGAAGAGGCGATGAATGAAGTTCCGGCAGGTGAAGCAACATCAAAAGAAGAGACAATAAATGAAAAACGATAAATGACGATCAATACAGGAAGCGGTTCATATAATATGAAAGACCCCATCGCCGGATGATGCGATGGGGTCTTTTATGTGCGCAGCCTTATGGCTGCGGTGACTCGGGCTCCGGATGCTCCGTGTCGGGATTTGCCACAGCAAGTTCTTTCATCAGATAATTATAGACATCGGTGCTTTTGGCTCTCCAATTGTCACAGATGGAGACGGCAAGTCCTTTTGTGGGAACGTTGAATTTCAGATTCATAAGAGTGTCTTTCCGTTCTTTGATCACGCATTCAACTGTGAATTCCTGATTGTCGGCGGGATAATAGTCCGCGTAGATCTCGGATTCTTTTCGAAGGTTGATCTGCTCTTTCTTGAAGTAGTCCAGGATCTCCTGTTTGGTTGAGTTCGGGATGTGATTTTCGAAGTAGTACAGTGCTTCCTCACCGGGATTCGTGATCTTGTAATGCTGGGTGTCCCGGATGGTAGTGACGGAGATGAATCCCAATTCGATCATTTCGCTGAGGGCTTCATGCATATTGAAATTATTGGGTAATCCATGCCCCTGCATAAAATTGGCAAGCTGTGTATTTGTCAATGTATATTCGTCGATCCGGTCCAGCATGTAGAGGATGATGATTTTATAGAGAAACATTTCGTCCATATAAGAATCCCTTTCTGAAAACCGCTTGTTTTTTAAACGGAGCGGTAGCAATAGGATACATTACCGGAACCGAAAAAGCAAGAAAACGTTGAAAAAAGCGTGATTTTTCGAGGGCTATATGGTATACTGTCAGCAGTTATCAGCAATTTCATTCGAAATTGTCGCGAATATCGCGGATTATCCAGCATAAAACATTTATTAAACTGAAGATGAGAGCCATGCACAGGACGGCGGGAGCGGTCTGTTGACAGGAAAAACAGGTGAATAACAGGGATACTGACGGGAGGAATCAATGGATTATAGTAAAAAAACAATAGCGCAGCTTCGTGAGATCGCCAAAAACTGGGGAATCCGGAATATCGCCGGATTAAAAAAACAGGAGTTGGTGGAGCTTGTGCAAAGTGTGGAGCTTATGATGGCGGAGCGGCGTGAGCAGGGGAATGCACAGACGGGGGAGCAGGCGAATTCCCGGCAGTCTCGATCACAGGCGCGTGAGGAAGGGACGAGAAAGACGCCTGTAAGAAGAGAAAGAAGAGAATCTTCCCAATCCGAAAGACCCGGCAGGACAGAAAAAACGGAAAGACTCGAAAAAAACGAAAAACCGGAAAAAACGGAAAGACAGGACAGAACGGAAAAGCCGGCTGACGCTCAATCTGCGGAGGCGAAAGAAGACAAAACTGAAAAAAGTGAAAAAGGCCAGGTATATGACGGGCAGGAGTATAATCCTCAGCTGGATGAAGGAGATCGGGCAAACGGGATTCTGGAAGTCATGGCAGAGGGGTTCGGTTTCATCCGGAGTGATAACTATATGCCGGGTGAAAAGGATATCTATGTGTCGCCGGCACAGATCCGTAAATTTGGCTTAAAAACAGGGGATATCATTGTAGGACCGGTCCGTAAGAGAATGCAGCCGAATGAGAAGTTCCAGGCGCTGCTGTATATAGAGACCGTAAACGGACTGGTTCCTTCGGAAATCGTAAAGAGAAAGACGTTTGAAGCGCTGACACCGATCTTCCCGGATGACAGGATCCGGCTGGATTATAACGGTGCACCGGTGTCCCTTCGTATCGTGGATCTTTTTTCGCCCATCGGAAAAGGGCAGCGCGGTATGATCGTATCTCCGCCCAAGGCCGGGAAGACCACGCTGCTGAAACAGATCGCAAGAAGGATCAGTGTGGCATATCCGGACATCCATTTGCTGGTGCTTCTGATCGATGAACGGCCGGAGGAAGTGACGGATATCAAGGAGTCTATTGTGGCAAAGAATGCGGAAGTGATCTACTCCACATTTGATGAACTTCCGGAGCATCACAAACGCGTTTCGGAAATGGTGATCGAGCGTGCAAAGCGGATGGTGGAATCCGGCATGGATGTGGTGATCCTTCTGGACAGTCTTACCAGACTTGCAAGGGCCTATAACCTTACGGTCACTCCCAGTGGCCGGACGCTTTCCGGAGGCCTGGATCCGGCGGCGCTGCACATGCCGAAAAAATTCTTCGGTGCTGCCCGGAATATGCGGGAGGGCGGAAGCCTGACGATCCTGGCGACTGCGCTGATCGAGACGGGGAGCCGCATGGACGATGTGGTTTTCGAGGAGTTTAAGGGCACCGGTAACATGGAACTGGTGCTGAATCGCAGCCTCTCGGAGCGGAGGGTATTTCCGGCGATCGATATCGCAAAGTCCGGAACGCGGCGGGACGATCTGCTTCTTTCAAATGATGAACGTGAGGTGCTGGATCTGCTTCACCAGCAGCTGCGTGGTGCTAAGGCAGAGGAGGCGACGGAGGAGATCATCAAACTCTTCGGCCGCACTCGGAACAACATGGAATTTCTGGACTTTGCAAGAAAGATGTTTTCGCGGAATATAAGGTAAAAGAGCGGATAAAATAAGTCTTGCATTTCAAAGAACGCTGTGTTAAAATACAGAACGTTGCTGGTATAGGATCGAGGTATGCCCATTTGTGCGGCATATAGAGTCTTATATAGGATCAGGAGTCAGTGTGGATCTGAATGCTTGAATGCTTCGAAAGATCCGGGCGCTGCTCTTTATGGAAAAGGAGAGTTAAAAGATGAGAACAGGAATTCATCCGGATTATTATCAGGCAAAGGTTGTCTGCAACTGTGGAAATGAGTTCGTGACAGGTTCTACGAAGAAAGAGATCCACGTAGAAATCTGCTCCAAGTGCCATTCCTTCTACACAGGTACGCAGAAGGCTACCAAGGCGCGCGGACGTATCGACCAGTTCAACAAGAAGTACGGCGTTCAGTAGCAAGTATCAGACTGCAGAAAAAAGGTTGGGACAAAATGTCTCAGCCTTTTTCTGTCTTTTTGGCCATATACCGGCCTGTAAGTCTGTAAGCTAAAAAGGAAGAGATTATGAAACAGGTTCGAATCGGAGGACAGGCCGTCCTTGAAGGCATCATGATGCGGGGACCGGCCAGCTACTCTCTGGCAGTCCGTAAGTCGGACGGGGAGATCGCGGTGGATGTTACTCCCTACCGCTCCTTTGGCGAGAGAAAGAAACTGAATAAGATCCCCATCGTCCGTGGAGTGGTCAATTTTGTGGAATCACTCTATATCGGGATCAAAACGCTGATGAATTCTTCGGAATACTTTGCGGAAGATGAAGAAGGGCAAGAAGAACAAGAAGAAAATGCCGGCAGCTCCGAAAAAAAAGAGAAAAAAGAAGAAAAAGAAGACGGCGGAAAGGGCTATCTGGTCGTGACGTTGATCATTTCACTTGCATTTGCCATCGGACTTTTTGTTCTTCTTCCGTCTTTTCTGGCCGGACTGCTTCTGAAAGTAACGGAATATCAGTGGGTGGCAAATCTGACGGAAGGAATTCTTCGTCTGCTGATCTTTATCGTATATATCGCGCTCATTTCCAAGATGGAGGATATCAAGAGGACATTTATGTATCATGGCGCGGAGCATAAGACCATCAACTGCCTGGAGGCGGGGGATGATCTGACTCCGGAGAATGTTCTGAAACATACCCGGTTCCATAAAAGATGCGGAACCAGTTTTGTCTTCATCGTCATGATCATCAGTATCATCGTGTTCATGTTTGTCCGGACGGATGTGATGTGGCTTCGGCTGGTTTCCAGGATCCTCCTGATCCCGGTGATCGCGGGACTTTCCTACGAGGTTCTGCAATATGCCGGACGTCATGAAAATGCGTGTTCGCGGATCCTGTCTGCTCCCGGACTTTGGGTGCAGCGGCTGACCACCAAGGAGCCTGACATTTCCATGGCGGAGGTGGCGATCCGTGCGGTGGAAGAGGTGATCGACGTACAGGAATATCTGGAGTGCGTGAGAAACCATTCGTTTGAGAAATGACGGGTTGGAGGAACGGAAGATGACGGTTCTGGAAGCGTTGCATTTCGGACGGCAGACACTTCAGGCGGCAGATGTGCCGGACTATGAATATGATGCGAATGCGCTTCTGCAATATGCATCGGGACGTGGTCTCGCCTTTCTCCTGGGGAATCCCGGAGAGGTACTGCCGAAAGAGGCGGAAACTGCATATCTGGAAATGCTTGAGAAGAGAAGACAGAGGATCCCTCTTCAGCAGATCGTCGGGGAAACCTGTTTCTACGGATATATGTTTCGCACACGGAAGGGGACGCTGATCCCCAGGTCGGATACGGAATGCCTGGTGGAACAGGCGCTGAAAAGTGCGCCGCAGAAGAATGTCCGGTTTCTCGATCTTTGCTCCGGCAGCGGCTGCATCGGGATCAGTTTTTATCTGGAACGGAATAATGCGGGATTTCGTGACACCGGAATCCTGTCGGATATTTCCGAAGAAGCGCTTCGGCTGTCCGGGGAAAACGCAGAGCTTCTGGGAGCAGAGGTGGAGGTACTGTATTCGGATCTCTTTGCAGGGCTTGGAGATCGAAAATTTGATCTGATCCTCTCAAATCCACCTTACATCCCAAAGGCGGCAATGGAGAGCCTGATGCCGGAGGTGCGGCTGCACGAACCGGAGATCGCGCTTACGGATGACGGAGACGGGCTGTCCTTTTATCGGAGGATCGCAGCGGAGGCAAAGGATCATCTGCTTCCCGGAGGGCAGCTGTTTCTGGAGATCGGATTCGATCAGGGAGAAGCCGTAACAGGACTGCTGAAATCGTGCGGATACCTGGATGTGCTTTGTATAAAGGACTATTCCGGTCTGGACCGGGTGGTTTTCGCACGGACGAAAGCGATAAATGAAAGTAGATAACCAGGTTATACGTGCGAAATGATAATCTACGGAGCGCGGCATGGCTCATATGAATAATTGATAATACAGGAGGACCATATATATGTTTGATCGTTTGGAAGAATTGGTGGCAAAACTGGAAGCAATCCGGGAGGAGCTCAGTCAGCCGGATGTGGTGAATGACCAGGCACGGTTCAAGAAACTGATGAAGGAACAGAGCGATATCACCCCGGTAGTTGAAAAATATCAGGAGTATAAGCAGGCAAAGCAGGATGTGGAAGACAGCCTGGCTATGATCGATGAGGAATCCGATGAGGAGATGAAGGAGATGGCACGTGAGGAGCTGGCAGATGCCAAGAAGCGCATCGAGACCTGCGAGCATGATCTGAAAGTCCTGCTGCTCCCGAAAGATGAAAATGACGATAAGAGCGTCGTTGTTGAGATCCGTGCCGGAGCCGGCGGTGAAGAGGCGGCTCTCTTTGCGGGAGAACTCTTCCGCATGTATCAGAAGTACGCGGATCATTTTCGGTGGAAAACGAATATTACATCCGGTACGGAAACGGGGATCGGCGGTTTTAAGGAAGTTGTTTTTGAGATCACCGGAAAGGGCGCGTATTCCAAACTGAAGTATGAGTCCGGTGTTCATCGTGTACAGAGAGTGCCGGAAACGGAATCCGGCGGACGGATCCATACATCCACGGCTACGGTGGCCATCATGCCTGAGGCGGAGGATGTGGACGTGCAGATCGATGAGAAGGATATCCGGATCGATGTAATGCGTGCTTCCGGAAACGGTGGTCAGTGTGTCAACACCACGGATTCCGCGGTACGACTCACGCATATCCCCACAGGAATCGTGATCTACAGTCAGACAGAGAAGTCCCAGATCCAGAACCGGGCGAAGGCATTTGCATTGCTGCGTACCAAGTTATATGACATTGAGCTGCAGAAGGCTCACGATGCGGAAGCCGCGGCCAGAAGAAGCCAGATCGGTACCGGTGACCGGTCTGAGAAGATCCGTACTTATAACTTTCCGCAGGGACGTGTAACGGATCATCGGATCAAACTGACCAGTTATCAGCTGGAGAACGTCATGAACGGGGATCTGGATGAATTTGTGGATGCGCTGACAGCGGCAGATCAGGCTGCAAAACTGGCAAACATGGAGGATGCATCGTAAGACATATCAGAAGACGCGCCATAAGACACATCAAAAGATGAATCGCAAATATCAGAAAACGGGTCGGCATATCGCCGGCCCTTTCTCATTATCCACAGGTTTGTGTGAGATTCAAGGCAAATTGTTCTGAAAACGTTGGCGCCGCCGTGATTTTTGATGTAAAATTATCATGGAGTACGGACGGGAGAGAGGTACAGGATATGTGGATCTATATTGCCATCGGGGGCGGCGTATTGCTCCTTCTTCTGATCATTTTGATCGCGAATTATAATCGCTTTGTCCGGTTGGACAAAAAAGTGGACGAGGCCTTTTCCACCATGGATATCTATCTGGTCAAACGGTGGGAACTGATCCCGAAACTGGTGGATACGGTGAAGGGATATATGGCGCACGAAAGGGATACTCTGGAGAGGATCACGGCGCTTCGAAACACTTCGTATGACGGGCTCAGCAGCTCGGAAAAGATCCGGACGAACACGGCGCTGTCAAAGAATCTCGGACAGGTTGCGATGGCGGTGGAAGGGTATCCGGATCTGAAAGCCAGCGCTAATTTTATGCAGCTTTCCCAGGTGCTCTATCAGGTGGAGGATGAGATCGCTCAGTCCAGAAAGTATTACAACGGAACCGTGCGTATGCTGAATACGAAGGTGGAGACATTTCCGGGGGTGATCTTTGCGAAGCTTTTCGGATTTCATTCCAGGGAAATGTATGAGGCGACACCAATCCAACGCTCAGATGTGCAGGTACGGATTTGACTGAAAAAGGCAGGAGGGGCTTTGAGGATGAGAAGGGATTTAAAATATCGGACAGGGACCGGGCGCGTTATTCGAAGGGGTGCGTTTTTGGCGTGGATCGCTGCGCTTCTTTTGGTATTATCTGTATTTCTGCTCCCGCCGGTGATCGCCCGGGCGGAAGGAGAAACGGAAGATGGGTGTGAGACGGTTCCCAGTAAGATGCAGAAATACAGTAACCGTGATTATCTGATCGATGCATATGATATCCATCTGGTACTGAAAGAAAATCATGAAATGGATATCACTGAGAAACTGACGGTCTGGTTCCATGAACCGCGTCATGGGATCTATCGGACCATTCCGCTCAGAAATACGGTCTACCGCCAGGACGGAACGAGAAACGAAAACCGGGCCAAGGTGAGCAATATTGGCGTCAATGAAAGCTATGAAACGGAACGCGAGGGGTCAAACTGCAAGATCAAAATCGGCGATGCCGACGTTACGGTAACGGGGCAGAAGGAATATACCATCAGCTATACCTACGCGCTGGGCAAGGATCCTCTGCAGGGGAAAGATGAATTCTACTTCAATCTGGTGGGAAGCGAGTGGACGAATCCCATCGGAAATATAACCTTTACCATCGAAATGCCTAAGGATTTTGATGAGAAGCTGCTGGGCTTTACGGCCGGCTGGGTGAACAAGGCGGACAGTACAGGGGTCAGCTGGACCGTGGATGGGAGGACGATCAAAGGAAGATACGATGGGATCCTGGAACCCGGGCAGGCTCTGACGGTCCGCGTTGAGCTTCCGGAAGGCTATTTTGTCGGCGCCGGTTTTGAGAATCCGTTGCTGGATTATATCTGTTATGGACTGCCTGTTCTGTTCCTGGTCATTTCCGTGTTCATCTGGTTTAAGTACGGAAGGGATGACATGGTGGTGGAGACGGTGGAATTCTATCCGCCGAACGGGATCAACAGTCTGGATGCGGGATATTTCTATAAGGGAGAGGTGGAAGGAAATGATGTCACTTCCCTTCTGGTATATCTGGCCAATCAGGGATATCTCCGCCTGGAGGAGACGGAAGAAAAAGGATTCTTCAAGAAGAAAAAGACTTTCCGGATCGTGGAACTGAAAAAATATGACGGCTCGGATGAGAATGAGCGGACTTTCATGGAGGGACTGTTCACCGGAAAGAAAGAAGAGGGAAAACTCAGGACTGTTACGGCGGGACAGCTGTATGACAGGTTCTATGTAACCACAAATTCCATCAAGAGCAAGGAACGGAAGAAATCAGATCTTCTCTTTGAAAAGGGAACAGGTTGGAAGGCGGCGTTGATCATGTTGATGATCCTGATCACTTCGGTTCTGATCTGTCTTCCGCCGCTCCTCAGTTATGATTTTATCGCAAGCATTCTGGTGATCGTTTTTCCTGTTTTCGGGTTTGGCTTTTGCTTTGCCGTGATCCTGGCCGGAAAGGGGAAAGGACGCCGTAAGGGGAAAATGAAGAAGGGCAACCTGGGCGCGGTGTTGTTCGGCGTGTTCTTCGGCCTCGGCTTCGGAGGAGCTCCGCTGTTCTATGTGATCGTTCCGCTCCTGAAAGAGAATTCGTTCTATATGGTGGGCTTCTTTGTTGGCCTTGCATGTATCGCCGGAATGCTGATCTGCTTTGTGTTTATGCCGAAGCGGACGCCTTATGGCATTGAAATGCTGGGACGTCTGGAAGGTTTCCGGAATTTCCTCGAGGTGGCGGAAAAACAGCAGCTGGAGCAGCTGGTGATGCAGGATCCGCAGTATTTTTACCGGATCCTCCCATACACATACGTTCTGGGTGTTTCGGATAAATGGATCAAAAAGTTTGAGGCCATCAATCTGCAGGCACCGGACTGGTATTATGGATCCTGCTATAATGTTTATGACTTTGGTGAAACCATGGATCGGACCATGTCCACGGCCAATCGCGCCATGACCTCCAGTCCGTCGGAAAGCTCCGGCGGAGGCGGCTCTTCCGGAGGTGGCTTCTCCGGCGGCGGTTCCGGCGGAGGCGGAGGCGGATCTTGGTGAAATTTGCGGAAACTCTCTTTTGAGTGTCAGTTTTCTGCGATTTGTTCCGGAAATATGGCATCTTAAAAAAAATTTAAAAAAGTGGTTGACATTATAAAACCTCGGTGGTAATATGTAAAAGCTGTCGCACGAAAGACACAAAAGACATCGGAGACGGGCACAAAACGCGGCGGCTTTTATATTGTCTACGGACAATAAGTTGAGTCTTTCGAAAATCGTTCTTTCACAATTTAATACCATAGCAACCCCGAAAAATTCTTTTTAAAAATTATTTTTCGGATTATACAATCCAAACACAGTAAGACAAAGTAAGAATGGATTACGAAATCGCACAGCGATTGAAATGATCTAGGGATTACAAACTTTTTTTGAGAGTTTGATCCTGGCTCAGGATAAACGCTGGCGGCGTGCTTAACACATGCAAGTCGAACGGAGTATTCCTCCCGAGGATTGACGAAGCTTGCTTCTGATTGACTCAATTGGAATACTTAGTGGCGGACGGGTGAGT
>JAILAR010000039.1 GCA_024681515.1 Eubacterium sp. | reverse complement strand
AACATTTATTATTATCATATGATAGACTTTTTTCGTCAATAAATAAAGTGTGACATTCTGGAACAATTTATGCAGAAGCTTTTTACGGCAGTCCAAACGAACACGCCGGAAAGATATGATTGCGGGGAATTGTAGGGGAGATCTATAAATTTTCGGAGGGGAAAATGAGTGAAAGACTGACAGACCGGGAGATTGAGGAGCTTAAGATCCGTGCTGACGCAGGGGATAGTGAAGCTCGGAATGCACTTATCGATGAACTGGTGGTGCGGGTAAAGGGGGAAAAATGATCCGGAGATGTTGTATCCCTATGTGATTGGAAGGTGATGAGAATGGCTTTTTTTCCAATGATGGTAAGTACGGAAAATCAAAATGTAATTGTCATAGGAGGAGGAGAAGAGGGACTGAAAAAAATCAGGATACTCAGATCATTTGGAGCATTGATCACTCTTGTGGCTCCGGATGCGCTTCCTGAAGCAATACAGCTATCGAATGTTTTTCATAAAAAGAAGTTTTCCTCTGAAGATCTGGAAGTGCAGGACTATATGCTTGTTGTGTCGGCTACAAATGACCGGGAAGTGAAATCTTTCTGAAATACCATTTTTTCCAAGGGCTAGCGTAAAATTATATTCGGAAACTAAATAAAGAAAAATATAGAAGGGAACGCCGCCTTGTGATAAAGTGTTTAGCGACCAAACCAACACAAACAAGGAGAAACGTTCCCTATCGACCGGAGTGCCACGGTTATGATCTCCAGTCATCTGATCGAGGATCTGGAGCGGATCGCGGATTATGTGCTGTTCATCAAGGACGGCAGACTGGTGCTGCACGGATATCGATCCTCCTTCCGGGAACAGTATGGAAAGTCCATGGCGGATATGTACCGGGATATCTGGCGCGGCCATCCTGTTCGGAGCACAGGGAAGGCCATTAGCGTCCTTCTGGTGATTGGGATCCTGATCCTGTATTCCGTGATCACGCGTGCCCTGCCGAAGCTAAGCAATGATTCAACCGTCCTGGTGGTAAGGGAATTTATAGCAAGTATCCCTACTCTGATCTTCTCTGTGGTCGTAACCGTGGGATGTACCCTGGGTACCGGGTATCTGGTGAACCGGAAGATCAGTCTCTAGAAAACCGCATGAAAATCAGCAAAATAGAGTATAGGAATCCGGCCAGGCTCTGCAGATCAGAGTCAGGCCGTTTTTCTTTGCCAGAATGACGGCCTCTTCCGTGGGAACGGCTTTGCTGATCATCACCGGGATTCCCGCACCGATGGCCTTGGTCACCATATCCGCTGCCACTCGTCCGGTGGTATAGAGCATGCAGTCTGCAGGATCCATACCCTCCAGCAGCATGGCGCCCACCGCTTTATCCAGAGCGTTGTGCCGTCCTATATCCTCGAAGGACAGGATCCGGCCGTCTCCGAACCGGATGTAGCAGCTGTGCGTACCGCCGGTGCTGCGGTGCAGAGCACTGTCTGCCCGGAACTGCTCCGTCAGAGCAAATACATCCGCAGGCGAAGGATCTACAGAAGTGACATGCGCCGGTGCAGCCTCTGCGTTCTCCGGGGTACCGAAGCGCCTCTCGGAGTCCCCGTTTTCCGTGGTATCGGAGCGACTCTCGGAGTCCCCGTTCTTCGGGGGCTCATAGTTGCTCCCGGAATCCGCGCGCTCCATCAGCTGGCGGTTTCCGGTGCAGCAGGTAGGCTCTGCCCCCGAATAAGGCCGGAATTCAATATCCTCCCGAAGTCGTACCTCTGCGATATTTCCCTCTCCGCACAGGAAGAGGTGCTCCACCTCATCGACAGTTTCTATGATCCGTTCAGTACGGAGCCGACCCAGAACAAGCTCTGTCAGATGCTGGGGGGTACAGGTCAGACGAAACGCGGGGATTCCATTTACAGATACCTCCAGTTCCTTCTCGCAGACGATCTCCATTTCCCACTCCTGAACCGAACCCTCAGCGGTTACGACCTGACAGGAAACAGCGGCGGTTGTGGGAAGCCCGGTGGCATGATTCTGAAATTTACTGCTCATAGCGCTCACTCCTCATAGCATTTAACTCTTTTTCAACGCCCGTTGCTCACGGGTACACACTCATTATATTCGAAATACACTGCGGATTCCACATGTCTTTACATATCGTCACATGTTGATTGACAGGGGCGTGGACATGGTAATATGATACAAATATGAAATCAGGACCATCACAGGGAATGCTGTCGCTTTTTGCTGTTTTTCTTTTGAAACACAGGCGGCGTAAGAGGTGGGTTCATCGGAAACGGGAAAAACCATAGGGCTGAATCATAAGTCATTACATTTTTATGGAGGAAGCATCTGCTATTCAGCATGGATATCAACGAAGCTTGAGTTGAAAAACTATACAGGGAACGGAAAGATCCAATGGAAAACCAGTAACAGTCGCATAGTGAAGGTCGATCAGGATGGAAATGTGTCATCGGTGGCGTATGGCAAGGCAACGGTTACTGCAACATGTGAAGGAAAAACGTATAAGTGCAAGGTGACTTATAAAGAATGAATTTTTCTTTTTTACAGCGTATCCATCCATTCCTTCAGACCATCCACGCCGTCAGCTGCCTTCACCAGCGGATGCGTCTTGCGGGAGCTATCTGCTCATTTCATCAGGTTATCACCAGGAGCCGCCGTATTGCACCATGCTGTCCGCCGGGACATCGAAATTGGTCATATAGATAGCCCGCGCAAGGAAACTGTCGATGTAGTCACATACAAGGCAGCCGGTATAAAGGTTCGGGTTCTTCTCCAGAAGCTCTCTCAGCTTGGAGTTGATATAATATGCAGCTTCTTTTGGCCAAACCATGCTTTCTGTATCGCTGAACGTATCGACCAGATCGACGATCGGATTTATCGCAACCGAAAATATGTAAAGGTTATTCCGAGCGTAAATGCTGAAATAAATAAATCTCAAACGTTGGTTACGTATAACAGATTTGTGAGTGAGGATGATAAAAGATTATTAAGAGATATTCTTTCATGTATCGGTAATGTCATCGAATTACCTGAAAATGAGATGGGAATGGGGTCAGAGCTTGTAAGTTGTATGCCGGGATTTATAGCATCTATTTTCGATGTGATTTGTCAATCGGCAATAAAACATACGTCGATTCCGCAGGAGCAAGTAATTAAGATGGTTCTTGACACTTTGAGTTCAACCGGGGAACTCATGCTCCGTAAAGATATGAGTTTTGAAGATGTGGTAAAACGAGTAGCAACCAAAGGTGGTATTACTGAAGTGGGCTCAAGAGTGATATATGATGGCTTTCTAGACATTGCAGATGAGATGTTTGAAAAAACTCTTGCTAAGAGAAGAGAAACTGCAGCTATAGTTAAAACATACTGTGATTGAAGTTTAAAACGGAAAAATATCCTTCGTGAAGTCGGGGTACCTTTCGGTTATGCACTAGCTGCAGACGTTAAGTTCACAGTCAATGCCAACTACGAGGTTGTGGCTGACGGAAAAGCCATGACAGATAACCTTATCACAATGGTTGATAAGGAATTGTCCATGCTTCCATCAACCGGCAGCCGCGGGGCAATGTCTCTTCCGATGATCGGCCTTGGCATGATGCTTGGCGGAGTAATTGTTGTCTTATCCGGAAAAAAGAAAAATTGCACCTGAGAATGTACTCAGGTGCAAAGTATTAATCTATCCTATCCATTACCCATTGGAGCAAATATTCATCATTTATTTTTCCTGCGGCAAGGTCAAGAATTACAGAGGATAATTCAGCATTGCTAATGCGAAACTGATATTTTGAAAGATATATCATTTAGCAAGCTCCTTAAAAGCGTCATCATACTTGTCCATAAGTTTGCCGGATGAAGCAAGGACATCTTCATCGGATGCAGTTTCAGAATTATCTGCAGCCTGAAAATCAATAACGAGATAGCGA
>JAILAR010000045.1 GCA_024681515.1 Eubacterium sp. | reverse complement strand
ACTTCGAAGAGATATCCGTATCTGTCCCTTCAGATGAAGAAGAATGAAACGGAGCTCTATTACGAAGAGAATCCGGCACCCGTTGTGCTTCTTAACACGGATCGTCAGATCACGCTTGCTGCCGAAGAGACGAATTTCCATGTCTGGGCTGTGTGCTTTAAGGATGACCGGATATTTCTGGACATCTACCACGGGATCGCCGACGGAACCGGAATGTATATGGTATTTTCAACGTTGCTTTACTATTACTGTGAGGGACGCTACGGTATTCAGGATCACACGGGGATACGGACTTTGGAGGATGAAATCCGTCCGGAGGAATCGGCGGATCCGGTAGATCTCTTCCCGGAAATGGATCCTTCCAAAATCCCGGCACCGAGTCTTCCGGAAGCCTTTTCCATTATCAATGACGGAGGTGCAAGATCCGATGGAAAGGCATACATCAACGATGTGAAGATCCCGGAGGCGGAATTCGTCCGGTTCTGCCAGGAATATGAGGCAAGTCCGGGAACGATGCTTTCACTCCTGATGACAAGAGCAATCCATTCCGTCCATCCTCAGACGGAGCGACCGTTTAACAGTTCCTATATATATAACGGTCGGCCTATGCTGGGGGCTCCGGAAACACATCATAATTGCGTGGGTACCAATGTATTCCAGTTCTCGGACAAAATGAAGAAGATGCCCTTTGATCTCCAGGCAACGGCTTACCGCGGAATGACATTCATGCAGAGCGATGCCGACCGGGTAAAGCAGTCCATGGCCGTAACTGCCGCAAGATCGAGGATGGTGTTAAAGATGGCACCCACAGTGGAGGCAAAGTGCGGTGCATATGCACAGATGCTCATGGGCGGAATCCGTTACTTTACCTATATGGTCAGCTATGTCGGAAAGTGGAAGTATGCTTCGGTTGAACCTTACATCCTTGAATTCTGGACCCATGTGCCAAAGGCGAATCCCTTCCTGACAGAGCTTGCAGCCGTGAACGGAACCCTGTTCCTTTCCATCCAGCAGGGATTTGAGGGAAATGATTATCTGAATGCATTCTTTGATCAGCTGAAGGAGCATGGAATTCCTTATGAGCTTACGAGAACAAAGGAAAATGATACGGCACATTTCCCCAAAATGTAAGAAGGTAAGTATCCAAAGCCAGCCTGCTAAGTGGCATTTGTTTTAACACTATCTATCGGATGATGAAGAATCCTCAGTATGATTTTGTTCTTTGGATTGAAAAAAAGAGGCGGATAAAGAGATCTGCATATGAGAAAAACAGTGGATGAAATATTGATTGATAAGAGAATACCTGTCTGTTATAATACTCGTGTAGTAAAAAAAACCGGATTCTGCTCCTTTCGTATAGGGAACTTAGCGAATATGAATGAGAACGTTAAAAATACAGGAAGAATAGAAGAATTGGATATATTCAAAGGAATCGGCATGATCATGGTGGTCGCTTTTCATTTCCTGGATTATGCATCAGATTCGCTGGCGGATATAGCGCCTTATATCAATTCTGCGTTAATCATGAGTCTTTTCTTTCTTGTCAGTGGCTATACCTGGAAACCGGGGAAAACAGCATGGCAGTTGATCAGGAAGAGAATTCCTCCGATGCTCTTCATGTTTTTTGTCTGTACAGTGGTGATTACCCTGCTTTTCTATGGGGTCCTTGCCATAAAAGGCCTGGCGGAGGAGGAAGACCTGGGCACCTCGCTATGGTGGGCTCTGGCAGGAAAGGGTATGGTGGATATACTGCAGCCGGGCGTCTATGAGGATACCTTACTCATGATACCGGCAGAGGTATACTGGTTTTTGCGGCAGATGGCGCTGTCAGGACTGATTTATTATCTGCTCGTGAACACGGCAATGCAGAAGAATCTGTACTTCATACTGATTACGGGTGTTCTGTTCGGTCTTTCTGTGCTGATGTGCTTCTTCTGCCCACAGATGCCATGGGATTTTCAGATTTCGCCTGCACTGGCCGGATGTATGTTGGTGGGTGCATGGTGTGGACAGAAGCGGTTGATCGAGCGGTTGAAGGGGAAGCTGTTCCATCCGGCGGTCATTGTTGCAGCAGTGTTCCTTATGGCGGGGCTGGTTCTGATCTCCATACAGTTTCCGGCCGGAGACGGCCTGGGACGTGGATACTTCTCCTCAGAGATAGAGAACGGACCGGATGTGCTGACAGGATTGCTGGCATTGCTCACAGCTGTCCTGCCGGTTGGATGGATCCTCGTAATGATCGGAAGGACGAAATGGTTGAAAAGACCTCTCCGTTGGATGGGTGAACACAGTCTGGGCATTTACCTGATCCACATGTTTATCGGGATGTCTGTCATGGTGCTGGCCGGAATGGACAAGGTGATCTTCGATGAGGAGGTCGTGCCGTACCAAGGTGTAAAGGCAATCGGGGTATTCCTGATATCATTGGTGCTGAGCTCCTGTCTGGCACCGTTTATAGAAAAAATACTTGGGAGAAGTACAAAATGAAGATAACCTATGAGCAGTCAGAAGAGAAACTTATCATACGTCTTTCAGGGAAACTGAATACGCAGACTTCACCGGATGCCCAAAAGGAGATTCTGGAAAAATGTTCCGAGATATCACCCTCCGAAGTACACATGGATCTTTCGGAACTCAGCCTGATCACTTCGGCCGGCCTTCGTGTTCTTCTTGCCATCAAGCTTGAATATGAGAACCTGAAAGTGAGGGGGGTGACAGCGGTGGTTTTTGAGACCTTTCACATGACAGGCTTCGATAAGGCTCTGGGCGTCAGTGCACCGGAGGACTTTGTGTTCGAGCAGGGATCGGATACAAGGATCTCCGTGTCTTCGGATGGTTTGAAAGCGGCTCCTCATGAGCACAGACCTGTTGATGCGGTTTATACGGCTCCGCATTTCACGGGGATTCATGATACCACGGAGGAATACGAATATCGTTCGGTGGTGGAACTTTTCGAGGAACAGGTAAGACTTCATCCGGACAGGATTGCTGTGATAACTACAAGTGAACAGATCACGTATGCCGAGCTGGATGAAAAGTCCAATAAGATCGCAAACTCTCTCCGCTTTCTTGGTGTAGGTTATGAAGACGTTATCATGATCCTGCTGCCCCGCGGAATCAGTACATATATAGTGACACTCGGAATTCTGAAAGCCGGTGCGGCCTACACTATAGTCAATATGGACTATCCGGATGACCGTATCGAATTCATACATAATGACGCAGGTTGTAAATATCTGATTTCCGACAAGAAAACCGTCATCGACCGACTGGAGCTGGTAGCAGATGTGTTGCAGAAACGGCCTCTCTACATGGAAGAAATGCTGGCAAATCCTTCTGCTGAACGTCCCGGGGTGGAGAATGCGGAACAGGATCTCTGTTATCTGATCTACACATCGGGATCGACGGGAAAACCGAAGGGTGTAATGATCGAGCATGGTAATCTCTCGAATTTCGTCTATCCGACATCAAAGAATTATGAGGCCAATGGTATAACTCAGAAGGGAACGGTACTTCTGGCCATGGCCCAGATGACCTTTGATGTATCGGTCATGGAGGAGTATCTGGGACTGACCGGCGGACTCACCATCGCTCTGGCCACAGAGGAGGAGATTTTCAATCCCTCAGCTATGAAGGATTTTATGGAGAAGACCGGAGTGGATGCGGTATGCTTCACGCCGGCGTATGCGAATACCCTGGTCAGCATCCCGGAGATGAGGGATGTAATACGAAATATCAAGACCTACGATTTTGGCGCAGAGGCATTTCCGGGGACACTCTTCACAAAGATTCGGGAGATTAATCCCGACGCTTATATCATGAATGGTTACGGTCCCACGGAGGCCACTATAAGCTGTACCATGAAGGTGATCGAGTCTCCTGATAATATAACGCTCGGAATACCGAATGCCAACGTATATACATTCGTCATCAATGAACAATGCGAGGAGGTGGCAAAGGGCGAGGTCGGTGAACTTCTGATCACCGGGCGCGGCGTGGGCCGGGGATATCGGAATCTGCCGGAGAAGACGGCTGAGAGCTTTATCACCTTCCGGGGCATGCGTGCCTATCGTACCGGAGATCTTGTCCGGATCAATGAAGAGGACGAGATCGAATTCCATGGAAGAATTGACAATCAGGTGAAGCTCCGCGGACTCCGTATCGAACTGGATGAAGTGGAGAAGGTGCTGGCGTCACATCCGGAGGTGAAGCTGGCTGCAGCAAAGGTCTTTGATAACAGAATTCTGGTAGGCTACTATCAGCTGATCACGCCGGGCTCAGTAACGAGGGATGAGATGAAGGCCTTTGTGAAGAAGACGCTGGCGCATTATATGGTTCCTGAGGCTTTTGTGGAAGTGGAAGATATGCCTATGACTCCGAACCGGAAGATCGACCGAAAGGCTCTGGAGAAACCGGAGGTGGAGGAAGCAGAGGTGGTTCCCCCGGAGAATGAGCGACAGGAGAAGCTGCTGTCGATTGTGAAGGAGATTTTCACGGATATCCAGCTGGGTATCACCACGGATATTCAGGATCTAGGACTTTCCTCTCTGGACACCATGCTGCTGGCTTCGAGAATCGGAAAAGAGTTTGATGTGGATGTCCGTTTCAGTGACATTCTGAAATATCCGTCTGTTCTCCGGATGGAAGAAATGATCGATCAGTTGGGCCGGAAACGAAGCGATGATCTGAAAGAAGACTATCCGGTCATGAATGAGATAGCCCTTCTTTCAACAGAACTTTTTGAGGAAAGCTGCCCCATGGTCTTTAATCTGCCCTACCTGTACCGCATGCCGGTGACGGTCGATGTAGAACGACTGAAGAGAGCAGTGACACTGATGCTGAATAATCACCCAGGGCTTTGGGCCCGGATGGAAATGCGGGACGGGCAGATCAGGATACTTCAGAATCCGGATCACGGAGATTATATTCCCGGAGTACGTGATCTTACAGAGGAGGAATTCCGTGGGAAGAACAGGCTGAAACGCCCATTCCATCCCGAGGAGAGACTCTTCAGGTTTGAGATCTATCGGACAGAGGAGGCTGTATATCTTTTTACTGATGTACATCATACGCTCATAGACGGAGGCTCCTATGAGATCATGATCGCTGAGATCATCGCTGCCTATGAGGGACGGGTGCCGGAGCCGGAGACCTATTCCATCTTCCATTTCCTGGATGAAGCAGAGCGCTTCAATGAAAAGGGCGGTTCTGAGGCGGCTAGCCGGAATTATGAGGATGCGTTCGAAAAACTGAGATCCATAGGCAACATCGCCCCCTTCCCGAAGGACCGGGAAGACGGGGAACTGAAGGTGACCAGACTGCACCGGGAATTTGCGGAATCGGCGGAGGAATTCCGGGAAATCGCAAAGGGTCTGAAAACCTCACCGACGGTTCTGCTTCTGGCACTTTCTGCAGTGCTAAAGGCAGGGGCTGCCGGGAATCGTACAGCAGTGGTCAATATGGTATATGACGGTCGAAACGATTCCCGTCGGGTGAACACCATAGGACTGTTGAGTACTTCCTTCCCCGTATTTGTGAGCTGGATGGAGGGAACGACAGTTGCAGACTATATCATGGAGCTGCAGAAGCAGTTGGTCAATTCCATGGGTGTTCTGGCGCAGCCTTTTACGAAGATCGCTGTGGCTCATCCGGAGATTTTCGATTTCGGGTATTCCTTCCTGGGAGAGGTCACGGATGAATACAGGATGGATGGAATGACTTTCACCGGAGAAGCTTTAAGTCCGGAAGGAACCGGAGGCCTGTATGGAATCTATGAGGAAATCTATGAGAAGGAAGGACATTTCTTCTTCCATACGGAGTATCGTGCAAATGAACTGAATGAGAAAACGATAGACGGACTGTTTCGGAATCTGGAAACCATGCTGAAGACTGTCAGCCCGTCGAAGACGGTGGATGAACTGCTGGATGGCTGTGCGACGGAGAATCGATAACAGGACATCGGATCGCAGAATTAATAGGATTGTAGAAAATGAACGAGATCAAGCTTTTAGATCATTTTGATACGAAGAAAATACTGAGGTTCACTACGCCGGTGATTCTGATGATGGTCTTCTATACCACCTTTGTTCTGGTAGATGGACTGTTCATCTCCAATGCAGTTGGGTCCACGGCATATGCTGCAGTGAATATCGTGGGTAATTATGTGTTGCTTTTCCCGGCGATCGGAACCATGATGGGTTCCGGTGGTGCGGCTCTGATCAGTAAAACACTGGGGGAGAAGCAGGAGGAGCTCGCGTCGAAACGGTTTTCCATGACAGTCTGGGCATCCATCCTTCTGGGGATAGTCCTGACTGCTATTGCGTACTTTACCGTAGATTCGGTTTACGTGTTGCAGGGAGCGGAGGGGGAACTCCTGGAGGACTGCAGGCAATATGGCGGTGTGGCAGTTTTTTCCGTTCTCTTCTACATGATCCAGTCAGAGTTCCAGTATTTCTTTTCACTGGTAGAGAAGGAGAAGCTGGGGTTCCTGATCACGGTAATCGCAGGCTGCATCAATATCGGGTTGGATGCTCTCTTTATTCTGGTCTTTAAATGGAGTCTTTTCGGTGCGGCATTTGCATCTCTTTTGGGAATGATCTTCAGCGCTACTTTTTCCATCCTGTATTTCATGAAGAAGAAAGGACTGTCGGTGCGCCTGGGCAGACCCGCCGTCGAATGGAAGGCTCTGCTAAAGATTGCCGGCAATGGCTCATCGGAAATGTTGGAGAATCTATCTCTTGCTCTGGTGGGTATGTTGTTCAATCATCAGCTTATGGTGTACTCCGGGGAGGATGCAGTGGCCGCTTATGGTGTGGTTCAGGCGGTAACGCTTGTGTTCATGGCGGTATTCCTTGGATATTCGGCGGGACTTATCCCTGTGATCGGCTATCACTTCGGAGATGGAAATAAAAAAGAGGTAAACAGCCTTCTGAAGAAGAGTATCCGTCTGATCCTGTTTTTCAGTATCTTCGTTTTTCTCGTGACAGAATTTGGTGCAGAGCTCTTTGCCAGGATATTCCTGAGCTATGATCAGGAGCTCTGTGATATGGCTGCCCGGGGACTGCGGATTTATAGCAGTGTTTTTCTGGTGGCAGGGTATAATATCTTTGGCTCCGGCTTCTTTACTTCGTTGAATGACGGACTGGATTCTGCCATTATTTCTTTGGCCAGAACCGTGGTCTTCCTGATCGCTGCCATCCTGATCCTGCCGGTATTCTTCGGACTCAATGGCATCTGGTTCTCCACAACGGTATCGGAGCTGCTTTCAATCTTCGTAACAGTCGGATTGGTGCTGCTTAGGAGAAAGAAATTCGGATATCTGGCGAGGGTATGATATTGAGATAGAACGGGATTCAGGGACACCCGAAGAAATAGAGACGAAATGTACAAGAGGAAAGGACAGGATCATGAAATATACAGAATTTGACGCATCGGATAACGCGAATTATCGAAGCTATTATCAGAATTGTTTACAGATGACGGCGGACATGACACCCTTCAACCTTCTGTCTTTGCGGGGAGAGCCGGCCTTCGTGAAACGAGCCTACGGATATGGCCTCTGCTTTCATCAGGGAGTGTTGGAAGAGGGAAAGATCGTACATTTCTGTCCTGTGGGAGACTGGGACTCGGCAGACTGGGAGGCGATTTTTGATGCTGAGTATCCGGCCGGCTCCTACTTCTGGGGGATTCCGGAACTTCTGATGAAGAAGTGGCAGAAGCTGTTCGGGGATCGGCTTGAGATTGAGGAATCGCGGGATGACTGGGATTATATCTGGTACACAAAACGCATGGTGGGACTTCAGGGTTCAAAGTTCAAATCCATGCGAGGCGCCCGAAATCAATTCATGAAGAATTATACCTGTACGGAGGAATGGCTGACCCCCGGGCATTTTGATGAAATCCGCGCTTTTCATAGAAAGCAGGAGATGCTTCTGAAAGAACGAACCTCGGCGGTGGATATGGTGGAGTTTGATGACGAAACCTTTCAAACGGCTTTGGAGAACTGGGATGATGAATACCTCTATGGAACCATCTTCAGGGTGGACGGAGTCGTGGCAGGAGTGCTGATCAATGAGTTCCTGGATGAGAATACAGTGGTGGGACTGTATCAGAAGCAGGACCGGAGCTACAATGGGATTGCAGAGTATATCAGTGTCTCTGACTGTCAGTATCTGATGGATCATGGGTATGTTGTCTGTAATATCATGTCGGATGTGGGCTCCGAGGGACTACGGGATGCGAAAATGCACTCGAATCCACTGGTGCTCCTGAAGAAATACAAGATAACCGTAAAGTATTAGTCATAGGAATGATCGAAAGAGTGAACTCAGATGAGAGATAAGAAAAGGACAAAGAAAAAGAAGGGCAGGATACTTGTAGAGACAGGTATCATTACGAGTGCTCTTTTTCTTGTTCTCATTCTGGCGATTATGACCATGGTCTATACAGGAATCGAGAGACTTCACCTTGATGATCAGAAGGATAAGATGAGAAGTGAACTGGTGCGGGTGTCCGATTCTATAAACGATACAGATGTTTCCGATTGGTTTTTTGATTATTGGGAGGAAAACTACGAGAAGATTAACGCGTTTGATAAGGATGGTCGTGACGCAAATGAGGTGAAAGATTTCATCATTCAAATGGATTTAGACAGAGAGTGGCTTGAAAAACTGAGCGATGAGAATAAGATTGCATTTGCTTCTACGATCTATTCTTTGACCAATGATGTACTGAAGAGTGAGAATACTGCAAGTGATTATGGAGATCTCTTCTGCGTTGACATTCAGGAGCCCGGTAGAGGATTTGTATTCTTCCATTATCATGATATAGATGAGTCTGTAGACAGGGTGTCGAATACAGAGGGAAATCTGGGAACATGGATGGACATGGATCCCGAGAAGCATCCTGCAGTGAAAGAAATGCTATCTGCGGAGCATGTGGATGTAGCGTATGAGAGGGTCAGCAATTTTCCTGTGGAAGGGGAGCATTTTGTGGCCTATAAGCCGGTCTATATCGACGGAAGCATCCGATGTGTAATCGGTATCACCTATAACTGGACATCCTTCAGTCACAGCCTTCGTGTCGGGTTCTATCAGATGGCGTTCATGTGTGTCGGTGCCATCCTGCTGGTTGCTGTCATCATGCATATTTTTATGTACCAAAAAGCAATCCGTCCGCTGAAGAAGATTCAGACAGGCGTCAGGGAATACCGGGAAAAAAAGGATAGCGCCGTGACTGTGGAACGGATGTCGGAGATCACAGCCGGGAACGAATTCGGTACACTTGCAGGGGATGTCTCCGAGCTGGCCCTGGAGATGGACAGATATACAGAGGAGAATATCAGACTAAGTACCGAGCAGGACATTGTGATTGCCGAACTGGATATGGCCAGGAGTATACAGGCCGGGCAACTGCCCAGGGTATTCCCTGCATTTCCGGATCGTAAGGAATTCGATATCTATGCATCTATGATACCGGCCAGGGCGGTGGGGGGAGATTTCTATGACTTCTTCTTTATTGATGATGATCATCTGGCTCTGGTCATCGCGGATGTCTCCGGCAAGGGGGTACCTGCCGCGCTGTTCATGATGATGTCCAGGATCATTATCAGTAATTATGCTATGATGGGGATTTCTCCGGCGGAGGTGCTCCGACGTTCCAATGATACTATTTTCCGAAATAATAAAGAGCATATGTTTGTGACGGCGTGGTTCGGGATATATGAAGTGTCTACAGGAAGAGTGGTTGCGGCAAATGCGGGACACGAGTATCCTGTCCTCCGTAATCCGCGTGGTGAGTATTCGTTTATTCTGGATACTCATGGCTTTGTGCTTGGAGGTATGGAGAATCAGACCTATGAAGAGTACACATTCATACTGCAGAAGGGATGTACCCTGGTGGTTTATACGGATGGCTACCCGGAGGCTATGGATTCAAAGGGGAAGATGTTTGGCAAGGAGAGGCTGAAGGAGGCTTTGAACAGGATGCCGGATGCTGATCCGAAGACACTTTCGGAGCATGCATTGAAGTCAGTCATGAACTATGTGGGTGAAGCCGAGCAGTTTGACGATCTGACCATGCTGATCCTGAAGAGATTATAAACATCCATATTTCCTTTGATCCGACTAAGCGGAAGCTCCATAAGTCCGAGTCTTGTGTCAAACTATCGCATTGAACGGAGCTGGTCCGGATCACCGGGGAAGGCGAGATTGACCTCACAGGCTTCTATAATATTCCAGCCCTGGGCGTATTGATGAATGAGTTCTATGCCGATCCTTCAGATGTGAAAAAAGCAGCTGGTGTAATGGCAAGGATAGATGCACTGAAGGACGTGGAAGAAATCACTGTAAGTGATAAAAATGCGGTTGCACTTGCAAGAACTGCATATGAGCTTCTTACTCCTGAACAGAAAGAATTGGTTTACGAGGAGACACTGGCAAAACTGGAGGCGGCAGAGGAGAAGCTTGAAGT
>JAILAR010000185.1 GCA_024681515.1 Eubacterium sp. | reverse complement strand
GGGACGGGTCCGCAGCGTGGGTGACGGGATCGTTATCGCCACGGGGCTGGAATCCGTTGTGTACGGCGAGATCGTACTTTTTGAATCCGGCGTCCGGGGCATGGTGCAGGATCTTCGCAAGGGCGAGATCGGTATCGTGCTCTTCGGTGATGATGAGATGATCACGGAGGGCAGTATCGTCCGCCGGACCAAGAAGACTGCCGGAATCCCCGTCAGTGAGGCGTATCTCGGCCGCGTGGTTGACGCGCTGGGCAGTCCCATCGACGGACTGGGTGAGATCCCCGCGGAGGATTACCGGGAGATCGAGAGCCCTGCACCGGGGATCATCGACCGTCAGCCGGTATGTGATCCCATGAATACGGGCCTTCTGTCCATCGATTCCATGTTCCCCATCGGCCGTGGCCAGCGGGAGCTTATCATCGGCGACCGCCAGACAGGCAAGACCTCCATCGCCATGGATACCATCCTGAACCAGAAGGGAAATGGTGTCATCTGTATCTACGTCGCCATCGGCCAGAAGGCCAGTTCGGTGGCACATCTGGTAAATAATCTGAAAAAGCATGAAGCGATGGAGTATACCATCGTTGTGTCCGCAACGGCCAGTGATCCTGCGCCGCTGCAGTATATCGCCCCCTATGCCGGAACCGCACTGGGAGAGTATTTCATGCAGAACGGCAAGGACGTTCTGATCGTCTACGATGATCTGTCGAAGCATGCCATCGCCTATCGGGCGCTGTCCCTGCTGCTGGAGCGTTCTCCGGGACGTGAGGCGTATCCGGGTGATGTCTTCTATCTGCATTCCAGGCTGCTGGAGCGTTCGGCGCATCTCTCGGCCCGGAAGGGCGGAGGTTCCATGACGGCACTTCCCATCGTGGAGACCCAGGCAGGCGACGTGTCGGCGTATATCCCGACAAATATCATTTCCATCACCGATGGACAGATCTTCCTGGAGAGCAATCTCTTCTTCGCGGGTCAGAGACCGGCGGTCAATGTAGGTCTGTCCGTGTCCCGTGTGGGCGGCGCTGCCCAGAAGAAGGCCATGAAGAAGGCGGCCGGAAGTATCCGTCTGGATCTGGCGCAGTATCGGGAGATGGAGGTTTTCACACAGTTTTCCAGTGATCTGGATGAAACCACGAAGAAACAACTGCAGTACGGGCAGGGCCTGATGCAGCTGCTTCGGCAGCCCCAGAGCGCGCCCTTCAAGCTGTGGGAGCAGGTGGTCATTCTGGTGGCCGCTACGGCGCACACCATGGAGCAGATCCCGGTGGATGAGCTGCTTACCTACCGCGGCCGGATGCTGGAGTATTTCCGGACAGAGGAAGCCGGACTGTGCGATGCCATCGAGTCCTCCGGAGTCCTTCCGGACGATGTGAAAGAGGAAATCATTCGGGTGGCGAAGAGGTTCGCGGAGAGCTACGTATCCCCGTAACATGTCATTCTGACGCGCTCCGGCGCGGAAGAATCTCCAGACTGAAACGAGTTATAATGTGTCATTCTGACGCGCTCCGGCGCGGAAGAATCCCCTGACTGGAACGAAAGACCATGGCAAATACAAAAGAGATCAAAAACCGAATCGAGAGCGTCCGAAATACGCAGAAGATCACGAACGCCATGTATCTGATCGCGTCGACGAAGCTGACGAAGGCCCGGGCAGAGTTGGATAAAACGCTGCCTTATTTTCGTCTGCAGGAATCGGAAATGAAGCGGATCTTCCAGCGGCGGGACGACGTGAACAGCCATTATTTCTATCCGGAGACCGGCCGAAAGCCGGCGGAGACCTACGCCTACCTCGTTGTCACCGCGGATAAGGGTCTGGCAGGGGCGTATAACCATAACGTTCTGAAACAGGCGGAGGAGGAGATCCGGCGGCATAAGAAGGTGCATCTCTATGTGGTCGGAGAGTACGGTCGGCAGTATTTTCTGCGGCGGAAGATCCCCATCGAGAGGTCCTTCCTGTATACGGCCCAGAATCCTACCTTCCGGCGGGCGCGGGAGATCAGCAATGTACTGTTGGACCTGTATAATACAGGAAAATGTGACGAGATCCGTATTATTTACAGCCGGATGGAGAAGGGTGTGATGGCAGAGGTACGGAAGGTGCAGCTGCTCCCCTTTGAACGCGGTCGATTTGGAAAGAAAGAAGAGATCGAAGGCGAATACCGTAAGGAATATGAGTTTGTTCCGAACGTTACGGCGGCGCTGGAGAATATTGTTCCCAGTTACATCGCCGGATATATCTACGGTGCGCTGGTGGAGAGTTTCTGCAGCGAGCAGAGCTCGCGGATGAATGCCATGAAATCCGCAAATGACAATGCGGAGGAGCTGCTGGGAACGCTTTCGGTGGAGTACAACCGTGTACGCCAGACGGCCATCACTCAGGAGATCACGGAGGTGTCGGCCGGTGCCAAGGCCCAGCGCAGGAAGCGGGAGCGACAGCAACGGGAGCTGCAGGAGGGATAGCAACTGAACTGCGAGAGTGACAGGATATGATATATTAGAGGAGCTATAGTATGAAAAAAGGTAAGATCGTCCAGGTCTCCGGACCGGTGGTGGACTGTGCCTTCCCGGAAGGACAGCTGCCGCGGCTGAGAGAAGCCCTGACGGTACAGGTGAACGGAAAACTCCGATATATGGAAGTGGCACAGCTGCTGGGAGGAAATGAGGTGCGTTGCATCATTCTGTCCCAGAGTGAAGGTCTGGCGCGGGATATGGAAGTGCGCGCCCTGGGAAGCGGCATCCGTGTGCCCGTAGGCGAGGCGACCATTGGCCGTGTGTTCAACGTACTTGGCCAGCCCATCGACGGCGGCAAGCCAATCCCGAAGAAGACGGAACGCTGGCCCATTCACCGGAAGGCGCCCGGCTTTGACGAGCAGAAGCCTTCGGTGGAGATCCTGGAAACCGGCATCAAGGTCATCGACCTTCTGGAGCCCTATGCCAAGGGTGGTAAGGTCGGTCTCTTCGGCGGTGCGGGTGTCGGTAAGACTGTACTGATCCAGGAGCTGATCCATAACGTAGCCATGGAGCACGGTGGGTATTCTATTTTCACCGGAGTCGGGGAGCGGAGCCGTGAGGGCAACGATCTTTGGAATGAAATGAAGGAGAGCGGGACCATCGACAAGACGGCCATGGTCTTCGGTCAGATGAACGAATCCCCCGGTGTCCGTATGCGCGTGGCGCTGACAGGCCTCACCATGGCGGAGTATTTCCGTGACATGGAGAACCGGGATGTGCTGCTCTTTATCGATAACATCTTCCGTTTTGTACAGGCAGGTTCGGAGGTTTCCACGCTGCTGGGCCGTATGCCCTCGGCAGTCGGTTACCAGCCTACGCTGGCAGGAGAAATGGGTGAGCTGCAGGAGCGTATCACTTCCACGGGAAGCGGCTCTGTTACGTCGGTGCAGGCGGTCTACGTGCCGGCCGACGATCTGACGGACCCGGCGCCGGCGACCACATTTTCCCATCTGGATGCCACCACCGTACTCAGCAGGAAGATTGCCGAGCAGGGTATCTACCCCGCGGTGGATCCGCTGGCATCCACTTCCCGGATCCTGGAGGCAGACGTGGTAGGCGAGGAGCATTACCGCGTGGCCCGGACCGTGCAGGAGTATCTGCAGAAATATAACGAATTACAGGACATCATCGCCATCCTGGGTATGGACGAGCTGTCCGATCAGGATAAGAACGTGGTAAACCGTGCCCGGAAGATCATCCGGTTCCTGTCCCAGCCCATGTATGTGGCGGAGAAATTCACCGGAAATCCCGGTGTCTTCGTTCCGCTTCATGAGACCATCCGGGGCTTCTCGGAACTTCTTTCCGGAAAGTACGATGCATATCCGGAGGCGGCTTTCTTTAACGTAGGTACCGTGGAGGATGCGGTGAAAAAGGCGGAGACGCTGTAAAACTCACATGTCATCCTGAGTCCGAAGGACGAAGGATCCCATCACTCAAATCGATTATTCTGGAGAATGAATCCACATGGACGTATTCAACGTGAGAATCTACGAGGCGGACAGTCCTTTCTACGAAGGCAAGCTGACATCCCTCATCATACCGACTGCCGACGGTTCGTACGGCATTCAGGCGCGTCACCGAAATCTGGTGATCGCCACCGTTCCGGGGATCATGAAATATCGAATCCCCGACGACCCGAAGCAGTATACAGCTTCCGTCTCCGAAGGCATGGTGCGGATCGAGGACGGGGATGTTCTTGTGCTGGTCAACACCGCGGAACGTCCGGAAGAAATCGACGCGGAACGCGCCCGCGCCCGTGCGGAGGAAGCAAGGGAGATCATGCTGCAGAAGCGCAGCCTGCAGGAGTATTACTCGGCGGAGGCCACATTGCGCCGCGCCATGGTGCGCCTGAAAGCCTCGGGCCAGCATGACATTAATTAACAAGCGAAGTATTAATCAGGAGTTATATAGATCATGAACAAAAAAACACGGAGCGTGCTCTGTATCCTTTTGGCCGGCATCCTCTGGGGATGTATGGGCCTTTTTGTCCGGCCGCTGAATGACAGGGGGCTTACCACCTGGGACATCGTGTTCCTCAGGGCCATCGGAACCACGCTTCTTCTCGGGCTCTTCCTGCTTCTTACGAATAGGAGGGCTTTTCGTATTAAGGCAAAAGATCTCTGGTGCTTTCTCGGCACCGGTCTGCTGTCCATCGTATTCTTCAACTTTTGTTACTTTAAGGAGATCACACTGACATCCCTGTCTGTGGCAGCCATCCTGCTCTATACGGCGCCGGCCTTTGTGATCCTGATATCGGCTCCCTGTTTCGGGGAAAAGATCACAGTAAAAAAACTGCTGGCACTGCTTCTCACATTTGCAGGACTTGTCTTTGTTACCGGTGTGATCGGTGATGCGGGACTTCTCAGTGGCCGCGCGATCCTGATCGGTCTGGGCGCGGGACTGGGGTACGCGCTGTATTCCATTTTCGGAAGATACGCATTGGAGAGAGGATACAGTTCCCTCACCATCAGTTTTTATACCTTTCTTTTTGCAAGTATCGGATCTGTCTTCTTTACGAATCCGGTGAGAATTTACCGGACCGTGACGACCTCCTGGCAGGAGCTGGGATTGGTGGCGGTTTTCGTACTGGTCTCCACGGTGATCCCATACATCACATATACCCTCGGGCTGAAACGGGTGGAGAACGGACAGGCCTCCATCATCGCCTCCGTCGAGCCGGTGGTGGCAACACTGAACGGCATCCTCTGGTTTCATGAGTCATTATCTCTTTGGACAGCGGTGGGAATCCTGCTGGTGCTGACCGGGATCATCATATGTAATCTGCGCGGGAAGTAGGATGGATTTTTATATGCTTCAATGCCTGAAAACCCTTATTTTATGCTGGATTTGAGGATTTGAGGGGGGGTAGGAGCAATGTCAATTGTTCGTTGCTTCGGATCTGTGATCGGTACTCGAATGAATAGTTTGAACACTTCACCGGAGCAATAGTCCATTATTCCGTGATACCGCTCTAATGTTTTTTCGATATTTTTCAATCCAAATCCATGATCCAAATTGTTTTGTGGTATCGACTGAACCGGAGAAGACTCCATAGTGTTTTCCTGTCGGATCAGAAACAAATCATCTGATGTTGTTTCAATTGAAATCTTTATGAAACGGTCAGCACTCGGGGTAAGAGTGCTGGCTTTTATTGCGTTATCCAGCAGGTTTCCGAGAACAACACATAGATCATAGTCTTCCATGGGAATTCTGTTTTTGTCAATGTGAAGTATCGCTTCGAATCGAATATTGCGCTGCTCGGCGATGGCTGCATAGTTCGTGATAAAGGAATCAATCACAAGATTTCCGGTATTATAGCGCGCGTAGAGATGTTGCAGATCGCCGAAAGCGTGTTCTATGTATTCGGAGAGTTCATTCGTTTTCCCGTCATGAAGGTATTCCTGCATTGTGAAGAAATGCTTCCGGATATCATGAAGAAAGCTTCTGCTTTGACGATAGCTATGGCTTAACTGATCGTATTTTTCCTTCTGATAGTTGATTTGTTGCTCCATCTGGTGCAGTCGGTCCCGATCTTTAAGATAGCGGGAGGACCATGCAATTTCAATGTAGTTGATCATATTGATCAGAACGAGAATAACAACAAATATACAGTAGAATTGGGTGTTTTCCGTTAAAAAGAATGCTCGTGCTTTTATGGATGCAAGTGCCAGCAGTGTTATAATTGGTGTGATCAGCAACATGACGTGAAATCGAATTGGATATTTATGACCGCCGATATTCTTGATCAGATTCAGGAGAAGAATCAGGAAAAAGAGTGTGGTTGTTGACCCGAAGCCCATTGTTGCAAAAAGCATCTGTTCATCTTCGATAGAAAGAAACTCCGGTTGAAGATGAGATACGAGCCAAGTGAAGATGGAGTCACCGAGTGCAGATAGCAGTTGAAGAAGGATAGCATAAAACAGACGAACATATATTTTGGCTTCAAAGAACAAACTGATGAGGAATGTAGTCAGAATGCTTAAGGTGACTGTGATTTCTTTCTCAAATCCCAGAGTGTTTGTGCTTGCTATAAATACCTGATTTGCATAGAGGACGAGTTCAACACCGACAAGAGAAGCAAGATATAGATATTTCAGTTTCCATCGAAAAGCACCAAGTACCGTTCGAAGGTAGATTGTAAGGAGAAATGCATCCAATATTGAGGATGTGATGTCTAAAAAATACTCCATAGTGGACTCCTTATATTCGTATTGTGAGGTTGCTCTTCAAAAGCTTGATCAGATTCTTTCGATTTCTAACACTGACAGGTAACTCAGTACCATTATGTAATATGACAGAACTGTCGGTCAGATAATGTACATGGAGCAGGTTGACAAGAATGGATCGGTTTAAGGGGAAGAAGAGATCCGGATAAGTGGTTTCCATGTCTGACAAGGTCCCGTGTCTCTGATATACATCTGTCTTTGTATAGACTATTAGTTCTTGTGATTTCGAATTCTTTGACTGAACGTAAAGAATATCCTCTGCCAGCAGGGAGACCGATAAAGCATCTTTTGACACGATCATAAGCTGCCGTTGTCTTTTTGCAAGTCGTTTTCGGACTTCGGACAGCAGATTCATGATCTTGTCATATGTGATTGGCTTTTGCAGAAAGTCAAAGGGGTGAACGGAAAAACTATCACTCATATACTCAGGGTAACTGCTGACAAATACTAACAGGGTGTCGTCCGGAATAATTTGATTCAGTTCATGTGCCAGGTTGATTCCGGATTCTCCGGGCATTTCAATATCCAGAAATACCAACTGGTAAGGAAATGTGTAGGCAGGATTGATTTTGCCCATTAAATCATTCCGGTCTTTAAAAAGCGATATGTTGAAGTCAATCTCCATTTGAAATGAATATCTGGTTAAAAAATCGGATAAACGTTTTGCATCTTCATGATCATCATCGCATATGGCTATATTCAGGTTCATATGTGTTACCTCGGCGGATTCTATAAACGGTTTCTGTACAGGATTTTCCCCCAGATCTGGTTGATCAGAATGATCGTAAGACAAAGCCATATCATTTTTATCAGAGCTGACTGATCAAACAGAAAAAGTACAAATCCAATTATATTCAGTGTTGCAAAATTAATCAACAGAATCTGACGGACAGTCTTCCGTTGGATATCGGTTAGCGGTTTATATGGATGACATACAGGTGCCAAGCGCCAAAGAACGGCTTCTGTCGGAAGAAACAATAGAATGGTATAATCATTGGGAAAAGGAATATATGAGCAGGCAAATAATGTGGTCAGGAATATCACGTATGATATCAAACTGCACATTCCTCTGGATTTAGCATGTGCACCGCCTGCCAGCATTTTAGTCGGTGTCAGGGTGATGATATACAGAATCGTCAGAGGAAATCGATGTAATACGGCACCAAGGAATAAAAGACTTGCGTGATAGATTACGAGATCAAATAACTGCTCCAGGCAGTAGCGATGTGCATCGGCGTATTCTGAGTCCAGCTTATTGTTAGCACATAAGGTCGTAACGAGAGAGTTGCTAAGTTTTTCTGATAGAATCATAGATTACAGCTCCATTCAAATAATACTATTTTATGAGATGATATTGTAGATATAATACTACGTAAGGGAGTAACTCAAAAAAAAATAAGGATGAGCGTATCAAAATGGCGGATGAGCGTATAAAAAAACGTTCATCCGCCATTTTGATACGCTCATCCATAAATTTGCGTTGGAGTGAAAAAACTGTGATATAGTGGTCATATCATAATAATTACCGGAGGTACGGATAAATGAAAAACTGGAAAACAAACTTATTGTTACTTGGAACCAAGGTGTCGGCTTTTGCGGTTGTTATAGCAACATTGCTTGCACCGACTTGCAGAAATGCGTGGTTTCAACCAAAGGAGCCGGATAATCTTAAACAGTTGCTCAGAAAGTGATTTAAAGGCATATCTGTAAATCAGATGAGGAACAAGAACAAGGAACTTTTTGACATACGATCAAAAAGTTCCGATAGTGTGTGTATAATGGTGTAAATTGAAAAACGAGCCAAAGCGCTCCTCTTTAGGTATAATGTTAAACGCCAATCAAACATAATACCGAGGAGGAAAACACAATGGCTCAACTCAATATTACACTGAATCAGGACGAAA
>JAILAR010000163.1 GCA_024681515.1 Eubacterium sp. | reverse complement strand
TTCAGCTTCTTGTTTGCCTCATCCAGTGTGTAGGTTCCTTCGCTCTCGAAGCCTGTTGTGTTACCGACCAGCTTCGCCTTGCTGCCGCCGCTGAAGGTCCAGGTCCAGTCGCCGTTTACCTCATCGGTCTGCTTCCAGGTTCCGGTCACTGCGTCGGTCTTTCCGCTGTCAGAGCTTCCTCCGTCAGAGCTTCCGCCGCAGGCAACCAGTGCCGTTGCAAGCATCACGAGGCAAAGAAGAAGTGCCAGTTTTCTTGTTACTTTCTTCATACCCTTTACCATCCTTTCCGCATGCATACCTGTATGCATATCTGTGTATTCTCCCGATTACTTCCTCGGAAGTTACCGTTTACCCTTACCGTATGTGATTATAACATCTCATTTTGCTCTGTCAATACCTTCCAAAAACACACCGGCAGCCATTACCGCAATCATTACTGCCGGCACATTCCGTCGATTGCGCCTCTCTGCACTGCGGTCCTCACGCCACCTGCTTCCGCTCCGCCGAGATCCGTGCCGCTGCCAGTCCGATGAACAGGCACGCGAACCCGAATACCAGCTGCAGAGCAAAGCACTCCCAGAGGTCCGAGATATTTCCACCGGTGAAGATGCGGTCATTTGCCACTGAATACCAGTAAGTGGGAAGAAATCTGCCGACGGCTTTTACGCTGTCACCAAGCACGCTGAGGGGTACGAAGGTTCCGCCCAGGAAGCAGAAGCCGAGGCCGACGATGGTGGAGAAGACCGTGGCCGGTGCCTTCGCGAAGAACGGTACATTTGCCAGCATGGAAATGAGCATGGCCACCACTGCACTGAAAACAAATGCATTCAGCACGGCCAGCCACCAGGTCTCGGTAAAGACCTCCATGGTTCTGGAAGCTGCAGAAGCATCGGTCCCGCTGCCCGGCATGTTGCCTCCGGAGACTCCGGAGCCGCCGGAGATAGTTGCAACCACCACCAGGATCACCAGAACGGCTGCCGCGAAGGTTGCGGATGCCGCAAGGATCCACGTGGTACGCTTGCCCGGTGCCATGGCGGATACCTGGATCCGGTTCTTCTTCTCGCCCTGATTGAAGCCTGCCACCACCGGGAAGATACCGGTGATCAGTACCGACAGAATTCCGAAGGGAAGGTAGTTAAATGCACCGCGGAGCCCGCCGTTGGACGCTCTCTCGTCGGCGCGGATGGTTACATACTTTGCGACATCCAGAGACTCCGTGGCCTTCGCAGCCGCATCAGCGACACTGTCTCCCGACAGCACATAACTGCGCATGGATTCCAGGAAATTGTCGATCTGCAGGGAGATGGAGATTCCCACCGGCATGGAATCGTCGTAGGTATTGACCACCTGATTCTCACCCGTTGTCAGGAAGGTTTCACCGAAGCCTTTGGGGATCCGGATGCAGGATACGATCTGTTCGTAGTACAGGTTGTCGCGGATACCGTCCTCGGTAAGTTTTTCCGAATATACACTGTGAACCTTGGAGAGGTACGTCACCAGCGCTTTGGACGCTTCGGACTGATCCTCGTCCTCCACATAGATGGAGTAACTGTCCATCACTGCCTTCTCGTCTGCCTTCTGCTTGTAGATCCCGCTGAGGAGCGCGATGATGCCCAGAGTAATGCCGAAGAATATAACGATGGAAACCCAATTTTTCCTTACGATCTTGAAAAAAGCCTTATAAAGACTCATACTGGTTCCTCCTTCCCAGCAGTACACCGACGACGAAGAAAATGACCGACAGGCCGATCATGGTCAGGATCGCCCGCAGGTAGCGGTCGCCTGTCCCGAAGATATTCAGTGAGTAAAATGCATCCGTTATGACGGACATGGGATTGATCCGGTTGATGATGGGGGCCTTCGCTTCCACCACTGCCTTCAGCTGGATAGCATAGAGGCCGGAGATGGCGCCGCCGCCCAGAGTGATGATGGTCAGGATCGTATCCTTCTTCTTGTAAGAGAAATGTCCGATATGGGATACCATGTAACCCAGGGAGAGTCCCATCAGGTTGCCGATGGTAGTCGTCAGCAGGATCATGCCTGCATTTCCGCCGAAGTTGATCCCCAGGATCGGGATCAGATAGATCAGTGCAATGCCTGTGCAGACCATCTGCAGCGTGAACAATGCCAGGAAGATGGCGCAGTCATATTTCAGACGGCTGACTCCGGAAGCACCGATCCGAAGACCGGTATTCGTTTCATTCGGCAGTACACTGACGAACATCGTCAGCGCCGCACTGGAGCTCAGCATGCACATCATGGCGATGAGGTTGTAGAAGTAAGCCACATAGGGATCCTTGTTCTCTCCTGCCACGCCCTTATTTACAACATATGCAATATCCTCGGATACGATGGCCACGGCTTTGGCGTAGGCTTCCTCTCCCTGCTTTGCGCTTTTTGTCAGGAAGTCTGCCTTCTGGCGGTACGCACTGACTATACCCGAGAGGATGCTCTGGTACATGTCATTTTCCTTGATGGTCAGGGTAACGCCTGCCTCACCGCCTACCTCGATGACGCCGATGACCCGTTTGGTCTTCGTGCTGTCCGACGTTTCCGATGTGTCCTCGTCCTTCTCCAGGGAAGAACCGAAGATGGCCTTGGCCATTGCATCGCCCTTCGTACTTTCATCCAGCATCGCGGTTGCCGTATCCATATCCGTGAATGTGATGTTCATCATTTTCGATCCGTCCTCGTAGGTCAGATCCTGCAGCACCTTCGTGAACGGGTGCTCCTCCGCATTCTCACCGACGATGGCGATCTTCATGGCCTTCGAGGCCTGATCTCCGTAAATGTTACTGAACGCGAAGTAGAACAGGCTTCCCAGAATGATCGGGAAGGCCAGGCTCCAGAAGAGGATGCTCTTCGATCGGAGCAGCTTCTTTATATAGAATACGTAAATTCGTAACATGATTTCCTCCGTATCCGTCTTGACTCATTTATCGTTCCGGTGATGGGATCCTTCGCCGCTTGCGGCTCAGGATGACATGTCATTCTGAACGAGCGCAGCGAGTGAAGAATCCTGTCACTCTTTGTCCCTCAGCTCCTTGCCCGTGATCTCCAGGAAGACATCATTCAGTGTGGGCAGCTCGGAATAGATCCGGCCGTAGCTCAGGTTTTTCTCTGCAAAATACTCGATGACGTGGGAGATATTGTGCTTACCGCCGCTGCACTTAATGGTAAGCCGCTGATTCTGGTAACTCACCTCGTATACGTGGTTCAGCTTCCGGATGCCCTCGATGTCCTCTGCGGAAAGCTTCTTGATATCCACGATGACATTTTCGGTATTCTTGATCTTCGCCTTCAGTTCCTCGGAGGTACCGGAGGCCACCTCGTGGCCCTTGTCCATGATGAGGATCCGGGAGCAGATCTGCTCTACCTCTTCCATATAGTGGGAGGTGTAGATCACGGTGGCGCCCTTCTTATTCAGCTCCGTGATCCCTTCCAGGATCTTGTTCCGGGACTGGGGATCAACCGCTACCGTCGGCTCATCGAAAATGATCAGCTCCGGCTTGTGTGCGATGCCGCAGGCGATGTTCAGTCTTCTGAGAAGACCGCCGGAAAGCTTCTTCGGAAAGAACTTCCGGAAATCCCCGATGTCGACGAAATCGATGGCCTCCTGCACGTATTTGTCCCGGGTCTTCTTATCCTGGATGTACAGACCGCAGAAGAAATCCACATTTTCCTGTACCGTCAGTTCATCGAAGACCGCCACATTCTGACTCACCAGACCGATCCGTGCTTTCAGATCCCGGCGGTCCTTGGTCATCTTCTGACCGAAGAGCTGAACCTCACCCTTATCATATGTGAGCAGCGACAGAAGGCAGTTGATGGTGGTGGACTTACCGGAACCGTTGGGTCCCAGCAGACCGAAGACCTCGCCTTTCTCGATCTCCAGACTGAAATTATCCAGCGCGATCAGTTCCTTATACCTTTTCACAAGATTCGTAACTTTTACAATCGTTTCGCTCATGGCAGCTTCCTTTCTGACGGACAGTTTCTGTTTGTGTCAAATATGCCTTGTTTTTCGTTCTAAACAAAATATACCACCCGACGGCAGAGACTGTAAGTGAGCTCTGTCATCGGATGGTATGTTTTTCATATGACATATGTCATATTTTGACACGATTCACAGTGCGTCAGCGCGCCCGATGTGCGCAGCACAGCGGATCCGTCGCCGTCAGGTGGTGGACTGTGAATCAGTTTACTTCCCTGGCCAGTCCCTCCCTCAGTGCGATACAAAAATACGCCAGATAAAAGCAGCAGCTGATCAATGTGGAAAGGAGCAGCCCCCAGATGGCCAGCCCCGTATTGGCATATTTCATATCCACATATTCTCTGATGTTCACGGCGCCCTGGATCACGCGGTTGACCAACATGAGCGACGATGCGATCCCAAGCGCAAACGGTGCCCACTCGATCACACGGTTTCTCGGTTTCACCGGCTGACCGGCCGCCATATCATTTTCATCCCAGACCGAAGCTGCCGGACTCTTCTGAGCCCGGAGGATCAGCAGGAAATAACACACAAGGAGAACGACCGTTGACACGATATACCAGCCGTACTCTCCCCAGCCGTAACTGAATCCGTGGGCCTTTCCTCCACCCTCGACCAGACGGCTCATATCAACAACGTGAGAAATAAAGAGCAGAAGCAACGGCAGGAGTCCCAGAGCCAGCGCCTTGTTCTTCTCCGTGCAAAGCAGGCAGGTGACAAAAAGGATGATCAGCGAACTGAAACCGATGATGATATGCATCCCCTCTCCCTCAGATTCTCCTGAAAAAAAGGAAAGGATCAGGGTGATCAGCCGAAGGATGATGGCGATGGCCGCCAGCTCCCCCCCGATCTGCATGAGTTTGGTCACATCCCTCTGATGTCCGCTTCGGTAGACCAGTTTCGGATTCGATTCCGTCACCATGGACGGCACCATCATGCCTGTCGCAGGGTCCCGCATCAGGCGCGGTTCCTGCGGCATGGCATTTCTGGTATCCACATACTGCACCTGTCCTTCCGGATCCTTCTTCCGAAGCAGGATCAGAAGGGCGATGGGGCCTAGAAAGAGCCCCGCATAAAACCAGGACTTCGCATATCCTTTACATTCCGAGACCGCATCCGCCAACAGGCCGAACATCACCGCCAGGAATACGATCCATATCATCCAAACCATCCACATCTGCATGACAGCGTGTCCTCCATCTACTACACATGACAATGCACCCGGAGATCCGATAAATGGATCTCCAATTATACAGCCGTATTGTATCATATCCGTTTTTGTGTTACAATATAAGTCCATCCTTTACAAGGACACAAAAGAATCTACAACACCAAAATCCGATACAATTACAGAATTTGAATGGGGTTTCAAACAGGAGGTGCATCCATGAGCATCAAAGCAGAAGTAACAAAATGGAAAGGTAAGGACGTGATCTCTCTTACCGCCGGTACCTATACAGCCACCGTGGCTCCTTTCCTCGGCAGCAACGTGATCCGCATGCAGGACTCTGCCACAGGAGTGGATTTCTTCCGAAATGACGACAGCCGTTCCCTCGAAGAGATCGAGGCTGACCGCGTGACCTGGGGATTCCCCACACTGTATCTGCACAACCGTCTCTCCGGCGGTGTTCTGAAATGCAGTGACTACACCTATCAGTTCCCCGTGAATGAGCCGGACTACGGCAACTCCATCCACGGTTTCCTGCATCTTCGGGAGCATGAGATCGTTGCTGTGGAAACCACCGCGACCGCAGCCATCGCAAAAACAAGCTACACCTATGACAAGAAGGATCCGATGTTCGAAACCTTCCCGGTCAGCTTCCGCGCGGACTATACCTTCACACTGGATGCTTCCGGACTGAGATATGAATTCACCATGACGAATCTGTCTGAGGACCGTCAGCTGCCCTT
Source organism: Eubacterium sp. (assembly GCA_024681515.1). Lineage (GTDB taxonomy): Bacteria > Bacillota > Clostridia > Lachnospirales > Lachnospiraceae > Eubacterium_Q. Next base: position 42,559 of record JAILAR010000163.1, on the reverse strand, counting down.
CGGCATGTGCAACCATACCACCATCAAGGCACCGTTCATCGAGGGTTCCGACGGTATGGACACCCGCCTCTACGTTCCCATCGGAGAGAAATGGGAACTGGGCCGCGACCTCTGCCCGACATTGGACATGGTTCCTCACGGCAATCATGACCGTCAGTATCTGACCGGATCCCAGATCCCCGTAAAACAGGAGATCGATAACGATGTATATACCACCGAGATCGGTGAATACAACGGCAAGCCGTTCCGCGGAGCTGTTGTAACAGACCTGAAGGCCAAGGTGGATATCGTTTACGAGATCTGTGATGAGTTCAAGTTCTGGATCCTCTGGAATGAATGGGGCGAGAAGGAATACTTCTGTCCGGAGCCCTGTACCTGGATGATCAACGCTCCGAACCTTCCGATCCCGGCCGATGAATCCGGCTATCGGGAACTGGCACCGGGCGAGTCCAAGACCGTTACAGAGAGAATCTACGCACGGAAGGCATGACGAGAACGGATCGATTTACATAATTTCAATTTGATGAATTCAGACACCGGTACGGCGCTCAGCTATACCGGTGTTTTTTGCGCAATACGGCCGGTACGGCAGTATCCATGTTTTTATCTGATTTCGCCTTGTCATTTACCCTCAAATCATTTATAATAAGTGTTAACTCTGCGACAGTTGCATCAAACCTCGCGGAAGACGGCAGATCTCTTAATTTATAATCTGATATATTCTAAAGATCTCCGTAATTCTTCGAAAAAAATTTAGGAAGGGAAGGTCAACTCAATGAAATTTGGTTACTTTGACGACGCAGCAAAAGAGTATGTCATCACATCCCCGAAGACTCCATATCCGTGGATCAACTATCTGGGGACCGAGAGCTTCTTCTCGCTGATTTCCAATACAGCGGGCGGCTATCATTTCTACAAGGACGCACGTATGCGCCGCATCACACGCTATCGTTACAACAACGTTCCGGTGGATGTGGGAGGACGTTACTTCTACATCAACGATGAGGGCGAGATCTGGAATCCGGGCTGGTCTCCGGTGAAGACCACACTGGACTTCTATCAGTGCCGTCATGGTATGGGTTACACCGTGATCACAGGTAAGAAGCGTGAGCTGAAGGCAGAAGTTACCTTCTTCGTACCGCAGGGTTATAACGGTGAGATCCAGAAGGTCGTTCTGAAGAACGAGGGAACCTCTCCGAAGAGCTTCACCCTGTTCTCCTTCCTTGAGTGGTGCCTCTGGAATGCAGAGGATGATTCCACCAACTTCCAGCGTAACTTCAGTACCGGTGAGATGGAGGTTGAAGGTTCTACCCTCTTCCACAGAACCGAGTACAAAGAGCGCCGCGATCATTTCGCATTCTACACCGTAAATGCAGATATCGACGGCTATGACTGCGACCGCGAGTCCTTCCTGGGACTGTACAATGGTTTCGACCGTCCGGACGTAGTTGTAAATGATCAGTCTTCCAATTCCAAGGCTGACGGCTGGTCACCGATTGCTTCCCACAGCCTGAAGATCTCTCTGGCACCGGGTGAGGAGAAGGCATATGTCTTCATCCTGGGCTATGTTGAGAACGGCAAGGACAACAAGTGGAACGCTGACGGCTCCATGAACAAGTCCAAGGCTTACGAGATGATGAAGCAGTTCGATACCGTAGAGAAGGTTGACGCTGCATTTGCTGCAAATAAGGAGATGTGGGACGCACTCCTTTCCAAGTACAACGTAGATACTCCGGATGACAAGGTAAACCGTATGGTGAACATCTGGAACCAGTATCAGTGTATGGTTACCTTCAACATGTCACGTTCTGCTTCCTACTTCGAGTCCGGTATCGGCCGTGGTATGGGCTTCCGTGATTCCAACCAGGACCTTCTGGGCTTCGTACATCAGATTCCGGACCGCGCACGCGAGCGTATCCTGGATCTGGCAGCTACCCAGTTCGAGGACGGCGGATGCTTCCATCAGTATCAGCCCCTTACCAAGAAGGGAAATGATACCCTGGGCGGTAACTTCTCCGATGATCCGCTGTGGATGATCCTGTCCACCGCTTCCTATATCAAGGAGACCGGTGATTACACCATCCTTGACGAGCAGGTTCCGTATCGCAACGACGAGTCTCTGGCTCAGTCCATGATGCACCACCTGCATCAGTCCTTCTACAAGGTAGCAAACAGCACAGGTCCTCACGGACTGCCGCTGTCCATGCGTGCTGACTGGAATGACTGCCTGAACCTCTCCTGCTGGTCCGATACACCGGGCGAGAGCTTCCAGACCTACACTTCTCCGAAGTACGGCGACAAGGGATTCTCGGATGTGGCTGAGTCCATCTTCGTAGCCACCCTGTTCACCTATGCAGGACCGGAGTATGTAGCACTTTGCAAGTACAAGGGCGATACCGCTGAGGCTGAGAAGGCTCAGACTGAGATCGACAAGATGAAGGATAAGATCAAAGAGTTCGGCTGGGACGGCGACTGGTTCATCCGTGCATACGATGACCTGGGACGCAAGGTTGGTTCCAAGGAGAACGAGGAAGGCAAGATTTTCATCGAGCCGCAGGGCTTCGGTATCATGTCCGACATCGGCAAGGAAGAAGGCTGGGCTGACAAGGTGATTGCTGCCGTTGAGGAGCGTCTGGGATGCAAGTACGGTCTCGTACTGAACAACCCTGCATTTACCAAGTACTTCATCGAGTACGGTGAGATCTCCACTTATCCGGCAGGATACAAGGAGAACGCCGGCGTCTTCTGCCACAATAACGCATGGATGATCGCTGCTGCCGCTTATGCAGGCAAGGGCGATGTAGCATATGACTGGTACAGCCGTATCGCTCCGGCATTCCTGGAGGATATCTCCGATCTGCACAGAACCGAGCCGTATGTATACGCGCAGATGATCGCAGGTAAGGATGCAGGAAGAAGCGGTGAGGCAAAGAACTCCTGGCTAACAGGTACTGCTGCATGGAACTTTGTAGCCATCTCCCAGTACATTCTGGGCATCACACCGGATTGGAACGGACTTAAGGTAGATCCCTCCATTCCGTCTGCATGGGACGGCTTCAAGGCATCCCGTCAGTTCCGTGGCGACACCTACGAGATCGAGATCCAGAATCCGGATCATGTCTGCAAGGGTGTTAAGAGCATGACCGTAGACGGTGAAGCCGTAGAGGGATGCGTGATCCCGGTAAAGGGCGACGGAAAGGCACACAAGGTTGTTGTAGTCCTGGGCTGACAGGCTCCATAATCCAAAAGGTTTCATAAAAGTCAGGCACACCGAAAGGTGTGCTTGACTTTTTTAAATAAACTGTCTATAATCTACATTGTTATTATTAATCTTTTGGCAAAGGAGAACCAAGATGAAAAACGCAAAGAAACTTGTACTTGCTGCTCTTATGGTAGCTATGATGGCAGTTACCCTCTGCTCCTGTGGCGGCGCAAACATTGACGGTACCTATGTTGTCTTCGAAGCTGACGGCAAGAGTGTAGACGAAGCTATTAAGGGATATGAAGCAATGGGACAGAGTATTACAGCGGAAGAGATCTGCACAATGTCTTTCACAGACGGCAAGAACTTCTCCATGACTGTTATGGGAAAGACCATGGGCACCGGTACCTACGAGGTAAGCGGCGAAACCCTGAAGCTCACAGCTGACAATCAGACCATGGACGCAACCATCAAGGACGGTGTCATCACCATTACCGCAAATGGCCAGAACATGAAGCTGAAGAAGAAGTAGGCTCGAGTAACAAGCCAAGTCCGGCGACACAAAATAAAAGAAAGTGCCCTCATGCTTGCATGAAAGGGCACTTTCTTTTATTTTGTGTGAGCGGTTCGGCGACAGACGAACCGCGTGCGTGCGAAGCACGCGACACCGGAACGTCCGCAGCGCATACTCTTTTTAGAAACACTCCCTCAATATCCCGGCCATCTTATCCACATGCTCCTTCTCGATCACCAGCGGCGGGATAAACCGGATCACATTTCCTCCCGCAGTGATCAGCACCAGCCCCTTCTCATGGGCCCGCTTTACGATATCCGCTGCCTTCACCTCCGGAGCGAATTCCAGTCCCTGCATGAGACCCATTCCTCTATGATCGATGATCGTCGGGTTCTCCGCCTTCAGGGCTTCCAGTACATCATACAGATAAGCACCCACTTCCTTCACATGTGCCAGCAGGTCTCTCTCCTTAAACTGCTCCAGAACGTTTACGCAGGCAGCACAGGCCAGAGGATTTCCGCCGTAGGTAGAGCCGTGATCACCGGCCACCAGTACACCTTCCGCCTTCTCACCCACCAGGAAAGCACCCATGGGGATTCCGCAGCCGATGGCCTTCGCCACCGTAACCACATCCGGCTTTATGCCATACTGCTCGTATGCAAACATGGTACCTGTCCGGCCCATGCCGCACTGGATCTCATCCAGGATCAGCAGCAGGTCATGCTCCTCACACAGAGCCTTGATTCCTTCCATAAATGCCGTGTCAGCCGGCCGGATACCGCCCTCCCCCTGTACAGTCTCCAGAATGATGGCGCTGGTCCGGTCATTCACCAGAGCCTTAACACTCTCCAGGTCATTGTAATTTGCGAACCGGATCCCGGGGATCAGCGGTCCGAAGGCCTCCCTGTAATGGGCATTTCCGGTTACGGAAAGTGCTCCCATGCTCCGTCCGTGGAAGCTGTGCTCCATGGCGATCACCTCATGATCATTCCTTCCGTCCTTCAGATATCCATACTTCTTCGCAAGCTTCAGCGCTCCCTCAACTGCCTCGGTTCCGCTGTTGGTAAAGAAGGCTTTCTTCATGCCGGCAGCTTCCGTGATCATCTTTGCTGCCTTTGCCAGCGGCTCGGTATAGTAGTAGTTGGAGGTGTGGATCACCTTGTCGATCTGGGCCTTCAGAGCGTTCTTGTAACTCTCGTTGTTGTAGCCCAAAGCGAAAACCGCGATACCGGCGCAGAAGTCCAGATACTCCTTGCCGTCGCTGTCGTAAAGGTATACGCCGTCGCCGTGATCGAAGGCGATCCGGTACCGGTTGTAGGTGTGAATCAGATGTTCTTCGGCCGTCGTTATTATCTCGTTAGTTGTCATAGTGTACTCCTTTTATTCTTTCCAAGTTACGGCGTTATGTCCTGCCCACAGATACTTTCCTCGGCCCGGCTCGCGCCTTAGCTTCGGGTACCCCTTGCGGTTCTAAGCTTCCCGCTTCGTCTTACGGCTCGCGGATTGCTAAGAACCGAGACCCGAAATGACCTCGGAAAGTATCGTGGCAGTCCATTTAACGCCTCACTTACTGAATCACTTGCGAAGTTTAGTTCCCTTATTGCCCGTACAGGTTATCTTCACTCGATTGAAAGCAACATCCTCGAGTGACGAGTCCGGCTTGCCGGCTACTGCAGCTTCGATCGTGTCGCCGTCGGTGAGTTTGATCAGCATGATACCGGTGGCTCCTTTTCCCTTGAAGGAGATGTCGCTGACCTTCACGCGGACGTAGAAGCCCTTGGCGCTGCGGGCCATTACCTGGTCATTTTCATCTACCGGACCGATCCAGAGGGCTGTCTCATCCTGCTTTCCGGCAGCTGCCTTCTTCCGGGAGGTATCGAAGGCGGAGCCTTCCACGCGCTTTGCATGGCCTTCCTTTGTGACAAAGAGCAGTTGCTCTGTTGCCACCGTTTCCGCCAGCGTTATGTAAACTATATTCTCCGTCTTGTCCATCTCACAGAATTCAAAAACCTGAATTCCCTTATCCGACAGTTTGGCGAAAATGCCTTTGCCGGTCAGCTTCTTTGCCTGTTTTTTAACCAGCTCGCTGACCTTCACGGTATATACCCATCCTGCATCGGTAAAGAGCAGCACTCGTTCATTGGACATGATATTTACGGACGCGCGGTATTCCTTTGCGATCTGCTCCGCATTCTTGTCGTAGGTAGCGCGGTCGATGCATTTGAGGTAATAGAAGCGGTCCAGAAGTACCGTAACCTCCGTCGGCTTCTCTTCCACCTTCTCCACCTTGACCTCACCCAGATCCTGAATGACCGTCATACGGGGTTTCCCGAATTCCTTCAGGGCTTCCATATCCTGGATCATCTGATCCCGCATGGCCTTCGGCGAAGAAAGTAGCTTACTGTACTTCGCGATCTTCTTTTCCGCATCCGCCAGCTCTTTTCTCAGCACGTCCACTTCCAGACCGATCAGCCGGGAGAGCCGCATGGCCAGGATCGCATCTGCCTGTTTCTCCGTAAAATGCAGTTCCCGGGCATCCATTTCCGAGCCCTTATAGCGGAATTTGATCCCCTCGGTCTCACCGGTCATCAGGCATTTCTTCGCCATCTGCAGGGTCTTGGAACCGCGCAGGATCTCAATGATCAGATCGATGACATCGATAGCTTCCAGGAGGCCCTGTTTTACTTCCCGTACATCCTCCTGCTCCGCCAGCAGCTTGGTATATTTCTTGTTATAAACCTCGGATTTGAAGCGGGTATACAGTTCCAGGATCCGGCGAAGGCCCATAACTTCGGGCTTGCCCCGGTTGATGCAGTTAATGTTGACGCCGTAGGTATCCTCCAGACCGGCTTTCTTATACAGAATGTTGATGATCTTTGCGATCTCTTCGTCCGTGGTGCCCTTCTTTACATCGATGGCCAGGCACTCGCCGTTCTTATCACCGCGGTCCGCAATATCCACCACCTGAGGAAGCTCCCGATTCCGGGCCAGTTCCCCTACCGTAGTAAGGAATTTCTCCGTTCCGTTGATCATGGTCACCGGAAGCTGTGTTACGCAGATGGACCTGCGTCCGTAGCCTGCATCCCGCACTTCCACCTTGCCTCGCACACGAAGTCGTCCCTGTCCGGTCTCATAAATGGACAGCAGCGTCTCCTTCGAAGCATTGATGATCCCACCGGTTGCAAAATCCGGTCCCTGGATATACTCCATCAGTTCTTCCGTAGTGATATCCGGATTCCGAAGATACGCCACGGTAGCGTCGATCACTTCGATGAGATTGTGGGTCGGGATGTTCGTTGCCATACCTACCGCGATACCCATGGAACCGCTGACCAGCAGATTCGGCACCTGGAACGGAAGATAGGTCGGTTCCATCTCCTCCCCGTCAAAGTTCGGAACAAAATCGTCCTTACAGAACCGGAGATCCTTCATGCAGGCCTCTTCGGTATACTTGGAGATCCTCGCCTCCGTATAACGCATGGCCGCAGCCCCTGATCCGGAGACATCTCCGAAATTTCCGTGAGGATCCACCAGCGGTATGGGCAGCTTCCAGCTCTGAGCCAGGTTAACTAAGCCTTCATAGATGGAGCTGTCTCCGTGTGGGTGATATTTACCCATGGTATCACCCACGATACGGGCACATTTCCGGTGGGGAGCATCCGAGGAGGTAAGCTCCGACAGGGAGTAAAGAATCCTCCGCTGCACCGGTTTCAGACCGTCCCGCACATCCGGAAGGGCTCGCTCCGTAATGACGGACATGGCATAATCCACATACGCCTGTCCCATTTCCGATTCATAATCTACAGTTGATATTTTTTCTGCCATATCATACTCCGTGTTTTAGATTTACAGATCCACATTCGCTTCCCGACTGTGTTTCTCTATATACTCTCTACGCGGTCCGACCTCATTTCCCATCAGGATATGCGTCAGGGATGTAGCCTCCGCCATACTGTCGATGGATACCTGCTTGATCAGACGGTTCTCCGGATCCATAGTGGTCTCGAAGAGCTGCTCCGCATCCATCTCACCCAGTCCCTTGTAACGCTGGATCGTAAATTTCTTCTGATGTGCCCTGCGGTACTTTTCCAGCTCCGCATCGGAGTAGAGGTACTTCATATTCTTGCCGTCTCCCACGCGGTACAGCGGCGGGATGGCGATGTAAATGTGTCCCTCGTTGATCAGATCCGGATAGAACCGATAGAAAAATGTCAGCAACAACGTTGCGATATGGGCTCCGTCCACGTCGGCATCGGTCATGATGATGATCTTGCCATAGTTCAGCTTGCTGATATCGAAATCATTTCCATACCCCTGCAGGAAGCCGCAGCCGAAAGCATTGATCATGGCCTTGATCTCCGCATTCTCCAGCACCTTGCTGACAGGTACCTTCTCCACGTTCAGGATCTTACCGCGGAGAGGCAGAACCGCCTGATATTTCCGGTTACGGGCAGACTTTGCCGAGCCGCCTGCGGAATCTCCCTCCACGATAAAGATCTCACACTTCTCCGCATCGTTTGACTCCTGCCGCACCAGTTTGCCGTTCCCCTCAAAGGAGAACTTACTCAGGTTGATCTTGTTCTTCTCATTCGCGCGCTTTTTGGACAGCACCACCGCACGGTCTGCGATGTCCTTCAGCACCTCATAATTCCGGTCGAAATAAATCGTCAGCTGCTCGCGGACGATATCGTCCACTGCCTTCAGAACGTCCGTATTCGACAGCTTCGTCTTCGTCTGTCCCTCGAACTGCGGATCCGGATGACGGACGGAAACCACAGCGATCATTCCGCTCCGGATATCCGCACCGGACAGGTTGCTGTCCTTCTCTTTCAAAAGACCCAGATCGTTTCGCGCGTACTGGTTTACCACCTTCGCAAACGCGGATTTCCATGCGGTCACGTGGGTACCGCCCTCCGGGTTCGTGATATTGTTTGTAAATCCGATGATATTCTCGTCTCCGTCTTCCGTCATGACGAAATCGATCTGCGCGGAGATCCCATCCTTCTCTCCCCGGATCTCCACGATGGGAGATGTATGGGTAAGACCGGTTGCGATATCCTCCACAAAGGCATTCAGCCCGCCCGGCTGATGGAAGGTCTCCGGTTCCTCACCGTCCCGTTTGTTCCAGAATGTAATGGTGAGATCCGGGTTCAGGTAAGCCGTTTCCTTGATACGCTGCTTGATGGCAGAGCATTTGAACTTGATGGTCTCGAAAATGCTCTCATCCGGACGGATGGTCACTGTGGTTCCCGTGAACTTCGCCGGGATCCGTTCTCCATACACGTTCTTGCAGGTGGTCTCGGAAAGCTTCTCTTTCGGGAGTTCCCCGTCCACCAGCTGAGTGGTTGGCACGCCGTAAGCATAGGTATCATGATAGACATAGCCGCCGCGGTACACGTCCACCGTCAGTTCTTTGGAAAGTGCGTTCACAACTGCCGAACCGACGCCGTGAAGACCGCCGCTGATCTTATATGTCGAGGAATTGAACTTTCCGCCCGCGTGCAGCACGGTGTATACCACCCGCTCCGCCGGCATCTTCTCGGTGGGATGCATGTCCACCGGAACACCCCGCCCATTGTCGGAGATGGTGGCAGAGCCGTCCTCATTTACCACCACATCGATCCGGGTACAGAAACCCGCCAGATGCTCATCCACGGAGTTGTCGATGATCTCCTGCACCAGGTGATTCAGGCCGCTCCGTCCCGTATTTCCGATATACATACCCGGCCGCTTCCGCACCGGTTCCAGGCCCTTCAGGACCTCGATCTTTTCTGCATTATATGCCATTTGCTGCTCCTTATATGATATGGTTTCTGCCTGTTATATTCTGCCAGACCCTGTAATCCTGTAATCTATTCTATGTTTCCCCTATGGAAATGTCAAGGAAAAATCGAACATGTATTCGCATTCCGTAAACATCGTCTCGCCCATGTCACATCGCCACACAGTTTTCTATCATACCGCAAAATGCCCGCCGATTCAATATAAATAACAAGTGTGGTTATTGAACGTCCCCCTTAGTTTTGATACAATGATGACAGGGGGTAAAGAACACAAACGTCGTTCGTGCTGCGTATCATCCGCCGGTACGAAGCCGACCGGTCATGATCAGGGGAGGAGGCAAACAATTGAATGATATGGAAAAAAAGGAAAAACTTATGGGGATCATAATGGCCGTCATCCTGTCAGCCATCATGGGACTGATCTTCGTATTCGTGAAGAGGCATAATGCGGAACCTCAGGCACTGGAAAAAATGCCGCCGGTTGTCGTTGACTGCCTTATCAGCATGCTGGAATCCATTACAGTGGGAGTCATCATTGCCCTTGTGATCCCTATCGGAAAGCTGGGCCGGGCTCTTTCGGCCAAGTTCGGGGCAAAACCGCCGTCAGTAAAATTCTCACTGCTGAACAGCATTCCCTTTGCACTGATCAACGCCATCGTCTGCAGCGCCGTCTGCAGTTTCATCGGCATTGCCACGTCCTACGGGAAGAACATGAACCCCAACAAACCACCGCTCATCAAGATGTGGTTTAGTCAGTGGATCGATACACTGTGGATTTCCATCCTGGTCGGATATGTGCTGGCGCTCCTGATCTCTCCGCTCGTGTTACGGGCCGTAGGTCTCGGCAAACCTCCCGCTGGCAGACCTCCGGTTGGCGGACCTCCAAACGGCAGACCCCCGATAGACGGACCTCCGGTTGGCGGACCTCCGATGGGCAAACCTCCGGTTGACTGAAATCCGGATAAACCGAATTTCATTTCAAAGTCCGGTAAATAAATCGCGCATAAAGCAAAGCGCCTTCCTGCTGTCTACATTACGCAGGAAGGCGTTTTTTTATCAGTTTTATTATTCGTTACGGTTTCTCCGCCACCACAATGCAGTTGGAATCGGGATACACATCCGGCTCAAGTGTCACCAGCGGCCGGAGATGCTCCGGATAGCCCGGTTCCAGAAATGCATCCGCCCGGAGCACACGGGCACCAAGTCGTTCCAATACCTCCCGGTATTCCCCGATGGTATAGTATCCGAACTGTTCCTGCACCTCATGGCTGTAGGATTCCCGGCCCCAGGTGTAGGTATAGAGGAACTCCCGCATGAAATCCACGCAGGCACTGACACGGAGGTTTTCCTCATCCACCGTGATCCTCCTGTCCTCGATATCCGTCAGTCCTTCGAAATCCTGCATGTAGTTTTTAAAGAAGTCCAGTCCGGACCGATCCATGAATGTAACCGTCAGAAGACCGTCAGGGTATATAATGAGCTTATCCTCTCCAACCATTTCCGGCGCTTCCACAGGCGACAACAACCTGTCCGGTGCTTCCACGGCACCTGATGACCCGTCCAACGCTTCCATAGCACCCGACAAACCATCCGGCACTTTCGCCGCTTCCGCCGCTGTCATGGTCCGCACCCCGTCCCGGATCACGATCCGGCCACCGGGAGCCAGTGAATCCATGGCGTTACGGAGCGCCTGCTCCACCACTTCGATCCGGAAACGTCCCTCCGGAGTCTCCGTATGCGAAAAGATCTCATGGATGATGGACGAGAAAATGATCGTATCCACACATCCCTTTACTCCGTCCACCAGGAACGGCCCGTCCACGAAATTATGACGTTCCACCGTCCAGCGATGTCCCTCGGACACACGTTTCTTATTCAGGACAGCGATGACATTTTCGGAAATGTCCGTGCCGATCACGTGTTTATCCGGATACCGCTCCTCCAGCAGATCCAACAGTACGCCGCCTCCGCTGCCCACATCTACCACCGTCTGCCCCACCACATAATCCACGATGGAATTCTTCGTCGATTCCTCCGTGGAATTCATGGTTGCCAGATACTTGTCTTCATTGTTCAGCCGGTCAAACTCGTCCCGCCGGAATCCAAACATGTCATAGAGCACGGTAATGCTCTTTTCAAAGGTGAGCAGACCACTGCGCTCCGCTTCCACACAAAAATCGATCAGTTTCTCGCACACTCTGGAAAAAGCAAAATCCACCTGCACGGCATTTCCGCGTCTGCGGATATCCAGAGCCACATTCTCCACGCTGTTATCGCGAAGATGCTTTTCTATGATCCGCTTTTTATAGACATTGATATGTTTCTTCCCTTCGTAATCATAGTAGAGGCTGTCCGCCAGCGGCTTGAAAGTGATGTAATCCGTCACCTCACTTCCCATACCTTCCACAAGTCCGGTGAGAATTTCGAGGATCTGCTTTGCGTCGAAATCCGACAGCGCAGCCTCAAAATACCAGAGTTCATACCTCGGGAACAGCTTTTCAGCAAAGAAATCGATCAGTTCCTGCGGTACCTCCGAAAGCCCCGGGAGCAAACGCCGTACACGATACTCTGCCGGAAACTCGCTGAGATCTCCCCGCAGGATCCGGTCGATCAAAGCATAAACCTCCTCCCGGACACGGATCCAGAGTTCCTCCGAAACACCGCGGATGATACACTCATTCAGAACATAGAGGATCTCCCGGATATTTTTCTGATCCTTCACGGGAGCCTCGAGAAGCGGAGCATTTCCGGCGACCGGCACCTCGCCCCGGAGACACTGTCCGATCATTCCGTGCGTTTTGATCAATGTATGGATCAGTGCCGGATCTTCATCCTTCATCTCACTATTTTTCGTCTCATCCAGATAGATCTCTGCCGATGCGATATTATGGATATCCAGCGGATACCCTTTTCCTTCCCAGACAGCACGATCTCTCGCCGTTCCGCCCTTTGCCACTTCGGACCACCGGAGTACCGTCCGAACGATCCGCTTCACCTCTTCCCCGGCATCACTTTGCTCCAGGATATCCAGGGTACGCAGAACATAGTCCAGCGTCTCATGACCCGTTACGTTTTCGATCTGCTCCAGCCGCTCCACGTTCACGGCTCGATGCTCCGTGTAGTACAGGTACTGGTACCATTTTTCTGATTTACAGGAATTCATGTTTTTCTCTCAATCTCTGAAATGTATGGTTCTTCCCTCCTGATGCATCCGCTCCTTGATGGCCGCCTTGTCCGCCAGCATCCGTTCGTCGGCTTCCCGAACCATATCCTCCGCATCCCTCCCCTCAGAATAACCAAAGGCGCAGGAGTACTCTGTGTCGTCTACAGCGGCCCGCATCTGCTCCATCAGGCTGCTCAGATAATCCGGATCTCCACGTTTCGAAAGGACCACAAATTCATCACCGCCGACCCGATATACCCGCTCCGCAGCCGTCGCGCATTTCAGGAAACATTCCGAGACCACCGCAAGGGCCTTATCTCCGGCTGTATGTCCGTAATTATCATTCAGCCATTTCAATTCATTCATGTCGATGGAGATCACGCCCCGTACGTCATTGTCATATTTGTCGATATCACTGTAGAAGGACTGCCGGTTCAGAAGGCCGGTCAGTACATCCCGCTTCGTGTACTGTGCATATGTGAAAAGATAATACAGCAGCATGCCGGCAGCATAGGTCGGGATCACGACCCAGTCGTGTGCGAACAGTGAAAGCAGCGCCGCACCCACTGCGGCAAGGCCGATAAAAAAGACCACGATCTGTTCCCGGATCGTATTTCTCGAAAGAGACCGGATGGAAAGAATGATCAGGACCAGCAGATAAAACGCACTGACGAAGTAGGGCAGATATCCCAGCGGTCCGCGGATAAAATAGTTATCGCTTGTAAATGAAAATGCGATGTCCGTAAAGAACGCCGAGAATACCACCAGCATATTGATGATCGCAGGAACCGTGATCCAAAGAGACACGCGCTTGTGGATACTGAACATGATCATCATGATGATGGCCGGACGAAGCGTGTAGCACAGCGCCGAGAACAGGATCCGCCAGTTTGACGATTCTGCCTGCGCGCTATAACATTCTTCAAAGTATTCAAAAAGCGATAATACAAAGATCGCTGCGATGGTCAGCCGGAGCCACACCAGCGCACGATTCTCCAGATACACATCGTGCACGGTCAGGAGAAGCATCCCGCCCAGCATGACCAGCAGCACATAGTTATTTAAAAAATAGTCTTCAAAGAATGCATTCAGAATCAGCATCTTCTCTCCTCCCGAATTCACATATAAAAAGCATCCAGTTTTCTCCGGAACAGCATGGCGGGCCGGTGTCCCGTACCGGTCACGGTAACGCCGGTTTCTTCCACAAAGGGAGCGATCTTCCGCCGGAAATTCGGTGTCAGAAGTTTTTCTCCGAGAATGATCTCATGGGCTTCCTGCAGACTGTACAGCGTAAAGGTCTCCGGCATCAGATCAAATACGATCCGTCCTGACTGCTCTGTTCGATCGCAGAGCGCCTGAAATGCCCGGAGGATGATCTCCGCATGATCAAAGGCGATGCCATCGCTTTTTATTATCTTATATGTGGTCTTCTCGTGGTGCATTCTGAACTCTCTCGTCTCCTCCACCACGGCGGAAAGCACCGTCTTCTCATGCTCCAGCCAGAGTTTCAGCCGTGCCTTGAGAGAGGCGCTGTCACGGTTTACGGTTTTCTTGCGTTCCTCCCTCTCCACATCGATGAAGAACCAGGCTGCTTCCTTTGCATCGGAGCCCGCAGAAAGGCTACATTTGTCTGCATCCACCAGAGCCAGAAATGCCTGAGACACGATCCATCCTCTGGGATCCCGCCCGGGTGCACTGAACATTCCGAAGGATTCCAGAAATGCACTGTCCACCGAAGTCTCTTCCTTCAATTCCCGCAGTGCCGTCTCCTCGATGGTCTCTCCCTGCATGGCAAAGCCGCCAGGCAGCGCATAATACCCCTTGTAGGGAAAACCGCCTCTTCGGATCAGCAGGATCCCCAGCCGCTGCGCAGGATCCTTCCTGCAATTCACAGCCTCCCCGTCATTTAAGATTGCAAAGACGGCCATGTCTGCCGTCAGCGACGGCCGGTCATACTTCGACGGATCATACCCCTTCAGATATTCTTTTTCTTCTTCCGATATATTGTATGGGATCATATTGAAATTCTCCATTCCACACTTCACACTGACGTGCTCTGTGAGATAAAAAAGCGGTTGTGACAAGTCTGATCACAACCGCTTTTCACATATTCATCTTATAATCATTTTGATAGTTATTCAAGCACTTTTTTATCCTCACGCATATTTACGAAGGCGCCCTCCGGCTCGTTCCTTCACACTGTCGCGGGTCTCTCTGTCGGAAATGTAATATCCCCGCCGAAGGAGCGGTGTCGCATATTCATTTACATGTGTCACTGCCACCGTGATCCTTTTCACACAGCCTTCGGGCAGTCGTTCACTGTCGTAATCCTCCCGGATCCTCCGAAGGAACGCCTTCTCATCCAGCCGTCCGTACCGCAGGGTACCCTGGTGGGGATTCGGAACATTCGTCCGGTCCACCATGGAAGCATTGATCTCTGCCTTCTCGCATTCTTCGTCAAAGCGCCCGGCGCCATGGCGGGTGAGGTAGGTTCTGGTCACATAGCAAACCTCGACGTCGATAATACCGGCATGTATGTTGTCATCCCACGATTGCTTATCCTGCCGATGCTCTGGCCCTCTCGCGTAGTTGTTGGACAGCAGTTTCATTTGATCCATATTTCGCAGCAATCGCACATACTCCCGAATCAGCGCCGCCGGATTCCGAAGACCTGTATTGCTTGGCGTGGTGTGGCATCCATATTCCTTTCTGGACCGGTCCAGAAGGAGACCCTGTCCGTTTTCAAAAATGATCCGGTCATACTCCTGAAGGATCCCGATCTCCCGAAGTTCAGCAATGGCACACATACGCCGAAAATCTGCGATATAATTCTCAACCAAACCTTCATCCTCCAGGATATCTTTCCATTCTGCCGGAATCTCATGGATCCCGGCTGCCGCAAGCCTTCGCCGCATATAATCTCTGCATTCGCCATATAGACAGTCTCGGATTGCTTCGTCTGTCATGCCGCATAGTTCTCCCAGGCGCAGACCGTCCCGGATCAAGGTCTCCCAGATTCCCACACCGCAGCTTCCGTGCCTGCCTGCGCCACGGTGTTTCTCCAGGATCTGATTGGC
Organism: Eubacterium sp.; assembly: GCA_024681515.1. Taxonomy (GTDB): domain Bacteria; phylum Bacillota; class Clostridia; order Lachnospirales; family Lachnospiraceae; genus Eubacterium_Q. The sequence goes on along the minus strand of JAILAR010000163.1, from coordinate 26,820 downwards.
GATCATGTCATAGGGAGTCGAAACCGGACATTCCGGATCCATAAAAATACGATTTTTTTCTCGTTCCTCACGAGCTCCCTTCCCGACTCTGCGCCCGGTCTTTGAAAAAGCACCTGCTTCCGTCAGCGCCTCATACTCCTGCATGAAGATCATAGGATTTACGATGAAATAGCCCGGGAGCCAGGTATCCGCACCCGCAAAGGTTCCGGAACCGAAATGATGGAACACATGCCGAACACCCTCCGGTGTTACGACCGTGTGTCCTCGCTGGGCGCCGCCGTTGCTGCAGACCACCAGTACACGTCGTCCGGCCTTTGCAGCTTCCGCCGCGAAATAATCCGTCATCAGGCCCTTGCCTTCATCGCCGAAATTTCCGCCGATCACAACTTTGATGTCCTGCATACGCACCTCCTGTTCCTTTTCATATGAGCCACGCCATGATAGTCACCATGAGATTCCTGCTGCTTTCGGGAGTTCAACCCGGCCACGGCGAAGCGCTTCATTTCCTGCATGCGCAGTTACGATCCGCACGATCTCATCCGCGATGGTATTCAGACGTACCACCTTAAAATGCTCCGGATCCATCACCGCATTCCAGGTCCTGATGTATCCCTCGCTCCGGCTCGCACGGTGTTCCACAAACAGATGATATACATCATACTTTTCCTGTACCGCCGGATACAGTCCGGCCGTTTCCACATCCTCTGCCAACGGTTTCCCGAGGATTTCTCCCAAACGCTCGCCCGGCAGATACGGATTGATTCCCTCATCGCCCATGGTGATAAGGATTCCCCTCTGCCCACGGTTCCAGGCATCCAGCCGCACCTGATTCAGCGCGAAATACCATGCCACAGTGTAGGACTCATAACCATTGCCGCCACCGCCGAATTCAAAATACACCTTGTCCAGCTGCTCTGCGATCCGAATATCCGATTCAAACTGGCTCACCTGCAGCGGGCACCGATCATACGCCAGATCACCGATCCCCATGACCATGAACTCCACATCCTTTACCTGCTGATACAGGCGGGTCATGATAACGTTCAGCTCCTTTGCAACTTCCACCGCTGCCTGTCCCATGGAACCGGTCACGTCCAGTGCAAGGATCACCGGTATGGTCTCCGGATGCTCCTGCGTATCGCAGCACTCCCGCACCACGTCCTTCGGATCCAGCATCGGATCCAGCTTCCGGGCCGCAAACATTTCCTGATTGGACAGGTCGCCTGCCACCTTGCCATCCGCGCCGACGGTTCTCCCCATCCGGCTGGAATAACTTCTGAATGTATCAACTCTCCATATTCCGCTACCCATGATTGCCTCCTTTCTATTCCACACTTCGCGGCTTCCGCCGCTTCGTGAATTATCATTTCGCACGTATATCCCTCTTATATTCCATACTATTCATGTCCGAGTCCGTGCTCCATGATAATTATCCACACTTCGCGCCTTCCTGCGCTCCGTGAATTATCATGTCGCACGTATATCCCATTTATATGCCATACTATTCATGTCCGAGTCCGTGCTCCATGATAATTGTCAACACTTCGCGTCATCTGCTCCGTCGAAATCAAAGATCCCTTCAAACAGTCCGTCGCCCCCCTTTCCCAGAAGAAGCAACGGAAGCATTCCGGACATGCCGCCCATATTCGTTCCTCCGGCGGTCGCTGTGTTTCCCTTCATCATCTCGGAAAGCATCATATACTTCAGGATCTTATCGTTCCCCTTCTTCAGGTCATTTCCGAACATGGACACGATCTTGCCGTAGAAGTAGGTATTCCCCATGAAAATGTACCGCTCCGGAAGGATCTGCTCCACAGTGGAATCTTCGTAGTTGATCGCTGTGATTCGATCCGCCTCCTCTGTGATCACACATCTGGGTTTCCCATTCACCAGGATGATGTCCCCTGTCTTCACCCGGTTCGTAGGGATCAGGAAGAAGAATTCCTCTCCGATGGGGAATACGAAATTGCTGCAGTTCACCAGCTGACCTATTTCGCTTCGAAAGGTCTTGTAGCCGTTTGATGTTTTGATGGCGATCTCTCCGTTCATGGACAGCCTGCACATGCCCGGTGCGATCTTCCCAAACATCCCGTTCATCAGATTGTTCATAAGCATCACCTCCATTCCATACTTCGCGCCTTCCGGCGCTCCGTTACGAATCATATCGCGCGTATATGTCGATTATTTGCTTTATTTTTCAGTTCGAGTCCGCGCTCCATGATTCGGCTTCCATACTTCGCGCCTAACTTATTATCTTTCTGATAATATCTTTGTTGCGATTACATCTTATTATCTTTTTGATAATATGTCAAGCATTTTTTCAAAAAGACACAAAGAAACCGGATTCAGTTGTTCTTACAACCAAATCCGGTTTCTACGTGAAAATGAATCTACTTTATCTCAAATAACCCCTGGAATCAAATACATATTTTTTCCCATCGATTACGCATGTGCAGTTTTTTGCGTACCATCCGGAGGTATCACCATACCACCAACCCTTTTCTGTCTGATGCCAGCCGCCTTTATAGGTATATGTCCAGGAACCATCCTTATTGAAGTAGTATCCTTTTACCCATTCATTTGCAGCCATGTAACCATTCTTTTTGAAATAGTACCAGACCCCATCAACCTTCTGCCATTGATTTTTCGGGTACCAGCCTGACGAATCCGTGATCCACCACCCCTTTGAGTCATGCTTCCATTTCAACGTGTAGCCATAAGTCTGGGTACCATCGGAATTATACCATTTTCCGTCAAACCATTCATGAGAAAATACGCGGCTGCTTACAGACACATTATTGTCCACGGAAAATTGATAATCACCGTTCTCCGAAATGTAAATAGTAGAAGTTCCCTCATCAATCGCACCCGTCTTATTGTTATAAGCCGTACACAGGCAGGGATTTTGAAGTATGGAGAGTTTCGTCATTGAGTTATGTTCGCAATACAGTACTTTCAAGCCTTTCACCTTACTGAGATCCAGGCTTGTAAGCTTATTTCTGCTGCAATCCAAAAGCTTCAGATTCGCACAATTGGAAACTGAAAGAGATTTCAGAGCACCGGAACTGATGATAAGAGACTCGATCGTATCTAAACCATCAACGCTGAAGGACTCTGTCTGTATTCCGGACAAATTTAATACCTTCAGTGACCGGAACACTTCAATCCCCTTTATGTTTTTCATTCCGGTCCATACAGTTCCATCAATCTTGATCGATGTTACAGTTTGAATTTCTTTCCATGACAGAATTTCATTGTGATCCGTATCGAAACTGTTGTAACTTATAAACTTTCGGAAGACCGGATCCGGAAAATTGGTCTCATTGATCACCACTCCGGTATTTCTGTACTCTTCCCCCTCTTCATAAAGTTCACCGGACGGGGCAAAATTATACAAAACACCGTCTATGGTAACTTTTCCGGTCTGCATGATCCCGGAACTGTCCAGATAATACCAGGAGCCCCCGGATTTCTTCCAGCCGGTTTGCATTACACCGTTTTTATCAAACAGATACCAATTGTATTTAATCTTCTTCCACCCAGTCGTCATTTCAAAACCGGATCCGAAATAATACCATTTCCCTCCGAGTTTTTTCCATCCGCTCTGAACAACGCCTTCCTTATCGGCATAAAACCACTTAGATCCCTCCTGAATCCATCCCTTGGCAGGAACCCCATCGACCAGATACAGATATCCTTTCCCGGTGCTCACCCAGCCATTCGAAACCGTATATCGGAACTGGGCACAGAAAGTAACATCCTTTGTCGGCACATAGGACAGAACCTCCGCTGTGGTATACAGTTTTGTATCACTGCTTTCAAGCAATTTCCAGCCAAGGAAATCGCCCGAAGCCATATAACTGTCCGCCATTGGAACGGAAGGAAGATCATTCTTCTTTATCGTTTCCCCTGAGGGAATATTCAGCGTGTATTTGGGAGACCAACCGGGACCCAGATTCGGATTCGTTCCTCCGTTATAGTCAATGGTAACATAGAAGCCTTTTGTCCACTGTGCAACCAGTGTATCATCCGCCAACGGAATATATCCCATACTCCAGAATTTTTCAAAATCAAGATAGGAAATGATCTTTGTCCCTTTGTAAGTTTGCATTTCCGGATAGTTCAGATTGTTTTTGGATGCCCATCCAATCAGAACCTCACCCTTTTTCTGCGGATAATTGTTATCTTCCAGTATAATCCGAGAATCCCCATAGAATTTTGAAGAATACGTACTTTTTCCGTTCGGGAAAGATCCTCCGTTTGCATCAAATGTTATTTGTGCCCCTGGAAGTTCCTTCCAAATCGGATGAAGGGATATGTTTTCTTTTGCATAGATCCCGATCAATTCATAATCGGCATCCACACTTTTTTTACTTGTTTCGTAAGTAACCTTCCAACCTGTCAACTCATGATGCTTGTATTTGGGAATCTCCGTAACAACCCCTGGAGCAAATAAAGCTTCAGCCAACTCCTTGCCTTTGATCACTTCGACGGAATGGGAAGCATGTTTATCCTCAAACTTTCCATCATCCGCATAAATTGTAACCAGTACGATGTCACTGCCTGTTGTCGAGGCCTTTGCACCAATGGGAAGAAACCAGATGCCCACAGAAACAAGAAGTAAGAAAATAAGTAACGAAACACCACGTAACCTTGTCTTTTTTTGCATGAACCCACCCTCTTTCTGAAAGACTTGATATCTTTATGATATCGCAGGACAATATTGTTCGCAACACATCTTTCGAGCAAAATCACACAATCAATTATCAAAAAACTCCCTGTTCCGCAACGGTGTCGTTGACAAACTGTTCATCCGATGAAATTATAATGAAACCCCGACATTATTTACCACACCGACAGACACATAATTCTCCACCAGTGCCCTCATATCCGTCCCTTCCTCTGCCGTACGGTTCGGCTGTCCGTTCACGATCACACGCCTGCCGCCGCTTTCCAGTTTCTGCACCTCATCGTAACCGTCCCGATAGAACATGCTTCGGGATACCGTCCGATTCCGCAGCATACCCCGACATTCCGCCAGTGGGCAGCCGGGAAAGTTCACGTTATGAATGGTTCCGTAAGGAAGCGGTGTCTCGATCAGCTCTGCCAGTAGTTCGGGCAGATACCGATCTGTCACTTCATGACACTCCTTAGCCTGCTCGGAGACTGCAATGGAGTGCCAGCCCTGGAAGGCTCCTTCAAAAGCCGCGCCACAGGTTCCGGAATACTGGATATCTGTTGCGGAATTATATCCGAAATTGATCCCCGACAGCACGATATCCGGCTTCTCCTGCATGATATGCACACCGCCCACCCGGACACAGTCCGCCGGTGAACCGCTGCACCAAAAGGCCTTCACCCCCTCCACCGGAAAGGGATACGGTCCGATGTCGATGGTATTCCGGATATTAATGGAATGAGAAGAGGAACTCCGCTGCCCATCCGGCGCTACCACCCAGACCTCACCGAAGTCCTTGGCCGCACGAACCAGCCGAAGCAGCCCGTCTGCATCGATCCCGTCATCATTTGTGATGAGAATTCTTCTCATTTCAACGCCTCCTGATTATCCTGTTTCATACGTGAGCAAGCACACACAAAGTATGTCTCACAAGCCTGCATGGCTTATTGTTCCGCACATTTCGCGAATCACGATGATCACTTGAATCGGGCCACCAGCTTCGGTTTTCCGTTTGGATCGTTCAGAACCACCGTTACCACCCCATCCTCTTCTCCGATCATCGGATAGAGTACATCGCCCAGCACCGACTGAGCCCGAACATCACAGCGAAAATCCGTAAAGCCTGCGGTACCCTGCGGGATCACGGAACAGGCCAGGGCCACGTATTGTCCGTTGTTCACATGATGGTTGGTATCGATATTCATCTCGGTTACCGTGATGGGCGGCTTTGCCGTAAGATTCTCGAGGATATCCAGCCGTCCCTTCTCAAAGGGATAATCCATAGGCGGATTGGTTCCATAAGCCTGGAGTTCCTTTTCAGGAACATGCCGCTCCGGCTTTTGCTCCACCACATTCACATATGCCCACTCCGAATAAGCGATGATCAGCACTTCACCGGTCTCCGCATTCTTGATGGTGAAGTTCCGCTGTCCGAGAAAATGCCGGAACCCGCAGGCCCAGGTGGCGATCTCCACATGCTCGCAGAACACCGGCCTCCGGAAGATCTTCACCTGCCAGCTGATCAGCATCCATGCGGTGTGATGTTCCAGCAGCCAGTCGATCCCGACGCCTCTGTCCTCCGCCTCATAGATACAGCAGTCCTGCATATAATTGATTATAGATGTAAGAGCCAGATTCCGGTTCTCGTCCAGTTCCGTGTATCGGACCCTCTCTGTAAATGAGTACATTGTATATCCCCTTCAAGACTCAGTCCTCGACTCCCAGTTCCTTCAGTACCCGGATCACGTCCGAAACCTGCTCCACGTCATTCATACGTTCCGGAGCGATCTCCACATTGAATTCCTCTTCCAGAGCCATGATCAGATCATACAGATCCAGGGAATCCACTGCCAGATCATCCTTGAACAGGGTATCCTGCGTGATATCCTGGGGCGAGACCGAAAGCCGCTCCGACATAATGGTTACCAGTTTTTCGTAAATCATAATGTTCTCCGCTTTATACCATTTTCAAAAGCCTGTCACCCGAAGCCAAAGGATGACAGGCTCTTTCTGTTGTCGCTGTTAACCGATTCCGATCCGTATCATTATCCGTCTTCGTACCGGTTCCGGTTTATCAAAACAAATTACTTGCTCTTCTTAGTTGTCTTCTTCGCCGGTGCATCCAGGGATACTGTCACCTTCTTCAGATGCCAGATATCACGTACATACTCCTCGATGGTACGGTCAGAGGAGAACTTGCCTGCGCAGGCAGTGTTCATCATGGCCATACGTGCCCAGCCCTTCTCATCGCGATATGCCTTATCCACACGACTCTGTGCCTCTGCGTAGGAATCGAAATCCTTCAGGATGAAGTATACGTCTTCCTTTGTCAGGGAATCGTACAGATCACGGAACAGTTCCGTATCTTCGGAATACATACCGTTGATCAGCTGTGTCAGCACGCGGCGGACATTCTGATTGCTGTTGTAGATATCCCACGGATTGTAGCCGCCCTCGCGCTCGTAACGCATAACCTCGTCTGCGGACAGACCGAAGATAAATGCATTCTCAGCGCCGACTTCCTCAACGATCTCAACATTTGCACCGTCCATGGTTCCCAGAGTCGGAGCACCGTTCAGCATGAACTTCATGTTACCGGTACCGGAAGCCTCACGGGATGCAGTGGAGATCTGCTCGGATACATCCGCTGCAGCCACCAGGATCTCTGCGTTGGATACGCGGTAATCCTCGATGAAGACAACCTTGATCTTGCCGTTGATGGAAGCATCGTTGTTGATCACATCCGCTACGGAGTTGATGAGCTTGATGGTCAGCTTCGCACGCTTGTAGCCTGCAGCCGCCTTTGCACCGAAGATAAAGGTTCTCGGATACATATCAAAGCTCGGATTCTCCTTCAGTTCATTGTACAGATGCATTACATGCAGGATGTTCAGCAGCTGACGCTTGTACTCATGCAGACGCTTGATCTGTACATCGAAGATGGAGTGCGGATCTACATCGATACCGTTGTTCTCCTTGATATACTCTGCCAGACGGAGCTTGTTCTGGAACTTGATGTTCATGAACTCCTGCTGGTACTTGGGATCATCCACAAATGTAGCCAGCTTGTGGATCTTGGACAGATCCGTGATCCACTCATCACCAATCTTGTCATTCAGCCACTGAGCCAGCAACGGGTTGGCATGTGCCAGGAACCGACGCTGTGTGATACCGTTGGTCTTGTTATTGAACTGCTCCGGACGCATCTCATAGAAGTCCTTCAGCTCGCGCTTCTTCAGGATCTCGGTGTGCAGCTGTGCTACACCGTTAACGGAGAAGGAACCTGCGATGGCCAGATGTGCCATCTTAACCTGTCCGTCGTACAGGATCGCCATCTTGCGGACCTTGTCCTGGTTGCCCGGATACATCTCTTCGATCTTCAGAACGAAGCGGCGGTTGATCTCTTCCACGATCTGGTATACACGGGGAAGCAGACGGGAGAACAGCTCGATAGGCCATTTCTCAAGAGCCTCGGACATGATGGTGTGGTTGGTATATGCACAGCAGTGTGTGGTGATATCCCAGGCCTCATCCCACTCCAGGCCTTCCTCATCCATGAGGATACGCATGAGCTCGGCAACCGCGATGGTGGGGTGTGTATCATTCAGCTGGAAGGTTACGCGCTCCGGAAGATCCTTCAGATCACTGTTGCTTTCCTTGAACTTCATGATCGCTCTCTGCAGAGATGCGGAAATGAAGAAATACTGCTGCTTCAGACGCAGTTCCTTACCGGAAATATGATTGTCATTGGGGTACAGTACCTCAACGATGGTACGTGCCAGGTTGGACTGCTCTACCGCCTTCTGATATTCACCCTTGTCAAAGGAATTCAGGTTGAACTCCTGGATCGCCTCTGCGTCCCAGATACGAAGGGTATTTACTACATTGTTGCCATAGCCGATGACCGGAAGATCATAAGGTACGGCACGTACGGACTGATAGCCTTCCTGAATAAAATGATTCCGTCCGTTGCAGTTCTCCACACGCACATAACCGCCGAATTTTACCTCGACTGCGTACTCAGCACGCTTTACCTCGAAGGGATAACCGTTCTTAAGCCAGTCGTCCGGTTCCTCGATCTGATAGCCGTCCTTGATGGCCTGACGGAACATACCGTAACGATAGCGGATACCGCATCCGTACGCCGGATAGCCCAGGGTGGACAGAGACTCCAGGAAGCAGGCTGCCAGACGGCCGAGACCACCATTTCCAAGGGCAGGATCGCGCTCCTGATCCTCGATGAAGTTGATGTCCAGACCCATCTCATCCAGAGCTTCCTTGATCTCCGAATAGTAACCCAGGTTCAGCAGGTTGTTGCCCAGGGCACGGCCCATCAGGAACTCCATGGAGAGGTAGTACACCTTCTTCACCTTCTGCTCCTTGTACACCTTGTGGGTTGCGATCCAGCGCTCGATAATGTCGTCCTTAACTGCGTAGCTGACTGCCTGGAAGAGCATCTGCGGTGTAGCTTCATCCAGACTCTTCCGATAGAGTGTCTTCAGGTTCTTCTCGACGTTCTTCTTGAAGACCTCCTTGTCAAATGCTGCGGCTTTTTTCATTCTCATAAACCTCCTTGTAAATCAAGTATACATCATTTCAAGTATACCTTATTTATGTGCCAAATGGTGTGCCAATTGTGTGCCAATTACTTCCTTGCCACTCCAAGTGTAACATGCTCTTTATTGATGTCCCACTCCTTGGTGTAGGCATCCGCTGCCGGTGCATCGTATACAATATCAGTAGCCAGCACGGCACCCTTCAGCTGCTCCTCGTTCTTCTGAACGATTCCCGCCAGGGTATCATTTCCGGAAATGTACAGCGTGATACGGTCGGTAACTTCGAAGTCTGCTTCCTTCCGCTGGGTCTGTACCTTGGAGATCACTTCGCGGACAAAGCCTTCCTCGATAAGTTCCGGTGTAAGACGCACATCCAGAACCACAGTTACGGTGTTGTCACCCTCGCTGACGTAATCTGCGCTCTGAGCCGTCTCGATCAGAAGATCTTCCTCGGCCAGTTCTACGGTCTCACCGTTTACGTCAAAGCGGATCACGCCGTTTGCTTTCAGCTCCGCCATCAGCTTTGAGCCGTCGGAATCCGTAAGGTAGCTGCGGATACCACCCAGCAGCTTGCCGTACTTCGGACCTACGGTCTTCAGCTGCGGCTTGAAGCTGTAGGAGGTAAAGCCGGACACATCGTCCCGGAACTCCACGGTCTTCACATTCAGCTCATCCTTGATGATATCAGTGTAGAACGTATCCAGTGCTTCCGGTGCCTTCACATACATGGCTGCCAGCGGCTGACGGTTCTTCACATTTGCGGTGTTGCGGGCTGCACGTCCGAAGACAACGGTCTTCAAAACCTCATCCATAGCCTGCTCCAGCTCGGTATCGATCAGCTCCTCCTGTACCTCCGGGAACTCGCAGAGGTGGATACTGATGGGCGCATCGGAATCGATGTTCCGAACCAGATTCTGATAGATATTCTCCGTAATGAAGGGCACCATGGGTGCGGCCGCCTGGCTCACGGTTACAAGGGCGGTATACAGGGTCATGTAGGCATTTACCTTATCCTGCGGCATGCCCTTTACCCAGTAACGCTCACGGCAGCGACGTACATACCAGTTACTCATATCATCCACGAACTCCGCCAGAGCCTTTGCAGCCTCCGGGATCCGGTAGTTCGACAGATTCTCGTCAAAGGTCTTCACCGCAGAGTTCAGCTTGGACAGCAGCCACCGGTCCATAACGGACAGGGACTCAAAATCCAGCTCATGCTCCAGCGGATTAAACTGATCGATCTCCGCATACAGTACATAGAACGCATAGGTATTCCACAGCGTACCCATGAACTTGCTCTGTCCCTCGGTCACTGCCTTCTCGTGGAAACGGTTGGGCAGCCAGGGTGCGGAATTCGTATAGAAATACCAGCGGATGGCATCTGCGCCGTACTTCTCCAGTGCTTCCATGGGATCTACGGCATTTCCCTTGGACTTGGACATCTTCTGTCCGTCCTTATCCTGCACATGTCCCAGAACGATCACGTTCTTATAAGGTGCCTGATCAAAGAGCAGGGTGGAGATCGCCATCAGACTGTAGAACCAGCCACGGGTCTGATCCACGGCCTCACTGATGAAGTCTGCCGGGAAGTTCTCCTTGAAAATGTCTTCGTTCTCAAACGGATAATGCCACTGTGCGAAGGGCATGGCGCCGGAATCAAACCAGCAGTCGATGACCTCCGGTACACGGTGCATTTTCTTACCACAGTCCGGGCAGGTAAGTACCACGCCGTCCACATACGGACGGTGAAGCTCGATATCCTCCGGAACCGCAGAGCCGTCTGCCATGACGCCCTTCTCCCGGAGCTCGGCGATGCTGCCGATGGACTCACGCTTTGCGCAGTCCTCACACTCCCAGATATTGAGCGGTGTACCCCAGTAACGGTCGCGGGACAGACCCCAGTCCTGAACGTTCTTCAGCCATTCGCCGAAACGTCCCTTACCGATACCTTCGGGGATCCAGTTTACGGTATCATTGTTTGCAACCATGCGGTCGCTGACCTCGGTCATCTTGATGAACCAGGATTCGCGGGCATAGTAGATCAGCGGAGTATCACATCTCCAGCAGAAGGGATAGTCATGCTCGAACTTGGGTGCTGCAAACAGCAGATTCCGGGAGATCAGATCCTCCAGAACCTTGGGATCCGCATCCTTTACGAAGAGACCTGCAAAAGGTGTCTCCGCAGACATGGTTCCGTCTGCTTCTACGAACTGAACGAAGGGCAGGTCGTATTTCCGGCCCACACGTCCGTCATCCTCACCGAAGGCCGGTGCGATATGTACGATACCGGTACCGTCGGTCATGGTTACGTAGTCATCCGCTACAATGAAATGTGCTTTCTTATGCTGCTTCTCGGCCTTATCCGCCGCGGCTGCCCAGAGAGACTCGTACTCTCTGCCTTCCAGATCCTTTCCGACATACTCTTCCAGGATCTCATAGGCCTTGCCGTTGGCAAGCGGAGCAAACTTCGGCTTGCCCTCGCCGTCCTTCTCCTGCAGGAGACCGCCGATCACGGTGTCCAGAAGTGCCTTGGCCATGATGTAGGTGTAACCGTCGCAGGCCTTCACCTTTACGTAGGTCTCGGACGGATTTACGCAGAGTGCCAGGTTGGAGGGCAGGGTCCAGGGGGTGGTGGTCCATGCCAGGAAATAGTACTGCTCTTCCCCCTCGGCAACCTTTGCCTTGAAGCGAACCACTGCGGAACGCTCCTTTACGGACTTGTATCCCTGTGCTACCTCGTGAGAGGACAGCGGAGTTCCGCACCGCGGACAGTAGGGTACAACCTTAAAGCCCTTGTACAGCAGGCCCATGTCCCAGATCTTCTTCAGGGCCCACCATTCGGACTCGATATAGTCATTGTGATAGGTTACATACGGATCATCCATATCCGCCCAGAAGCCGACCTTGCCGGAGAACTGCTCCCACATGCCCTTGTACTGCCATACGGACTCTTTACATTTCCTGATAAAGGGCTCGATGCCGTACTCTTCGATCTGCTCCTTGCCGTCGATGCCGATCTCCTTCTCCACTTCCAGCTCCACCGGAAGTCCATGGGTATCCCAGCCGGCCTTACGGATGATCTTGTGGCCCTTCATGGTCTGGTACCGTGGGATCATATCCTTGATGACACGGGTAAGCACGTGACCGATGTGGGGCTTTCCGTTTGCCGTCGGGGGGCCGTCGTAGAAGGTATAAACCGGAAGATCCTTCTTCTCTTCGATACTCTTCTCAAATACCTTGTTTTCGTTCCAGAACTCCAGCACCTTGGCCTCGTTCTCTACGAATGCAAGCTTGTTTGAAACCTTGTCGTACATAATCTGCAGATTCCTTTCTGTTCTTGTGTATCTTGTATTCAAAACTCTACACAAAAAGTCGTCACCTTTCGCTGGATACACACTTCACAAGTATATCACTTCCCTTTTCCATGTGTCAAACTTCACACACCCGAAAAAGAGTAGAAAAATGCACCAAAACAAGGCCTCTTTTGTATAATCTCACCATTTTCTCCTGTCTGATAATACAATATGCAACATGTAGTTTACATAATCGGCCGATTCTTTGACACAGTCATGGTTCGAAGGTGCCTTCCCCTTGACAAACGAGAGAAAAAAAGGTTTAATTCAGTAGAATACAGATCATGGAGGCCATACACATGGACGATACAAAGAATGGATTCCGAAGCGAATTCGTTTCCTGGGACGATATACATAAGGGAACCGATAAAGAGACCGATAAAGCAGCGCCGGCCGCTGCTGAATCCGCAACCGATGCGGACCATGCCTCTGCAGATCCTGTTCCGGTAACACCTGAAGAGAAGTACAAAGATATCCCGAAGGATGAGGACGGGATCTACCAGTTCATCACCAAGGACATGCTGATCGGGGATGTGATCGAGATCTATCCTTCCGCAGCAAAAGCGCTCCTCTCCGTGGGAATGCACTGCGTGACCTGCGGCGTGGCACTGTACGAGAGTGTGGAAGAAGCCAGCTACGTCCACGGACTGGATCCCGACGATGTGATCAAGGTTGTAAATGACATGCTGACTACGGAGCTGATCGAGCATCCGGGCGAAACTGTCGCTCCGTAACGACAGGATTTTGCAGCAGAAATCAGCGACAGGAATCAGCGCGAAACCATACAAAAAGCGGGACAATACCTGCAGCGATGTCGAAACCGACATAACCGCAGGTACTGGCCCGCTTTTGATATCATGAGATCTTCATCAGCCTTCATATACCCGAAGGTGGATACTGTTGCCGAACCCATGGTTCCATTCCAGGCTGAGTCGATACGGACCAAAGCCAAATCCCCCGATCGCCTCATAGAGCTTACGCTCAGCTTCCGTCCGGGACGGATAATCCAGCGCATCCTTCCCTTGCTCCCGGTCCTCCGGGAGGTGGATCGACATTTCGTTATTCTTCCAGAGCGTCACCTCCTTCCAGAGCGTTTCCATATCTTTATAGAATGAAAATGTAACGCAGCTTTCTTCCGGGCAGAGCCGATAGAGGTTCCAGAGATCTTTTGCATATGCACCAAAGTCGTTTCTTTTTTTCATCATCGAGAAGTCCTTTCTATTGTTATTTTAATCCATACTTCGCGCCTGAGGCGCTCCGTATATTAACAACTATCGTATGTATTAAGAATACAACATAAAAACGGACTGCCGGTAGAATTTACAGGCAGTCCGTTTTCGATTGTCTATTCCAGATCCCGAAGAGCTTCCTTCAGCTCCTTGATCTCATCCCGGAGTTCCGCAGCCAGCTCGAAGTTCAGCTCGGCTGCAGCCTGGTTCATGCGGCGGGTCAGCCGGTCAATCTCTTTCCTGAGTTCCTTCTTATTCAGGGTATCCGGATCTTTGCTGTGCCGTGATCCACGTTTTGCATCCGCCTGGGCATCCGCCACACCGGTGCTGATCAGCTCACGGATCGCCTTCCGGATCGTCTGCGGCGTGATCCCGTTCTCATCATTGTACCTTTGCTGGATTTCGCGCCGGCGGTTGGTCTCATCGATGGCATACTTCATGGAATCCGTAATCGTATCCGCGTACATGATCACGTGACCGTCCACATTTCGCGCCGCACGCCCGATGGTCTGGATCAGAGACGTTCCGGACCGAAGGAACCCTTCCTTATCCGCATCCAGAACAGCCACCAGCGTGATCTCCGGAATATCCAGTCCTTCCCGAAGCAAATTGATACCTACCAGCACGTCGAAAACACCCAGCCGAAGATCCCGGACGATCTCTGTCCGTTCCATGGTATCGATGTCGGAATGCAGATACTTCACCTTCACATCCATACCGCGAAGGTAGTCCGTCAGTTCCTCCGCCATTCGCTTGGTAAGCGTCGTAACGAGCACCTTGTTCCCTGCCGCAGTTTCCTTTTGGATCTCCGCGTAAAGATCGTCGATCTGACCTGCCACAGGGCGAACATCGATGGGCGGATCCAGAAGACCCGTCGGGCGGATCACCTGCTCTGTCCGGAACTGTTCATGTTCCTCCTCATAGGGTCCCGGGGTTGCCGAAACAAACAGCGCCTTATCGACCCGTGTCTCAAACTCATCAAAACTGAGCGGCCGGTTGTCCATGGCCGAAGGGAGTCGGAAGCCATAATCGATCAGCGTCTGCTTCCGGGCCTTATTTCCGCCGAACATTGCCCGCACCTGGGGCAGGGTCATATGGGACTCGTCCACGATCAGCAGATAATCATCTCCGAAGAAGTCCATCAGTGTATCCGGCGGATCCCCGGGTTTCCCGCCTGCGAGGATCCGCGTGTAATTCTCCACGCCGGAGCAGGTCCCGGTCTCCCGGAGCATTTCAATATCAAACTGGGTACGTTCCAGGATCCGCTGGGCCTCCAGCAGCTTGTCATTTGCCTTGAACCAGGCCACCCGTTCATCCAGCTCTTCCTCGATCTCCTGAATAGCCCTTTTCATCTTCTCCGGTGCGATCACGTAGTAGGACGCCGGGAAGATAGCCGCAAAATTCACCGTCCGCTTCACCTCTCCCGTCAGGGGGTCAAACTCGGCGATCCGGTCGATCTCATCCCCGAAGAATTCGATACGGATGGCGTTTTCATTAGTATTCGCCGGGATCACATCCAGCACGTCGCCCTTCACCCGGAAGGTACTGCGCTTAAAATCCATCTCATTGCGAGTGTACTGCATATCGATCAGGCGGCCGATCAGCTCATCGCGATCCACCTGCATTCCGGGCCGGAGAGAAAGCATCATGGCCTTGTAATCCTCCGGATTACCGATACCGTAGATACAGGACACCGACGCCACCACGATAACATCCTTCCGCTCTATCAACGCTGCCGTGGCGCTGTGGCGCAGCTTATCGATCTCGTCGTTGGTGGAAGAATCCTTGGCGATATAGGTATCGCTGGTCGGCACATACGCCTCCGGCTGATAGTAATCATAATAGGACACAAAATACTCCACCGCATTCTCCGGGAAGAACGCTTTCATTTCACCGTAAAGCTGCGCCGCCAGTGTCTTATTATGAGAAATGATCAGCGTCGGCTTCCCAAGTGCTTTGATCACATTCGCCATGGTAAAGGTTTTTCCCGAACCCGTAACGCCCATCAGGGTCTGTCGTTTATTTCCGGCCTGAAATCCCTTCACCAGCGCATCAATGGCCTGGGGCTGATCGCCGGTGGGAGCGTATTCTGAGCAAAGTTTGAATTCCATTATAATCCTCCAATCAGCCAGAATGGTTTACCCTTCTTTTTCTGGTACATCTCATTCACCGCCTTACCCGTCTTCGGGTTATCATATTACTTTTCTTTTCTGCTGTTTCTTTCATTGTCATTTGCACTGCTTCTCGATAAAGATTCAAAGCTGTGTATTACAGTATACCCCGTTTTACATCTAATGTCTAATGCCACCTAAACATTGTCTCTGTCAAGTAATCGTTGGCACGATTCCCATCACATAAATTGTCCTCGGCACTATGGCCTGGCCACAGATGCTTTTCTCGGACCACCTCGCGGCTAATTGCGGGGCCCCTGGCGGCACTAAGATCGAACCAATATTAAAGTGTTAATTGCAGCAGCCTCACCGGGCATCCGGTTTTCTGTAAATAGATATCCACCCGGAATATTCCTGCTCCCGACCGCTCTGATCCAGGTATGTTCCTGAGATCTCCTGGTTTTCCAGCCGGTCCCCGTCCTCCTGCATGAAGTCCTTCAGCCCGGCCACATACTCGATTCCCAGTTCCAGTTTTTCGTTTGACCTTCTCAGGATCTCCGGGGAATAGGCCGCAAAATCCTCCGGCAGGAAGACGATCATTTTCTTCTTTGCTCTTGTGAGTGCAACGTTCAGCCGGTTTCTGCTGTATATAAACTCCGCCTCACGGTTTATGAGTTCCGGATCGGCAACGCCATAGGACACGATGATTGCTTCCCTCTCCTGTCCCTGCAGCTTATCTACCGTATCCACCAGCAACGCTTTCCGGATTCGTGCCTCTATATCGGCGGCAGGGATATCCGGATCCGCTTCCTCATACCCCGAAAAAGCTTTCGTCAGTGTGCTCTTCAGCCGGTCCCTGTAGTAAAGATGCGGAACCACGATCCCGAGTCCCGGAGTCGCATGTTCTTCCGATTCCCCAAAGAAACTCTCCACCGAGTCATAGTCCATCCTCTCATAGAGGCCCATGCAGATATCCTTCACCAGCGCCTGTTCCATCTCAACCTGCAGCTTTGGCGAATCCGCTTTCAGATAGCAGACCACCAACGGATAGTTTTGATCCAGAATCCGATTAAGAATCCGATTTTGGCTCTGCTGCGATATCTCATCTCCCGCAGAGCCCGGTGCTCCTTCCTCCGTCTCAGCTAACGAAAGAAGCTGATGTCCGATCTGCTCGCTAAAAGAGGTGTAACGTTCTCCGTAAATCTGCTTCCTGCTGTAGGACAGGATCGTTTCATTCATCCGGAAGTTCTCATTCAGCCTGCAGACCATCCGTTCCTCGCAGCCGCGCGCAGCATAGTAGCTACGGAAATAATCAAAGACGGAATGATACGGGTCCGTCTCTCCGCGTCTTTGCTCATACCTTCCGGCCACAATAGCAGAAAGCTGCTCATCATCCCCGACGATCATGGTCCTTCCAGTCTTCTTTCTGAGGCCGATCGCCCAGATCCCGAGATCCAGCCGAAGCTGGGACGCTTCATCCAGGATCACAAGATCAAAGTTCCCGAACAGTTTTCCGTCTCCCCACCAGTATTTCCCGTCTTCAAAGCATCTCCAGGCTGTCATACCGATCACAAGGGAATCCCTTTCGCCGGGTGCAAACCGGGCATTTCCATCCATGATAAGGGTCTGGTATTCCTTCTCTTCCCGGTCCCAGGACTTATAGATCATATGATCTTCATCAATCTTCAGCCTCCGGTCATCTCCTCCCAGGGAAGAGTTTTCCAGATATTTATACAGAGAATTCCGAAGCGCCGGCGTGTCCTCTGCCAGGTCGTAGATCTTATTTACCATATTGATGATCGCAGCATGGGAATTCGAGGTAAGCAGGATCCGCACCGGTTCCTCCTCACCCCTCTGCTCAGTCAGGAACCGAAAGAGCGATACAACGCATCGGGCGATGAAATCCGTCTTCCCCGTGCCCGGCGGCCCCTGAACCACAGTATCCCGGAATCTGCAGACATGCCGAAGCGCTTCCTGCTGCGATGCCGTAAATCCGGTCTCCGCGCCACCGACGTTGATCATTCCATGTTCGATCATCTGCCGGATGCTCTCCTCCGACCTCAGCGAATCCTCCCCATCCACCTCTTCCGTAGCGGGAAAAAGGATCTCCGTCGGTGAAAGTTGATCCGCCAGCGGATGAAGGCGCTTATACTGCATGACTTTCCGCATCCGATCCAGATTTCCGGAATAGGTCTTCGGACTTTCGGGAAAGAATCCCCGGGCTACCGCGATGGTAATGGGATCCCGTCTATCCGAAAAATCACTCCGGACACGAACCAACTCAGGAAAATCTGCCGCTTTCCGAACCTCATATCCAGGGAATCCGCCTGCTCCGCCCGGATTCCGCGGATGATTTCGAATCTCACAAAGGGAATCATATTCCCGGATCGCCCTGCGGTAAAACGAATCGATGGTTTTCAGATCCGATTCGTATAGGGTCCACTCGGTTTTCACGCTGTCATCCGTAAGCAGCCGTTTTGCCTTGTCCTTGTTATCTACCCTGAGTGTACTGAAAGGCTCCTCAAAGTCGCAGACCTCATCCTCCGGATCATAAGTCGCCGTGAAGAATTCGTAGTAGGAACTGACCCTGTCCAGATAGCGCTGCAGCTCCGTTTTATCCCGAAGCATCCCATCGTACAGCCCCTGATAGTATAGTTTGGATACAATTTCCATCTCCGGGCTTCGCTGCGTCTGTTCGATGGTTTCCGTATCATCGGAATAAACGCGCGCCCTGCCGAAACATTTATCTGCGGCATACGCATGAACCATATCCAGGATCCGCCGAAGCAGCTGCAGATGTGCCTCCGGTGTGGAGGCATCCGCCTCCTCCCGGTCAAAGAAATATTCCAGATCTTCCTTCGTATAATCGATAACTGCCGGAAGAACATAGATCTTTCGGATCTCATCAACCAGGGACACCACCGCACTTTCCACACACATGAGCGGATGCGTAGCTCTTTTCAGCAGCGTGTCTTCATCCTGAAGATAATGCAGAAGCCGGATCACCTTCCGGTGAGCCTCCGAAAGCCGAAGGTTTCTCAGTTTGTAGAGCAAATGATACATGATCCTTTTCAGGATCCCCCGTTCCATGTCCCGAAGCACATAGAACCGAACGCCCGTGTCCCGGCCGTACTGTTCCAACCTGTCAAGAACAGAAACGACAAAGCGGTAATCCGGATCCGCCATATGAAACGTGTGATCATCCATTTTGATATTGGCAAATCTCACTGTCCCGGAGTTTTCCGTCTGATCACCGGACACATGAAGGGCGCAGTAAGAGATTGCCGCGATCCGCTCAAATCCGCCGTCCGAATACTGCTCATCGACATGAAGGAATACGGAAACCGCCGGATCCTGCGGAGGCGGAAGTTCTGCAGACCTGCCATTCGCTTTTATATAAGGCGAACGCTGCTCTGCCAGCGCACCCCGATAGAACTCCCCGCGATAATACTGCTGCAGTACTTCCAGGGACTTTTGAAAGCTTTCACCGTCTGCCAGATATTTATCCCAGGACGGATTTTCTCGAAGGCGAGCATAGAACCCATTCTGCACTCTTCTCTGTTCGTAAACCAGCTGATGGAAGATGTCGACGTGCAGAAGATCCGCATCCTGTGGGAACTCCTTCTTCAGCCTCCACAGATGCTCCTGAGCGGATTTTGAGATATACGGCAGGAACAGAATGCTGTGGTCATTCCATTTCACACAGCAGCGCTCCCGACCGGAGCAGTTTCTGCAGGCCGGGCCCACCAGATAGCGGCAGGTTTTCAGGAAAGCCTCCACTTCTGCCACCGTGATCTTATGTTCAGCTTCAACCTCATGACTATGAAGGAAGCCGAGATGCAGCGCCTTCTCCAGCTCCAAAATCTTTCGATCCATGAAATCATTAACAATGATCCTCGCCCCGCGAAGACGGATCCGATTCCCGATAATCCCTTCCTTTGCATCCCGGACGATCCGCGGACTCTCGTCATAATCCGGCTTATTGATCACATAACCGAAATCCGTATTCACCCGCAGAAAGGCATGATCCTTCAGGATCTCTTCCAACAACCGGGTGTAGATCGCAATCTGAATCTTGTGACTCATCTGCGGCGTGGATGCCAGCTTGATATCCAGCACCGTGATCACCGCCGTCCGACCGCCCTCCGGATTCTCCCGGATCTTCACGTGCAGCAGATCCGGCCGCGCCTTTGCCCATTGTACATCCACATCCGGATATGCACTCTGCCTTTCAGGAGCAATGATCGTAGGCTGAAGGATATAAACCGTCTCTTCACCAGTACCCTCCTCACAGATCTTCTCCAGCCTGCGGATCCAGGAAGGTTCCTTCATCAATTCCGCTTTGTCACCATAATCGATATAGGAGATATCCGGGCTTACGCCGCTGTGTTTCAGCAGCCAGTAAAACTCTCTCTCCCAGCGGTATCCTGCAAGCTGCACGGGAGTGAGTGTTCTTTCCTCGTCAGCCCTTCCGGTGTTCCGGTCATTCTTTCGGCTCCCGGAATCCGAAGACTCCTCATGAACCACATATCCCTCCTTCAGAAAGAGATAACGGTCGCATTCATGTTCATAATATTTGGCTACCACACTGGGTTCCAGTTTCAATCGGATCATCAGTGTTATTTCACCTCCCACTGTGCGTCGGTTATTCAACATCCTGTTCTTCATTCCCAATCATATGAGAAGCCCCGGACCAATGCCACGATGGTCCGGGGCTGATCGCCACACATTTATTCCAAATTACATACATATATCGCCGCGCTCATCTTCGGCACCACCACCGTCATCTGATTGTTCTGTGTGATGACGGTCTGGAAGTCGGTGTTGTAGCCTTCTTCCGTGGTAAGCATTACGCGGTGCATGGTACGGTTGTTGGGTACGCCCAGATGGCGGATGTGCAGCTGCAATGTCTTGTCGCCGAAATCATTGTTGATCACGACAGCCACCGCCTGCTTCCGGGTAAAACGGCCGTAGGCGATGCATTTGTATTCGCTGTGCAAATGCACCAGCGAGCCGTGCATCAGTGCGTCGTATTTCTTATGAATCCGGATGATGTCCCGATGGAACGCAATCAACTCCTGATCCTCGTGTCCCCAGGGATAGGTCCGCCGGGAGTCTGGATCGGTCCAGCCTGCCACACCGGCTTCGTCGCCATAATAAATAGTGGGCGCACCGGGCCAGGTCATCTGGAAGACCACCGCCTGTCGGAAGATGCCCTTGTTCACATCCTCATTTGCGGCTTCGGGACCCAGAGTATGGGTCCGGCCGACACGTCGGCTGGTACGGGTCAGGAACCGGGAATGATCATGGTTAGACAGCTCATTCATAGCTGTCTCCAGAGATCCCGTCATAAATGTGGACATGTAATGTCGCATGGAGCCCACGAACATATCCGGGTTGCCCAGGAAGTCGCCGCGGAACTCATCGCTGTGCTTCTCCACGCCAGTCAGGAACCATGTGATGGGCTCCATGAAGGCGCTGTAATTCATGACCGTATCCCACTGGTCGCCCAGTAGCCAGGCCTTGGGATCTCCGTAATGCTCCGCTAAAATGATGGCCTCCGGATTGGCTTCCTTCACCGCCGCACGGAAATCCCGCCAGAACCGGTGATTGAACTCCTCGGAATAACCCAGGTCGGCCGCCACGTCAAGACGCCAGCCGTCCGCGTTGTACGGCGGAGAGACCCATTTCCGTCCAATGTCCAGAATGTACTGGTACAGTTCCTCGGACTCCTCATAATTCAGCTTCGGCAGGGTGTCATGTCCCCACCAGCCGTTGTAGCTTCCGTTGTCCGGCCAGGCCGCTTCGTCCTGGAACCGGAAGAACCGACGGTACGGGCTCTCCGAGGACACATACGCCCCCTTCGGGTAGTCCGGATTCCGGTCGTAGATCTTCTCGCGGTCCATCCATTTGTTGAAGGAACCGCAGTGATTGAAGACGCCGTCCAAAATCACGCGCATGCCGCGGGCATGAGCCTCCTCCACCAGGCGGATAAACACCTGATTCGAAGCCTCCAGATTTGCCTTGTCCGTAACGCGGGTGATGTACCGCGTGGCCCGGCTGTTATCCATGGAATCCGGCGGCAGAAGCTCGCCCTCATCCTTCACGATCTTTCCGAAATGGGGATCGATATAATCGTAATCCTGAATGTCATATTTATGATTTGACGGAGACACAAAGATCGGGTTCAGATAAATGACATCGACCCCCAGATCCTTCAGATAGTCCAGCTTGTCGATGACCCCCTGCAGGTCACCGCCGTAGAAATTCCCCACATCCATACTCTCGGGGAATTTGTTCCAGTCTTCCACCTTCTTCACCGGCTGCCCGATGTAGCAGTACTCTCCGGTGAGCACGTCGTTGGAGGTGTCGCCGTTGCAGAAACGATCCACGTAGATCTGATAGAACACCGCGCCCTTCGCCCAGTCCGGTGTATGGAAGCCCGGCATGATCTCAAAGTCATAATTCCGGTTCAGATCCTTATGCTTGGATACACGGTTATAGTACACCACCACCCGTCCGGCATGGATCTCATAGTAGTAACGGATCCGGTCCGTCACGTGCGGGATCACCACCTGATAGTAATCAAATAGTGTGTCACTCTCCACCACCTTCATCTCGTAGCGGGTATCATTTACAACAACAAAAACTCCGTCCACGTTGTCAATGGCCGTCCGGAAACGCAGGGTGAGATCATCCCCCACGTCCGGTTCCGACGGAGAACAGAAATTCTCCGTTCCATCGCTGTACAACGCGCCGAAGTTTAAGATCGCTGTTGAGTTATAGATGTATTCCAACAGGCGTAAGGAATGTCCGTCCCGCATGGTCGTTCTCCTTGTAGAACTCTTTATATCCTGTATCTCGTTCTGCTCTGTGCTGAACCTTTTGAATCAAAACATGATAATGTCATTCGAAATCTTTATACGATTCTTGCACTCGAAGGCCTCGGCAGATCCATCATCCGGCTCCGGCACCCGTCTCGGAAGTTTCCTCCTCAACCAGCTCTCCGCCGGACACTCCGGTGATCTTCTCGAACAGTGCCATCAGGGCCCAGGACACGATAGCCGCGCCGATGGATACACCTGCCGCCATCAGACCGTTGCTGAATTCGATCTCGGCATTGATGAACGTGCCCCAGAAGAAATACGTAAGGAGCAGAAATCCGGCCGCACAGATGACAAAAACGAATAATCGATACCTGTTCATCGGCCGCAGCTGACGGAGCAGCATCGCAAATCCGATGGCAGTCAGCATATAGGTGGAAGCCACACTGACTTCATCCACCGTCATACCGAAGGGTTTTGCCAACAGCATGATCGTTGCCACGGCGACGGTTGCAAATACCGCTGCCGGTGCGGCCCTGATCAACGTGGTCGTCAGCAGACGTCCCCGCTGTCTCTTCGTATTATTCTCAAATGCCAGGCAGAAGCCGGGCAATCCGATAACGAATCCGGAAACCAGTGCGATCTGGGTCGGCTTCAGCGGATAATGCAAAGTCGTTGCGATGGCGAAGACTGCCAGCAGCAGCGAGAAAATGTTCTTGTACAGGAAGAGGATACTGGACCGGGTGATATTGTTGATAATCCGGCGTCCCTCCGTTACGATCTGCATCATGTGGGAGAAATCGGAATCCATGAGGACCACCTGCGCCGCCTGACGCGCCGCATCGGAACCGCCGCCCATGGCGATGGAGCAGTCCGCTTCCTTCATGGCCAGGATGTCGTTCACACCGTCGCCGGTCATGGCCACCTTCTCTCCATTGGATTTGATGGCTTCGATCAGTTTCTTCTTCTGCTCCGGCTTCACACGGCCGAAAACAGTATATTTCTTTACCGCCTCACGATAATCACGATCCATCTTCAGCGTTGCGGCATCCACATAATTCTCCGCACCGTCGATATGCGCTTCCAGTGCCACCCGGGATACCGTCAGCGGATTGTCTCCGGAAATGACCTTGATCTTCACGCCCTGCTCCTTAAAGTAGGAGAAGGTCTGAGGAGCTGTCTCGCGGATCTCATTTGCCAGACTGACGAAAAGGATCGGCGTTACGTGCGCTTCATCCACATCCGTGCCTGCATCCGCCCGCTCCACCAGTGCCAGCACACGCTGACCCCTGCCGGTATAGTTCTCGATCCCTGCCCGGTTCTTCTCCATCTGGCTTTCGGACAGCAAAAATTCCGGTGCACCCAGCCGCAGGATCCGATCCCTGAGCTGGATCTCCGAATACTTGAACTTGGAGCTGAAGGGCATCACGGCCTCCGCCTTCAGCGGCTCTATGTTCGGATAATGCTTCTGCAGCGCCACCATGGTGATATTTGCATCCGGAAGGGAATGCACGTAATGGCTGAGGATCTCCTCCGCTTCCTTCAACTGTGATTCGGAGCGTCCGTCCGGTGCAAAGATCGCGGTCACGCTCATCACATCATTTGTGATGGTTCCGGTCTTATCCACGCAAAGAACGTCAACACGCGCCAGCGTCTCGATACTCTTCATGTCATGCAGAAGAACCTTATTCTTCGCCAGCACTGCAGCACTTACCGTCAGCGCGATGGTAAGCAGAAGGTACAGACCCTCCGGGATCATACCGATCACGGCACTGACCATACTGATGACGGCTTCATCGAAAGGTTTTCCGTTGATGGCCATGGCCTCGTACAGAAGCCCGCCGCCCACGGGAATGATTATGATACCGGCGATCAGGATGATAAGTTCGATATCCTTGATCAGCTCGGATTTCTTGTCCTTGACTTCCTTGGCCTTGGCTGTCAGCTTCGCCGCATAGGATTCCGCACCGACCTTCGTCAGTACCGCGATGCAGCTGCCGGAGACTACAAAGCTTCCGGACATCAGCTCACTGCCGACTTCCTTCTCGATCTCATCGGATTCACCCGTGAGGAGGGATTCATTTGCCGAGATCTTTCCGTTTATGACCTTCGCGTCCGCAGGGATCTGCTGCCCCGCCGAAAGCATGACGTAATCACCCAGGACCAGTTTCTCTATATCCACCATTCCGACCTGTCCGTCCCGGATCACCGCATATTCGGTGGTATCCAGAAGAGACAGACTGTCCAGCACCTTCTTGGACCGCAGCTGCTGAATGATACCGATCAGCATGTTGGCGACGACCACCGGCAGGAACATCAGGTTCTTGAAGGAACCCGCAACGATCACCAGGATCGCCAGCCCGAGAAAGATGGCGTTGAAGTAGGTACATACATTTCCGATGATGATGGCGGACACACTCTTCGAGCTGTGGCTCTGAAGGGCATTTGACTTGCCTTCCTTTGTGAGCCGCTGCGCCTCTGCTTCCGACAGACCTTTGATATTCAGTTGTTCAACCTGTTTTTGTCTTTCGTCCATTCAACGCTTCCTGTCGATCTTTCCTGTGGTTTACTGATTCATGCGACAACCAATAAGGCGCACACTCTATCATTTTACACCGTTTTCCTTCGATTTACAAGGGAAATGCACCACATAAGGGCCCCGGACAGTGCGGCAAGACCCACTGCGATCCATCCGCCCCGGGTGGATACCTTTGCCAGGATGAATACATTCCAGAGCGCAAAGATCCCGAGGATCATGGCTACCACGCAGATCAGGAATACCACGATGCGGTATTTGTTCAGCGGATGGATCAGCTCCCAGAGAAGCATGAAGCAGACCGCGGAAAGCATGTAAGTGGAGGCAACGCCGATCTCATCCTCCGTAAGCCCCAGCTCCCGGCCGAAGATCATCAGCGCCGAGACCAGCACAAAGGACAGGATCGCCGCAGGGGCCGCTCCCGAAAGCGTCCGGGTCAGAAGCCGTCCGCGCTGCCGCCGGGTGTTGTTCTCCATGGCCAGCAGGAAGCCCGGCAGACCGATGTTAAAGCCCGAGATCAGGGAGATCTGGGTTGGCCGCATGGGATACTGCATGGACAGGAAAATAGTAAACAGGGCGGTCAGCAGGGAGAAGATATTTTTATACAGGAAGAGGATGCCGGAGCGGGTCATGTTGTTGATGATCCGCCGTCCTTCCGATACGATCTGCATCATATGTGAGAAGTCCGAATCCATCAGCACCACCTGCGCCGCCTGACGGGCCGCGTCCGAACCGCCGCCCATGGCGATGGAACAGTCTGCCTCCTTCATGGCCAGAATGTCGTTCACACCGTCGCCGGTCATAGCCACTCTCTGCCCGTTTGCCTTGATTGCTTCGATCAGGTTCTTCTTCTGCTCCGGCTTTACCCGGCCGAAGACGGTATAGTTTCGTACTGCTTCCCTGTAATCCTCCTCGGTTTCCAGCGTCGCCGCGTCCACGTACCGGTCCGCATCCTCGATCTTCGCTGCCATGGCTACACGGGAGACCGTCAGCGGGTTGTCGCCGGAGATCACCTTCACCTTCACTCCCTGCTCCGCAAAGTAAGAGAAGGTGGCAGGTGCCGTCTCCCGGATCTCGTTGGCGAGGCTGATGAAGAGAAGCGGGCGGGCATCCGTACGATCGTCTGCATGATTGCTTGCACTTACAAGCGCAAGAACTCTCTGCCCCTTACCGGTATAGGCCTCGATCCGCTCCCTGTTTGCTTCCAGCTGCTCCGCAGAAAGCAGGAATTCCGGCGCGCCGAACCGATACGTTCCTTCCTTTGTACGGATTTCGGAATATTTCAGTTTTGAAGAGAACGGTGTGATCTCCTCCGCCTCCAGCTTCTCCCCTTCCGGGAAATGTGCCCGAATGGCTTCCATGGTGATATTTGTGTCAGGAACCGTATGGGCGTAGCGGATGAGGAGCTGCTGCGCAGTTTCTCGATCCTTCCAGGACACAGTACTCCAATCCATGCCGGATGCTTCTGAAGGATCATCCTCATCACGCCGGGCCGGCATCATATCCGCAGTGCCCTGCTCCCTCATATTATTC
>JAILAR010000131.1 GCA_024681515.1 Eubacterium sp. | reverse complement strand
TGTTCAATCCCCCTTTGCCTTGATCGGATGCCTGATCACGGTCTTCAGCTTCTCCGGAGCTACCTTCCTGGCATCACTCAGATAGATCTCATGATGAAGGCGCCTCTCCGTAATATCCAGCTCATAACCCTGCTGTTCCATGAACTCATGCATCATGGCAACCGTAGCAGGCTCATCATCATAAGAACCGATATGCATACACTGTACGCAAAGTCCTTCCTCAACTGAAAGGAACTCCACTTTGGAGAAATCCTGTTTTTTCTTTTCCGTCGCCTCATTCACAGCCCACCTGAAATCTTCTTCTGTCACAAAGTCAGGAAGACGGATTACGGATATCCAATGGAAATCTTCCTTGTGCGCATAGTCGATTCCATCCACTCTTTCTCGCCTGCCGGCTCGGTCGGTTCGCAGCGTGGCATCCACCGGATGCCGCTCATCCTGCCACCAGAATCCCTCCAATGGCGGAACAACATAATCGAAATACCCGGGGATCCGATGATCACCCTTCTTGCTCATCTTGATTGTAAATGCGATACCGTATAGCAACCCGATAGACTGCTTGTATTCTCCATCCTCTTGGTTCGGATCCCCAGTTCCGCGCACGGCAATATAGTTCATCCTCGGTACCGACACGATGCCAGGCTTATTCTTCGGCATATAAAACTCTTTGTATTCTTTCCTGAAATCAAACGCCACTTATGTTTACCTCCCCACATCCTTATCTTCAAAAGGCTTATTCCAGGAACCGATCTCGATCAGATTTCCTTCAGGATCAGCAATATAACAGGTTCGCTGTCCCCACGGTTCAAGTTCCGGCTCTAAAACTGGTGTTGCCCCATTCTCTACCGCATTTTTGAATGCTGCATCAACCTCATCAAAGGTATTAACATAAAGAGCAATCTCCGAATGACCATTCAGACCATTAACATACTCATATCGGTGGCTTGTCATCTTCTCAAAATCATTCCTGCCGTACAGCAGAAACAGCGTTCCGTCTTTCACAAGATACACATTGGAAGCATCCTCCGCTTCCTTGATCTCAAATCCAAGCACATCCCTATAAAACCGGATCATCTTTCCCATATCTTCAACAAGTAACCCGAAACCATCCAATCTCATAATGTCTTATCCTCCTTTTCCCTCATGCACTCTTCAAGCGTCAATACTTCGTAATGTCATTCTGAAGGTCTATCACGACCAACGCCTTGTTTTTCATTTCCATTCTCCTTCATATCTTTTGGCTATTTCAGAGGTAATCTGATAGAGTTTTTCCCTGATACGCCCCGGTTCCAGGACAGTCACCTTATCTCTGCACGAAAGCATCCAGGAAAGCAGTCCCTCATCATCCGCATACTCGTGTTCAAACAACAGGCTTCCGTCATCTTGTTCCGTAAAGGAATCCACGCCATACTCTTCCACAAGCTGCCATTTCATCGAAGGATCAAACAACGCCTTAACTTGGTCTTTCGCAGGAAATACTTTCTCGCTTGACAGATCCGGCATCGGAACCTCACGATTCCCCTCAAAGGAGGCTTTATGCGTGATATTATCCATGCGATTCAGCTTAAATAGTCTGAAATCGTTTCTCAAGAGACAGTATCCGTAGACATACCAGCTTGTCCATTTGAAGATCAGATAATAAGGCTCCATCTCCCTTTCCGTGTCCCCGCTAGGAGAATAATACTTAAACCTGATGGTCTTCCTTAACCCGATTGCATCCTGAATGGTTTCAATCTTTGGAGCGAGCGAATCCCGGTACCATGATGACAGATCAATCAGAATGGAATCCCTGCCGGTGATAAACTCAGAAGATCCCGCTTGTATCTTCTCCATCAGCTGACCGTAATAACTGCTTCCGCTCACGCTGTCCAGACTCCGAAGCCCGGCAAGGATCATCTGCATATCCTTTGATGTCAAAATCGTCCTGTCCATCCGGTATCCGTCCACAATGCTGATACCACCGCCGGTTCCCTGCGTTGTCTGTACAGGAATACCTGCCTTGCACAGATCCTCGATATCACGATTGATTGTCCTTCTCGATACCTCAAACCGTTCCGCCAGCTCCGGTGCCGTAGTTTTCTCTTCCTGCAGCAGCACGGACAGTATCCCGATAAGCCTGTCTATCTTCATTCCCAGGTTACGCCCCCTCACTTCGTTCGGCGGCATGTCGGTCGGAACAATGAATATCATGTCTTCGACATGATGGTTCCTCCCTCTCACGCTCCGTATGTATCATATCAAATCAAACACGACAACTGTATGTCATGTTTATTATAGCAGTGAAACTTTTTTCACCAAGAGTAAAGACCGCCGACAGACTAAAAAGTTCCATCAGCGGTCACCATCATTATTAACGCTTATCCGAATATTTGTCCCGGTAGCTTCAGTTTCTCTTTGGGCGGAAAGCCTTTATCAAACTCATCCACATCCTCGTCCTTCACATAGTATCCCTGCGGAGTCTGATATACTCCGGTCACATCATGCAGATATCCCGGAATCAGTTCTTTACAGAGGAAGAATGAGTCATCCGCGCCATCCGGAAGATCGTGATACCGGATGCCAAACTCTCTGGCAT
>JAILAR010000117.1 GCA_024681515.1 Eubacterium sp. | reverse complement strand
AACCCCGCACACCCTGATTAAGAGTCAGGTGCTCTACCAAATGAGCTAGCGGCCCGTATTTATTATGTTTCCCTCGGAAACACTTGTTGATTATATTACAACATTTTGATATTTGCAACCCATTTTTCGATACTTCTTCTTTTTTGGGAATTTGCACAATTTTCACAATTGATTTCTTAAATTTTTCACAAATCCAACCATTCCAAAGCACCCTCAAGACCCGATTCTGCCCTGTCAGACACCTAAATTCTACTTTATTCTACCGTCCCGGGCGGATCTTCAGCATGCAGATCTTGTTTCCGAGGCCGGAAAACTTCCTCTCATACTCCGTCATAACATTTCCTTCGGCGTAGGGGCTGCTGTGCAGATCCCGGCTGATGGCCAGCCGCTCCCAGCCACAGGCCTCTGCAGATTCCACGGAGAAATCAAAAAGATCCACATTATCTGTTTTAAATGTAACGCCACCCCCTTCAGCAAGCAGCCGCTCATACCGTCCCAGGAACCGGTCCGAGGTCAGCCTGCGCTTGGCGTGGCGATCCTTCGGCCAGGGATCCGAAAAATTCAGGTAAATGTATGCGATCTCTCCCGGGGCAAAAACATCTTCGATCTCCTCGGCATCCATACGGATAAACATAAGATTTGTGAGCTCCGGTGCTTCCTCATGCTTTTCGATGGCGCGGAGCAGAACGCTGGAATACTTCTCGATCCCCAGATAGTTGATCTCCGGATGCAGGCGGGCCATTTCCATCAGGAAGCTGCCCTTCCCCATACCGATCTCCACGTGGATGGGATGGTCATTTCCGAAGACTAAGGCCCAATTCCCCTTTTTTGTCTTCTCATCATGAACCACATATTCGTTTTCAGCAATCACCTCGCGGGATCCCGGTACATTTCTAAGACGCATGCTTCTGCCCTCTTTTCCCTTGTTTTTTCCTGTAAAAGTCCGGTTCATTATACGATAGCACCGGGGAAAAAGCAACCTTGTCATTTCATGGCATTTGTGGCACAATAAGAGGGTATTCTATCTGGAGATATAAATATGAAGAAACGCATTTTCTTTATTACGATATTTCTGCTGCTTTGCCTGTCCTGTCCGGTGTATGCAGCAGGCCCGGCCGAGATTCCCGGAAATGAATCGACGAACTCTAAGACCACGGAGGAAACCGATCCCTTCCCGACAGATGCACCCGAGGTGACAGCGAAGTCCGCCATCGTCATGGACATCGATACCGGGGATATTCTGTACCAAAAGGATCCGCATAAACGCAGCGAGCCTGCCAGCACTACAAAGCTGATGACCGCCATCCTTGCCGCAGACAACCTGAACGTAACTGACAAGGTTACTGTATCCGCAGGTGCTCTGGACGGCATTCTTTCGGATGCAGTGACCATCGGCCTGTCTCCCGGCGAGGAGATCTCCGTGCTGGACCTTTTCTATGCCATGCTCCTTCCCTCGGCTAATGATGCCGCAAATGTACTGGGCATGACCGTATCAGGTACCATGGCCAAGTTTGTTAAGGCCATGAACCAGAAGGCCGAGGAGCTGGGCTGCAAGGAGACACATTTTGTAAATGCAAATGGGCTTCCGGATGATAACCACTACACAACCGCCTACGATATGGCGAAGATCGCCCAGGCCGCTTACGGCAGGTCCCGCATCCGTGACGTGATCCGCACAGAGAGCTACTGGATCCCGGCCACAAATATGGTGGGCGAACGCGAGCTCTGGACCACAAATCAGATGCTGTACGATATAACCGATGTTTATTATGAGTATTGCACCGGCGGAAAGACCGGCTACACCGAGTCTGCCGGAAATACCTACGTGGGCTTTGCGGAAAAAAACGGTCGTCGGCTGGTGGCCGTCGTTTTCGGATGCCCGGGTCAGTACGACCGATTTGATGATGCCAAAAAGCTTTTGGAGTTTGCATTTGAGAATTATCACCGGATCACACCACTTCAGGACTTCGAGCTTTCCATCCACGAAACCGAAGGAAACCCGATCCTGGAGAATTATTATGAACGACTGGGACATGCTCTTCCGGAATTCTCCGTAGACCGTTCCGTTACGATCTATGCCCGGACAACCGTCGGCACAGATGACATCAAAAAAGATGTCACGCTCTTTTCGAACCGTTCCGGTGAGCAGGTGGGTGAAATAGTGCTCAGCTACAGGAATTCGACACTTGCCACCGTCCCCATACTCTCCGACCAGTCGGCCATGGCAGAGGATTTGTCAAAATATACGGTTGAAGGGCGTTCGGAATCAAAGGCTGCAGATATCACGCCTGCGCCTACACGCTCTGAGATTATTAAGGACGTGATGCGGCAACATTTGCCTCTCATCATCGCTGCCCTTCTGGCAGCCTCCGGCATCTGTATCATCACCATCCTCGTGGTGAAGCTGCGAAGGAAAAACCGGGTTGTGATCCACCGCTACTTCGGTGACGGACCGGTTCCCGCCCGCGACGGCAAGGAAGCCATCGAAGAGCATGAACGCCGCAAGGCTGAAAAGAAGATGCTGAATACCATCGAAGATGAGGGGGATGTACCTGTCATCAAGAAACGCCCGCCCCGTCCGAAGCCGGAACGCAGCGAGGATGACGCCTCCTGGGACGAATATGTCGATGAGGTGCCTGTGAAGCCTCAGCGTCCCTCTTCGGAGGACGATCTGATCGATGATGATACTCCGGCGAAATCCCGCCGCTCCTCCGTGGAAAACAAAATGACGGAGGATGTTCCGACGAAGCCCCGCCGCTCCTCTCTCGAGGACGAATTGATCGACGAGGCTCCGGCGAAGAAGGCCTCTGCTGACAAGGGAAAAAACGGAAAGAAGACCGAGAAGCATGAGAAACGTTCGGATGATCAAAATACAGATTCGTTTGTAGATGAGGGCTGAGGCCACGCAAGGGAATGACGATCGAAAGGAAGTCAAACGACAATGGAAAAGAAAGAGCAGTTATCCCCAATCCTGAAGGCGACCACGGAAATGTTGAAGCATTTCGGCTGCGAACACGAGGATGCCCTGTCCCGTCTTCGCGACATCAAGACGGAGCTTTTCGAACTGAATATCCGATTGGATGAACTGAATCGAACCAGGAATCTCTATTCTCTGAATACGAGTCGTAAGAAAAATGTATTCAGCCCGATCCAGAGTCAGGATGCTTCCAATCAAAAGGAAACCGAGCTCATGCAGAACATAGAGGAGCTGACCCAAAGGAAGCATGAATTGGAAGAACAGCAGGCTGCAGAGCAGGAGGTTCTTCGTGAAACCGAGGATCGTCTCCGCACATTGAGAAAAGCACAGCTTTCTCTGATCCAGCTAAGCAAGAGTCCCGCCTTCGAGGAAGAGGAAGACGCTGAGATTTTTGAATATGTGGAAACAGATACACCCGACATCCGTTCCCACGGAGAACAGATCCTTTTGCTTGAGGCCTTTGACAAGACCTATCTTGCAACCATTCTGAAGAGTCGCGTTGCAACTCCTCTCTCCTGTCAGACACACCGGTTGGAGAATCTTCGACGTCTTATCACCACAGATCCCGAGCAGGCCCGTCTGATGCTGGAGGAGTTTGAAACCCAGAACAAACAGATGGAGCAGACCCTTCAGACACAGCTTACGCAGCTTCATCAGAGCTTTGATGAGAAGCGCCCCATTCAAACCATTTTGGACGAATGGATCATGGAATTCCGTGACAAACATCCGGAATTCGTCCTCGACTCCTCCACACAGGTGAAGGATGAGAGCCTGGTCCTTCCCTATATATATTCCATGACCATCATTCAGTTGATCGAGTTTCTCTTCGATAATGTAGTCCATCACGCCAACGCAAACCAGATCCGGTTCCGCGTTCAGATCACCGGAACTATGGTGGACGTATTCCTGAGTGACAACGGCATCGGAATCCCTGAGGACGCATATAAGAACGCTCCCTGGTATAGCAGCCTTCATAAAGCAGAAGAAATGCTCTTCCTGCTGGACGGACGCATTCAGATATCAGGCAGCAAAGGACACGGAACAACCGCGAGATTTACACTCCCGCTGTAATACATACGATAAACATACCCGGAGGTCTATGAAACCCATGAAAGAACAGATTGTAAAAATACTGGCAGAAAAGGTACCGTCTCTCACGGAGGCGGAAATCACCGAGCTGATCGAGATCCCGCCGAACCCGGAAATGGGCGACTATGCATTCCCCTGCTTCCGTCTGGCAAAGACACTTCGCAAGGCTCCGCCCATGATCGCACAGGAGATCCACGATTCCATCGAACTCCCCTCCTATATCCAGGAGCTGCGTGTTGTTGGCGCATATCTTAATTTCTTTATCAAGAAGGATGTCTTCGCAGAGACCCTGCTGACACAGGTCCGCGCTGACAGGTTTGGAAGCTCTGACGAAGGAGAAGGAAAAACCATCTGCATCGACTACTCCTCTCCTAATGTTGCAAAGAACTTCCATGTAGGACATCTCCGCACCACCATCATCGGAAACTCGCTTTACAAAATCTTCAGCAAGCTGGGCTACCATGTTGAGCGGATCAATCATCTGGGCGACTGGGGAACACAGTTCGGAAAGCTGATCGTTGCCTATAAGAAATGGGGCTCCGAGGATGCTGTAAAGGAAAAAGGTATCGAGGAGCTGATGCGTCTCTATGTCCTCTTCCATCAGGAGGCTGACAAGGACCCGGCTCTTGAGGACGAAGCCCGCTTCTGGTTTGCGGAAATGGAGCGGGGAAACGAAGAAGCTCTGAATATCTGGCAGTGGTTTGTCGAGATCAGTCTCGAAGAGTTCAAGCGCACCTACAAGCTTCTTGGTATGGAGTTTGATCACTACATGGGTGAAAGCTTCTACCGTGACAAGACCGATGATGTAGTAAAACGCATCACTGATGCCGGGCTGCTCTCAGAAAGCGAAGGCGCAAAGATCGTAGATCTGTCCGAGTATGATATGGCTCCATGCCTCATCCTGAAGAATGACGGCAGCTCCATTTACGCAACCCGCGACTTGGCAGCCATCTTCTACCGGAAAGAGAACTATCACTTCGAAAAGTGCCTCTACGTAACCGGCCAGGAACAGCGTCTGCACTTCCAGCAGGTATTTAAGGTTGTAGAGCTTATGGGAAATGAATGGGCAAAGGACAGCCTGGTTCACATCCCCTATGGTCTCGTAAGCCTGGGTGGTGAGAAGCTCTCCTCCCGCGACGGAAATGTGATCTTCGCAGAGGATATCCTTCTGGAAGCTATTTCAAAGATCAAGGAGATCATCGAGCAGAAAAATCCGGAGCTTGAAGATAAAGATGCAGTTGCAAAGCATGTTGGTGTAGGCGCCGTAATTTTCAACGACCTCTACAACCAGAGGATCAAGGATGTATCCTTCCGTTGGGAGCATCTGCTCAACTTCGACGGAGAAACCGGTCCCTATGTTCAGTATACCTACGCACGCTGCTCAAGTATCCTTCGTAAGATTGATGACTTCGATGCATCCGCTGCTGTGGATATCAGCTTCCTGACCGATGAAGCCTCTCTCGGACTTCTGAAGGAACTGAGTCGTTTCCCTGCTGTTGTTAAGGATGCCGCAAACCGATATGAGCCCTCTGTAGTTGCAAGATTTGCAGTTGCCGTTGCTCAGGCATTTAACCACTATTACACCGTGAACCGGATCAACGTAGAAGACGCAGCTGAAAGAAATGCACGTGTTCTCCTGGTTGATATCACACGCAAGGTTCTCCGCGATGCAATGGACCTTCTCGGAATCACCTGTGTAGAACAGATGTAACAGATGGAAGAGCTGGAACAGATGAAAGAGCTGGAACAAATGGTATTGCTGTAATAGAAAAATGAACAAACAAAAAAGTTATCCACACAGCACTTTCAAAAATCATACGTCACTTCATACTGTGGATAACTCATAAAAAGCGCTGGAGCACGATGTCCTGGCGAATAGTCAACATATTATCTGAACAAACCTTCGATACATACCCGCAAGTATGTTTCGGGGGTTTTGTTTATAAATCAATCACCTTATATCATTACTCTGCCCGTAGTTTCTATGTTTCTCTTCTATGTCTATAGAGTATCAAGTGGCTCGCCGGTTCCCTATGCTCTCTATATTTATAGATTATCTATCGTGGCTATTTGGTTTACATAATTCATAGTATCTTATGACACTTCCAAGCGCAATACTGTGGGTATTGTGGATAACTCCGTTGATTACTTTTTAGCGTCTTCTTCTCATACATTCGCTTTCAAATGTTTCACGTGAAACATCTAAATTATTACTCTCAATTACCCATTGATTTTCGTTCCATATATTCATGTGTTTCATTCATTCATGTATTCCATTTATTCCATTTATTTCTTTATTATAATATCCATTACATGACCATTTATAATGATACTAATCATAAATAAACAATTTCGATAAAAGAACTGTCAGTGATAGACTGACATTAGATTCATTAATATGCTACCTTCTTCTTCTGGAATTCTTTATGATTACAAGAATCAAAGATACAAAACAAACAATATATGATTTCTGAACATTATCTATTACAGTTATAATATTTCATCTGAT
>JAILAR010000116.1 GCA_024681515.1 Eubacterium sp. | reverse complement strand
CATGTACCATTTGAAGGGACATTGAAGGATAAGAAGACGATGACCGGCAGGAGCGTGGCGACATGGCAGGGTGAGGATATTCCCTTTGTCAAGGCGGATTTCTCGAAAGTGAAAGCAACCAAATATCAGCATCACGATGAGGCAAAATGCAAGGTCATGGGAATGTGGATTGCCTATCATGAAGCCTATAGAAATGCTGATGCGGTAGAAAAAGCAAAACTGCATGTTGAGAATAGTGGAGCGAGAATTCTGCTTATTGCGGGAGATGAAGATGAAGCCTGGCCTTCTGAGTATTCCGTCAGAGAAATCGAGAAGAACCTGGCAGCGTCAGGTTACAGCAGAGAAGTGAAAGTGATCGTATATCCGCATGGAAGCCATTTGAATGGATTGATGCCGAATCGAGAAAGAGAGAAGAAACTATACAGAATGGTTCCGCTCATAGGACTTATGTACAGGACATTTGGAAAGTATCGTAAAAAAAATATGGAGTATTTTGAGAAGTCGGAAAAAGCGATCATAGCATGGATAACAGGAGGGAAAGAATACAGCGGAAGAGAAAAAGGCAGGGACGCTTTGAGGGAAGAACTGTATGAAACGAAAAAAAGAGGACGGTATAATGATGAAAAAATATGATACTACAAAACCGCTTGTTTTAAAGAAGGGCGTTTATCAACTGAATGATGAAAGTAACTTCAATTACCAGCTGAACCGCGTCATCAATTGGGATGGCGGACGGCTGGAGGATGTGGTGACGGTGGCCGGGAAGATTCACAACAGCGCGGATTGGAAACGCGCCATGATCACATTGGGCAACCGGGCGATGAAGGAAGGCAGAACAGAGAATGCCATCGCCTATTACCGGATGAGCGAATTCTTCATGTATGACGGGGATCCGGATAAGAAGAAGTATTATGAGCGTGCAACAAAGCTCTTCTATCAGTATTATGCGGATTTTTTTGAAGGGGATCATCCGAGAGTCAGAAGATATGAAGTGCCCTACCGGAATGTTAAGCTCCCGGTCATGCATGTGGTCCCGGAGGGGAAAAGCAAGGGGACGATCCTGATCCATGGCGGTAACGACAGTTACTTTGAGGAGTTTCTCTTTACAGTCCTTTATATGCAGGAAAAGGGTTATGAAGTCTATATGTTTGAAGGCCCTGGACAGGGAGGAGTGATGCGCGTTCAGGGAATGCATTTCACACATGAATGGGAGAAGCCTGTTAAAGCGGTTCTTGACTATTTTCATCTTGATGATGTTACAATCATCGGGATTTCTCTGGGCGGTTATCTTGCACCGAGAGCAGCGGCATTTGACAAGCGGATTCATAGGGTTGTGGCATGGTCGGTATTTCCCTGTTTTCAGGATGTGATCGTGGGTATGCAAAAGCCGGCAATTCAGAAGCTGTTCTATCTTCTGATGGGTCTTCACGCCAGACCGCTGATCAATTATGTCTTTGGGAAGAAAGCAAAAAAGGAACCGGTGATCGACTGGGGGATCAAGCATGGCTGTTATGCGTATGAAGCAAAGGATGCTTACGGATATGCGCGGAAGCTGAAGCTTTATGATCTGGAACCTGTTGCGGACAGGATCACACAGGATATGCTGATCGTGGGAGCAAATCAGGATCATTTTATTGACTATCGTATGGTGGGACGGGAGATCAATATGCTGAAGAATGTGAAGAGCCTGACCTTCCGCCTGTTCACGGATAAGGAGGATGCCCAGAACCACTGTAATGTCGGAAATGGAAAGCTGGTTATCGATACCATCTGCAACTGGATCGAGCAGATCAGCGCCGGTGATCCAAATGTGAGATGAAGAAGCGGGCTTCAAAACAATGGAACTGAAATTAGCCTTATGAGCTAAAGAATTGGTAAAATGTTGTATATGATGAGAAGGAAAATGATATGGGTTTAGAATTTGGAGATATTCAGGAAACAGCATTGATTCCGCTTGCAATAAAAGCTAGTGAAACATCGAGGCCAAATGCAAGGATCAAAGATGAAAAAGCAAAGGAGATTATTGATTCTCTTGGGGTAGACGTGAGTAAATATGATCCGTTTATGTCACATGAAGGCGTAGTTGCGAGAACTATAATGTTCAGGAACAAATTGAACGCTTTTTTTAAGAGGTATCCTAATGCGACAGGAATAAATCTGGGATGTGGATTTGATGACAAGTTTGTGCAGGTTGATAACGGTACACTCAGATGGTTTGATGTTGATCTTCCGGATCAGATTGAAAAACGACGTAAGGTTTATGAGGATAGGGAGAGATGCATAATGCTTGAGGGGAGCGCTCTGGATGGTCAGTGGACAAGGAATATACCTGAAAGTAATATGTATATCATCGTGATGGAGGGCGTTCTTGAGTATTTTTCGAAAGAACAGGTAAAGACATGTCTGAATATGCTATGTGACAGCTTTCCACACGGATATCTTCTGGCAGAACTTCATTCTCCGATATTAGAAAAGAACAGTAAACATCATGATGCAATTAAGCATACGAATGCGACATTTGGATGGGGAACAAAATCGGGAGAAGAATACATTGAACTTGAACCGAGGATGTCACTTATATCAGAGACAAGTTATAACGAGGAGATGAAGAAATATACTTTACGAGGCAAGTTGTTTGCAATAATCGGGAAAAACCTTAATAACAGACTGGCTGTTTATAAGTGGTAAATACTGGAAAAAAGAGGATTAAGAAGGCATCATTCGAAGAAGGCGTGGATTACTGTGTTGGCTTAAAAATGATTGCGTTGTTACAGCAAATGGATGGTGAAATGACTATCCGAATTAAAGGAGTAAAGATGAGATTTCTGACGTATGGACAAAAATCCAACAGATCGCTTATGCTGATTCATGGAATGGCAAATACATCCAGCCTGTTTGACGATATTCTTCCTTTTCTGACGGATTACTTTGTTATCGTCTGTGAACTGGACGGCCATTCGGATCAGGAGCAAGGTACATTCATTTCTGTATCGGATTCAAGCGAGAAGATTGAGCAGTATGTGAATGAGCATCTTGACGGGAGCCTGTATGGCCTTCTGGGTTTTTCACTTGGAGGAACCATTGCTACGGAGTTGATCAGTCGAGGAAGGATAAAGGTAGAGAAGACAATCCTTGATGCGGCATTTACTATCAGGATGGGGATAATGACATATCCATTTAAATTTGTTTTTCAGGGTTCGATCTGGTGCATAAAAAAAGGCGTTCCTATTCCAAAGGCGCTCGTGGAGAGTATCATGGGAAAGGGAAACAGTGGTATAGTGAATACGTTGTATAAGGGAGTTTCCTTGCAATCGGTAGGAAATGCAGCACTTTCCTGCTATAAGTACAAGATTAAGGAAGGTTTGAGAGAATACAAAAATCCGATTGTATTCTGGCATGGAGAAAATGAACCCTACCCGGTGAAGAGCGCAAAACTACTTAAGCAGTATCTGCCGCAAATGAAAAAACGTGTTTATAAGAATATGGGGCATGGGCAGATTTTACATGAATACCCGAGGGCTTATGCAAAAAGAATCAGATCATTTATGAAGGAAAATGGATCGGGATGCTAAGAAGAATACGGTCAGGGAAGGGGATTATTGACAAATGTAGTTATTAGATATATACTGCCAAAGGTTAGACGCGACTAACTATCTGCGGACAGTGCCGTCCGGAGGATAATATCTTTCCATACTCCGCTTAGGCGGAGTAAAAAAATACCATATAGGTTAGCGATGCCTAACCAATAAAGACAGGAGGAGCATTTTGATGAAGGAGAAGAAAAGATCTCCGCTGTCCAGGCTACTGGAGTATGCGGGGAACTACCGAAAACTGACGTTTCTCGGCCTGTTTCTTTCGGCCATCGCCATGATCGCAGGGATGATCCCGTATGTATGCATCTGGCTGGTGCTGAAGGAACTCATCAAGGCCGCACCGGATTTTGCATCAGCTTCCGAAATATCCGTCTATGGATGGATCGCTTTTGCTGCGGCCGTGGGAGGGATCCTGATCTATTTTGCCGCACTGATGTGTACGCACCTTGCGGCGTTCAAGACAGCTTCCAACATCCGGAAAAGAGGTATGGAGCATCTGATGAAGGCGCCGCTTGGTTTCTTCGACAGTCACGCATCCGGTCTGCTCAGGAACCGTCTGGATAATGCGTCTGCGGAGACGGAGACACTTCTGGCCCACAATCTGGCGGATATCGTGGGAACGGCAACCATGTTCGTATCCATGCTGGTGCTGATGTTTGTCTTTGACTGGCGCATGGGAGCGTCCTGTATGCTGGCGGCAGTGATCTCAATCGCGGCGCTTTTCTCCATGATGGGCGGAAAGAACGCAAAGCTCATGATGGAATACCAGGGTGCGCAGGATGTAATGAGTAAGACAGGAACCGAATATGTGCGGGGGATCCCGGTGGTGAAGGTGTTCCAGCAGACAGTATATTCCTTCCGTGCATTTAAGGAATCTATCGAGGATTACAGCAACAAGGCGGAGCGATATACGGACGGCGTATGCCGGCTTCCCCAGTCCATAAATCTGACGGTTACCGAAGGCGCATTTATCTTCCTTGTACCGGTCACTCTGTTTCTGGCACCGAAGGCCCTGGAGTCAGGGAACTTTGCCGGATTCATCACGGACTTCGCGTTCTATGCGGTATTTTCAGCTATCATCTCTACAGCTCTGGCCAAGATCATGTTTGCAGCCAGCGGAACCATGCTTGCCAATACGGCTCTTGCGCGGATCGAAACGGTAATGAACGCTCCGATTCTTGAACAGCCGGCGTCTCCGAAGGAACCCTCCGGAAACCGCGTGGAGTTTAAGGATGTGTCCTTTACCTATGAAGGTGCGGAGACAGCAGCTCTGGATCACGTGTCCTTTGTAGCGGAGAGCGGACAGACACTTGCATTCGTCGGCCCCTCCGGAGGAGGCAAAACCACGGCGGCCAGTCTTATCCCCCGGTTCTGGGATGTGACATCCGGCGAGGTTTTGATGGGAGGCGTGAATGTGAAGGACATTTCCTCCCGGGTTCTGATGGACAGGATTGCATTTGTATTCCAGAATAACAGGCTGTTCAAAACTTCGATCCTGGAAAATGTGCGTGCGGCCAGGCCGGATGCCACCGAAGCCGAGGTTATGAAGGCTCTTGAGGCCGCACAGTGTATGGATATCATCGAGAAACTCCCGAAGGGTGTGAATACGGTGATCGGAGCGGAAGGGACATATCTTTCCGGCGGTGAACAGCAGCGGATTGCTCTGGCCCGGGCCATCCTGAAGGATGCGCCGGTGGTGGTTCTGGATGAAGCAACTGCCTTTGCAGATCCTGAAAATGAGATGCTGATCCAGAAGGCCATGAAGCACTTGACACAAGGAAAAACCGTGATCATGATCGCCCACAGACTTTCCGCAGTAGTAGGAGCCGATAAAATCATTGTTCTTGCAGACGGACGGATCGTTGAAGAAGGATCTCATGCGGAACTGGTAAATGCCGGTGGCATGTATTCCTCCATGTGGAAGGACTATAACCGGGCTGTGGAATGGAAGATCTCTTCGGAAGGAGGTGCCAGATAGTGTTTGGAGAGAAGTTTAAGAGAAAATACGCGCTTTCCGATGCGGGAGTCTCCAATACGAAGAAGGGAATGATCTGGACCATCATCGTGAATCTGACGGTCATGGGAGGTATGGGGATTCTGTATTTCCTCATGGATCATTTCATGAAGACACTGACGGGAGGAGATCCTCTGCCGAACGCGTGGATCTTCATCGGACTTGTGGTCGGCTTCCTGATCCTGTCCCTTATCACGCATATCCAGCAGTACAGAACAACATATGGACTTGTGTACAGAGAGATCCTGACCATGAGGATCGGCCTGGCAGAGAGGCTTCGGAAGCTGCCCCTCAGTTTCTTCGGAAAGAGGGATCTGGCGGATCTGACGGAAACCATGATGAGCGACGTGAACCGGATGGAACATGTGTGGTCTCATGTTCTGGGTTATCTCTACGGGTCCTATGTATCCACCGCCATCATCGCGGTCATGCTCTTTATCATGGACTGGAGACTGGCCTTTGCATGTCTCTGGGGCGTTCCGGTAGCGTTCGGACTTCTGTTCGGCAGCCGGAAGATGGCAGAAAAAAATGCGGCGGCAGCCAAGGCGGCAGCGCTTCGGGCTTCCGACGGCATGCAGGAGACGATAGAGAATATCCGGGAGATCCATGCCACCAATCAGGAGGATCGATTCCTGAAGGAGCTTTTTAATAAGATCGACAACCATGAAAAGACGAATATTCACGGGGAATTATCCACGGGTATTTTTGTAAATGCAGCCAGTGTGATCATGCGTCTCGGTGTTGCAACCACCATCCTTGCGGGGGCAAACCTGATCCTTTCAGGACAGGTGGACTTTATGATCCTGTTCATGTTCCTTCTTGTGATCACCAGGATCTATGCACCCTTTGATCAGAGCTTGGCCCTCATTGCCGAGGTATTCCTGTCTGAGGTTTCCGCAAAGCGATTGATGGAGATCTATGATACCCCTGCTGCTTCCGGTAAAGCGGAGTATCAGCCGAAGGGGCATGACATCACATTTAAAGACGTCTCCTTCGCTTATGATGACGAACAGGTTCTTCGCGGAGTCAGCTTTACTGCAAAGGAGGGCGAGGTTACCGCGCTGGTGGGACCCTCCGGCTCTGGAAAGAGTACCTGTGCCCGTCTGGCAGCCAGGTTATGGGATGCTTCCTCCGGAACGATAAGCGTCGGCGGCGTGGATGTCAGTACGGTAGAGCCGGAAACACTGCTTTCCGATTATGCGGTGGTATTTCAGGATGTAGTTCTTTTTGATGATACCGTTATGGAGAATATTCGGCTGGGAAAGCACGGAGCGACCGATGAAGAGGTCCTGGCTGCGGCAAAGGCGGCCAACTGTGATGAATTCGTCGGGAAGCTGCCGGAGGGTTATGGAACACCTATCGGAGAAAACGGAGCGAAGCTGTCCGGCGGTGAGAGGCAGCGGATATCCATCGCTCGGGCTCTTCTTAAGGATGCGCCCATCGTACTTCTGGATGAAGCGACCGCTTCTCTGGATGTGGAAAATGAAACGAAGGTCCAGGGCGCCTTGTCAAGACTGCTGAAAGATAAAACCGTGCTTGTGATAGCGCACCGTAT
>JAILAR010000070.1 GCA_024681515.1 Eubacterium sp. | reverse complement strand
GGAATGGGCTTTGACTATAAGTGGAACATGGGCTGGATGAATGATTTCCTGCAGTATATGAAGCTGGATCCGCTGTATCGGAAGTATCATCACAATGATCTGACTTTCAGTATGGTTTATGCATACAGCGAGAAGTTCGTTCTGGTGCTGTCTCACGATGAGGTAGTGCATGAGAAAGGCTCCATGATCGAGAAGATGCCTGGAGGATATGAGGACAAGTTCTCGAACCTTCGGACCGCTTTTGGATTTATGATGACCCATCCGGGAAAGAAGCTGCTCTTTATGGGACAGGAATTTGCCCAGTTCAAGGAGTTTAACGAATCGGATGAACTGGACTGGTCTCTGTTCGAATTCGACGCGCATACCTGTCTTCACAGTTACATGAAGGCACTGAACAAGCTGTATCAGAGCGAACCTGCACTGTACAGTCTGGACTGTGATCCGAAGGGCTTTGCATGGATCCAGGAAAATGATGCAAATCATTCCCTGCTTTCCTTTGAGCGCCGTGGAGATTCGGAGAAGGATACGCTTCTCGTGATCTGCAACTTTACACCGATCGTATACAAGAACTACAAGCTTGCGGTTCCTTCCGAGGGACGCTGGAAAGAGGTCTTCTCCAGTGATGCTTCGAAGTTCGGCGGAGAGGGCATGAACAACAAGACCGCCAAGGATTCCAAGCCGGGCAAGGTGGACGGACGGAAGAATTACATCTCCATCACGGTGCCGGGACTGTCCATCTCCGTGTTCAAGAAGGTGAATACAAAGAAGGCGGCTGAGAAGCCTGTGGTTGAAGCAAAGACGGCAGAGAAGAAGACGGCTGCAAAGAAGACGGCTGCAAAGAAGACGGCTGCAAAGAAAAATGTAGCAGAGAATAATGCCGCAGAGAAAACATCGGTAGCGAAAACTGCTGTGGAAAAAACTGCTTCAGAAAAAACAGAATCAGATAAAGAACAGAAGAACTCTGACAAAATCGCAAAGTAATGGAGGGATATAAACATCATGGCAAAGATCGACATCATTTCCGGATTCTTAGGCGCCGGAAAAACAACTCTGATCAAGAAACTGCTGCAGGAGGTTTTCGCCGGACAGCAGGTGGTTCTGATCGAAAATGAATTCGGTGAGATCGGCATCGACGGTGGCTTTCTGAAGGAAGCAGGTATCGTGGTAAATGAGCTGAATTCCGGCTGTATCTGCTGCTCACTGGTAGGCGACTTCGGTGAGGCACTGCAGCAGGTGGTAGAGCAGTATCATCCTGACCGCATCATCATTGAGCCCTCGGGCGTGGGCAAGCTGTCCGATGTGGTAAAAGCGATCCAGAAGGCAGCCGAGACCGTGGATCTGGAACTGAATACGGCCACTACCGTTGTGGACGTGACTAAG
Organism: Eubacterium sp.; assembly: GCA_024681515.1. Classification (GTDB taxonomy): domain Bacteria; phylum Bacillota; class Clostridia; order Lachnospirales; family Lachnospiraceae; genus Eubacterium_Q. The sequence goes on along the minus strand of JAILAR010000070.1, from coordinate 4,561 downwards.
GCAAAGGTTTACATGAAGAACTTCGGCGAGTTCTTCCTGAATCAGATCGAGGCGGCGGGAACCGTGGTTCTCAGCCGGACACAGAATGTTACGGATGAGAAGCTGTCTGAGGCAGTTGCCAAGATCCGGGAGCACAATGCAGAGGCAAGGATCATCACTACGGCATGGGATGACATCACAGGTCAGCAGATTCTGGAGGCGATGGAGCATTCCACAAATGTAGAAGACATCATGAAGAATTTCAAATATGATCCGGATGAGGAGGATGAGCACGAGCACCACCATCATCACGATCATGATGACGAGGATGAGCATGAACATCATCACCACCATCATGACGATGATGAGGATGAGGACGAACACGAGCATCATCACCATCACGATGATGACGATGACGAACATGAACATCATCACCATCACGACCATGATGAGGATGAGGAACACGAGCATCATCACCATCACCACGAAGAGGATGAGGGTGAGGGGCATCACCACCATCACTATGATGAGAACGGCGTATGCAGCTGCGGACATCATCACCATCACCACCATGGACACGATGCGGATGAAGTGTTCACCAGCTGGGGCAAGGAGACGGAGAAACGCTTTGACCGTGAGGATCTGCAGAAGATCCTGGAACAGCTGGCGGTGGAAGAGGAGAATCCTTACGGGATCATTCTCCGTGCCAAGGGCATCGTTCCGGACAAGAACCGGAAATGGCTGGAGTTCGATCTGGTACCGGGCGAGTTTGAGATCCGCGACGGCGGAGCGGACTATACCGGTAAGCTTTGCGTGATCGGCAGCCAGCTGAAGGAAGACAAGCTGGCTGAACTGTTTGGAATCCAATGATTGATTTGATTGATTTGATTGATTTGATTGATTTTTCATGCGTGTTTTAACACTTTGTATTATTCGCCTGACATGCGAAGGGCGTTTATATCATTGAACCGCACAATTTGATTAATTATGATTAGATATGAATGCACGCGACACGATCACAAATAGTTGCATGCATACGAGGATGAAAATGAAAAAAGAAGAACCAAAGGAAATTCCCGTATATGTCTTTATGGGATTTCTGGGAAGCGGCAAGACTACATTTGCAAAGGATACACTGATCAAGCAGGGCTTTACGGAAGGACAGAAGACACTGCTCCTGGTCTGTGAGGACGGCGAGGAAGAGTATGATGCCGCGGAGTTAAAGAAGAATAACATCGATCTCGAATTTATCACGGATGAGACGCTGAACACGGATCATCTGCTGGAACTTTCCCGGAAATATGAGCCGGAAAATGTGATGATCGAGTACAACGGAATGTGGGAGCTGGACAAGCTTTTCAACATCCGGGTTCCGAAGGGATGGACTGTGGTGCAGATCATTTCCTTCGTGGATGCGACCACATTCGATGTGTATGTCAATAACATGAAGAAGGTGATGATGGATCAGCTGCGGAATGCGGACATGATCATCTTCAACCGCTGCAATGAGAATACGAAGAAGGCGGAGTACCGCAGAAGCATCCGCGCCGTGAACCGCAGAGCCCAGATCATTTTTGAGAGTGAGAACGGGGAGACGGACAACGGAATGGATGGGGAAGTGGAGCTCCCGTTCGATACGGACGGCCCGACCATCACGCTGGCAGAGGAGGACTTCGGTCTGTTCTATGCGGATGCGGCAGATAACCCGGACAAATATGTGGGCAAAAAGATCCATTTCAAGGCACAGGTGCACAGACCATCGAATTACAGCGACAAGACCTTCGTGCCTGGCCGGTTTGCCATGACCTGTTGTGCGGCGGATATTGCGTTCGTGGGATTCAAATGTTACTACGGCGCTTCAAAGACCCTGAAGGACCGTGACTGGGTCATCGTGGACGGTACCATCAAGAAGGAATTCTATCCGGAATTCCAGGGCGAGGGTCCGGTGATCTACGCGGACAGCGTAGCCATGACCAGTCCGGCGGCAGAGGAGCTTGTGTATTTCACGTATTAAATTGTCATTCTGAGCCGTCAGGCGAAGAATCCCCTGACTCGCACGGCGTACTTTGGAGGAACAATATGTCCCGTCAGACATGGAAACCGGGAAATATGCTGTACCCCGTGCCGGCCGTTATGGTCAGCTGTCAGCGTCCGGGTGAAAAACCGAATATCCTTACGGTGGCCTGGGCGGGAACCGTCTGCTCGGATCCGGTAATGGTATCTGTCTCAATCCGTCCGGAACGTTATTCCTATGACATAATCAAGGAAACCGGTGAATTTGCCATCAATCTGGTGACGAAGGATCTGACATTTGCCACGGATTACTGCGGTGTAAAGTCCGGACGGGATCACGATAAGTTTGCGGAAATGAAGCTGACCCCGGTCTCCCTGGAGGGTATCGCTGCTCCCGGGATCGATGAGAGCCCGCTGATCCTGGCCTGCAAAGTGAAGGATGTACAGCCGCTTGGCAGTCACGATCTCTTTCTTGCGGAGGTGGTTTCCGTCTCGGTAAATGAAGCCTATATGGATGATTCCGGCAAGTTCCGGCTGAATGATACGGAACTGATGGCATACTCCCATGGAGAGTATTTTCGGCTGGGAGAAAAACTCGGAAAGTTCGGGTATTCCGTGCAGAAGCGTCGATAAACCATTTGGTGATTGGACGGAGAATCGTTCGGTGAATCGTATGAAGAATCATTCGATAAAGCATATGATGAAAACTAATGAAATAAGCGAGGAAAGAAATGCTTGACGCGATCATACAGTGGGACTGGGATGTCCTGCTTTTCTTTCAGGAACATATTCGGGCTGCATGGCTGGATCCGATCATGCAGTTTTTCGCAATTTTGGGACATAAGGGAATCTGTGTGATCGCTTTCTGCCTCGTTTTGCTGGCATTGAAGAAGACAAGGAGATTTGGGTGTTATGCCTCCCTTGCACTTCTCCTGAGCTTCATTTTCAATAACCTTTTGCTGAAAAATATCGTCGGAAGAGTACGTCCCTATGAGGTTGTGGACGGACTGACCCGTGTCGGCTGGGCCGAGTCTGACAAGTCCTTCCCGTCAGGTCATGTGGCCTGCGCGGTTGCGATTGCAGTGGCCCTTTTACTTGCTTCAAAGAAGAAATGGCCGGGGATCGCAATGCTGATCTTCTCTGCCTTTATGGCATTTTCCAGAGTCTATCTGGGTGTGCACTATCCGACGGATGTGCTGGTTCCTTTTGTAACGGCTTCCGCGATGGCAGTTCTTGCCTGGCTGATCGTATCCAGGATCGAGAAGAGCCTGCTGGCAAAGAATCAGATGAAAGTGGCTGCGGCCCAGGGAGATGCTTCGCCTCGGGGAGATACTTCTGTGCAGGGAGAACGTGCCGTGCAGAGTGAAAATGCGGCGCAGGTTCAGAAAAACGCAGATGAGTCACAGACGCAGACACAAGCGCAGGAAAGTGTGTCGGAAACTGTGCCTCGGACGAAGGAATGATCTGCAATCTGTAATTATATGTACAGGTGCAGGAATATCCACCATGATATTGAGGACGGAGCAGAGCTGATCTGTGAGTCGTCGGTACAGAAAAATCATTTTTCGATTCTACTCGGTGAGAAGTCAGATACATTGTTTCGGAATGAACAGGTTGCTTCGTGTCTTTCGGAACAAAGGTCTCGAAACGAACATTACACTGCTTTGGCACCCGGATCTCATCCACCACCAATTCAGGATCCTTGGCAGCTCGATCATGACTGCCGAAGATTCTATCCGGGCTGTTTGCAGGCGTGAGATATCATTTTCTTGCCGTTAGATATATTAAATAAAACGACTGTATGTGCTCCCGAAGAGGTGAAAGGAGAGTATATGTACAGTCTGATTAGCAGTGGGTGCCCTCTGGGAATCGACGGAATGCTGGTGTCCGTGGAAGCGGATATCAGTCTGGGACTTCCGTCTCTGTCTCTGGTGGGGTATCTGTCCTCCTCCGTTCGTGAGGCAGGCGACCGAGTGCGAACAGCACTCAAAAATTCCGGTTACGGTCTTCCACCCAGACGGATCACCGTAAGTCTTTCTCCCGCAGATGTGCGCAAGGATGGCTCAGGCTTTGACCTGGCGATCGCAGTGGCACTTTTATGCTGCATGGAGGTCCTTCCCGCAAGCAACTCAAACCGAGGGGCAACGTCGAGTGTTGTTGGCTCCGACCGTGAGACCGCGTCAATTGATTTTGGTGGCTCCGGCTGCGAAACATCATCAAATGATGTGGGCGATGAGCGTTCATTTCATTTGAATGAGAACGTTGGTCGTGAGTGTGCAATCGACATGAATGATGATACGAATGCCGATGGTTCGAATGTCGATGGTGCCAATATTGATGTGGAGATCGAGAGATCAGCGGTGGATAACATCGAGATTGAACGGTTGAATCAAGGCAACAGTCATGGCGGGAATTTCAACGACACAATATTCTTAGGAGAACTGGGCCTGGACGGAACCGTCCGTGGGATACCCGGCGTTCTTGCGGTTGCGCATTTTGCGGCAGGGCAGGGATACCGGCGTCTTGTTGTGCCTGCCTGCAATGCCGAGGAGGCCGCGTGTATTGAAGG